>JBBSOT010000403.1:0-4879 GCA_038259455.1 Hyphomicrobiales bacterium | reverse complement strand
GCTCGCAGATTAGAGGACACGCTATTGTTTTTTGCCTCCGCTTCGCCTATATGCGAGTCATTGATATTTCGGCCGATCGATCCAGAGGCCCGCGGTTCTCGCGTTTGCTGACGTCTATCTCCAAAATCTCGATACGAAACGGCAAGGCTTTGGCCGCGCCATACATAACGTCGCATATGAAGGAATACTGAAATGGCAACTGGAACAGTCAAGTGGTTTAACTCCACCAAGGGCTTCGGCTTTATCCAGCCCGACGATGGCGGTCAGGACGTTTTCGTCCACATCTCCGCAGTCGAGCGCGCTGGCATGTCGAACCTGGTTGAAGGCCAGAAGATCAACTTCGAGATCGAGCAGGACCGCCGCACTGGCAAGTCTTCGGCTGGATCTCTGACCAAGGCAGCCTGATTTAATTTCGCGCGCCCCCGACCGAAAGGTGGGAGCGCGCGGCAAGTCACGGATGTACTGGCAGCCGCGCCGGATGGCGCGCGACGGTCGCATTCAGAATCGGATGACCTGAACAGCAGATAGCTGCAGGCTCTGGTGAAGATGTTTCCGGTCAGGCTACCGAGGAGCGGAAGGCGGGGTTTTCCCCGCCTTTTTGTTGTCCGGATTCTGGTTATCGCCAAGATTCCGCAGCGGTTCAGGGCAACCAATCCATTGGGACGTGTCCGGGATCGCGCTCCACCCGAGAAAGCCATTCGCCGACAGCCGGGTAGCGGCCAAGGTCGAACCCACCTTCAGCGGCCACATGCGTGTAAGCGTAGAGCGCGATATCGGCGACGCTGAGCGCGTCTCCGGCAAAGAACGCTGACGAGACCAGGACCTTGTCCATTATGGACAAAGCCCTGTTTCCTCGCTCAAGCGTCTGGGCAAGCCGCTCAGGCGTGGCGTCGGCAGCCCGGCTTGGAAAGGTCAGGAGCGCACGCCGAACCGCGATATAGGGCTCATGGCTATACTGCTCGAAGAACATCCACTGGTAGGCCAGCGCACGCTGATAGGAGTCCTGAGGAACAAACCGGGTTCCTTCAGCCAGGTGCAAGAGAATGGCGTTGGATTCAGCAAGCCTGCGACCATCGTCGAATTCCAAAAGTGGGACCATCGCGTTGGGGTTCTTGGCCTTATATTCGGCCGTTCGCGTACCGCCGTCATGCGAACTGACCTCCACATGCTCGAATGACCTGCCGAGTTTTGCAAGCAACAGGCGCGGCTTGTAGCAATTGCCGCTATCGAGCATTCCGTAAAGCTTCATCGATCGCACGCCCCCGTCACCGCCCAACGATGCCTCGAAGCTGAGGTTTGCTCCAACGAATTTTGTTGGCGATCCCATCAGATCGGCTGATACGTCAACCGTGAGTGCGGGACCCTCTTGCGGTGCGCTCAAGTATTTCGGCAATGTCGATGGGCGTCTCGTCAAATTCAGCCCCCGCAAGAGCCGGGCCGGCGAGAAATGGCCCCTGAAACAGATCGACGCCCGACCTGAATGCGACATCGAACTTGGCCGGTGTGTCGATCCCCTTCACGGCAAGTCTGGCTCCAAGAGCATGCAGTCGATCGACAATGGTTGCGAACAAGCCCGCCGTGGAGTCGTGCCGGCAGACCTGGCTGAACCAATCGCCATCCATGCGCACGACGTCGGGACGGATCAAATGAAGCTGTTCCTCGTGCCACTCCCCTGCCCCGAAATCACCGATCGCAACGCGGCCGCCAGAGCGTCTCAGTTGGTCGACCAGTCTGCTGCATTCGCGCGCGAATGGTGCATAAATCACACCGGCCACCTGCCCCGGATCAAGATCGGCATCCAGCATCTGTGCCGTCAATGAGGCGAAGTCACCAACCGTCCCCGCGTTCCCCCGCAAATTGCAAGGCAGCATGTCCAGAAACAGATCGAGCTCCGACGGCCCGATATTGCGGTGATTCCGGATGTGAAGCAGTTGGCAGACTTGCTCGAAATCATGCCCGACCGACGCATTCACTGGATAGGGTTCGCCAAGCGGTTGGCCCTTCGCATACGGAACGACCTTGCCCTCGACACCAATACGGTGGAGCAACATCCCTCGACGCTCGAATATCGGCTCATAAAGGCTACGAAGCCGGAACGCCCCCCAACTGGCTGTCTCGATTCCGATCTCGTCGGAAATGAACGAAGTACGTGGCGAGCCCGGCGATGCGGTTGCTCTGCTCATGAAGGCTGCCTGCGGCCGAAATTTCTGCCTCGCATGGCCGATCTCCCGGTGCCGGCTGAGGCGACATTGTGTGGCACAGCCGAACGTTTTTCATCGGCCTGTGCTGCCTGCGAAGCATCGCGAAATATCGAGAAGGTCGTCGGTGCGATCTCAGGACGAGCCAATGCATACCCCTGCACCATCGATGCGCCGGATTTTTCCGCCAGTTCGAGCTGCCAGGACTCTTCGATACCCTCAAAGACGGTGACAATGCCCTGTTCGGCAAAGGTGCCAACCATGGTGGTCAACAAGGCATAGCCCGGGCCGGTCTCCATCAGCCGGGTGATCCATTGCGCGTCGAACTTGACGATATCGGGATGTAGATCCCGTATCCGGTTCATGTCCGAGTCTTCAGCACCGTAGTCGTCGACCGCAATGCGGTATCCGTTCCGCTTCAACGCCTCGACAAACTCGTAGAGTCCCTGCTGCGAGAACGATTTTTGCTCGGTCACTTCACAAACGACCCGGCGCGGATCGACGCCGGCCTCATCAAGCACCATGCGCATTTCGTTCAATGCAGCCTCGGCAACCGAACGGTCGGTGACGACGGATGGGTCAAAGTTCAAGAAGATGTCAGCGCCGCGCGAAAGGCAGGTTGCGGCGTTCAAGAGATGAAGCGTTCTCGTCAATGTCTCGACATGCAGGCGCTCAACACCTGGCACATTGTTCAAAAACGCCCTCGGGGTGGACGCTTCACCCTCCTTGAAAGGGCGCATCAGGCCTTCGAACGCCACGACAGAGAGCTTGCCGGCATTGAATGCGAATATTGGCTGGAAGGCGCTTTTGAGCGTATACGGGCCCCAGATACCGGTCGAGGTACCGTTATCGTGGCGGACGATGTGGGCGAGCCCGATGTTGCGCGACACGGCTGGTGCTACTCCAAGCTTCGAAGCGTTTCAGCTCTCTATAGCCACGCAAGGTTTTACCATTCGTTAAGACATTGACCGTCGGCCAGCCAAGCCTCTTCCGGTGCACAAAAGCTTGCGCAATTGCGGGAGATCGGACAAACAGATGCGCAATCTCAAACCAGACACAGTGGAGTTGAATTCCATCATGGCCTTTCTTGCCGATGCCCTTGCACGCGTGAAGCCTTCCGCGACAATCGCGGTGACGCAAAAGGCGCGTGAGCTCAAAAACGCGGGTCGTGACGTCATCGGGCTGGGAGCCGGAGAACCAGACTTCGACACGCCCGACAACATCAAGGATGCGGCGATCGCGGCGATCAAGCGCGGCGAAACGAAATATCCGCCGGTCTCCGGGATCGTCCCGCTGCGCGAGGCGATCGCGACGAAGTTCAAGCGCGAGAACAATCTCGACTACCGGCCCGAGCAGACAATCGTCGGCACCGGCGGAAAGCAGATTCTGTTCAATGCCTTCATGGCCACGCTGAATCCGGGCGATGAAGTTATCATTCCAACGCCCTACTGGGTAAGCTACCCGGAGATGGTCGCAATCTGTGGCGGCACGTCCGTGTTTGCGCCGACAACCATCGACAATGGGTTCAAGCTCTCGGCGACCGAACTCGAGAAGGCCATCACGCCGAAGACAAAGTGGCTGCTCATGAACTCGCCGTCGAACCCGTCGGGCGCCGCCTATACAGAGGGTGAATTGAGGGCGCTGGCAGACGTTCTTCTCAAGCACCCCAAGGTCTGGGTGCTGACGGACGACATGTATGAGCATCTGACTTATGGAGACTTCGTCTTCAAGACGATCGCCGAGGTCGAGCCTGCGCTTTACGAGCGGACGCTGACCATGAACGGCGTTTCAAAAGCCTACGCGATGACCGGTTGGCGCATAGGTTATGCGGCCGGCGCGCTACCGCTTATCAAGGCGATGGACATGATCCAGGGCCAGCAGACGTCAGGTGCCTGCACGATTGCTCAATGGGCTGCCGTCGAGGCGTTGAACGGCCCGCAGGACTTCATCGCCAAAAACAAGGCGATCTTCCAGAACCGGCGCGATCTCGTAGTCTCGATGCTGAACCAAGCACGCGGGATCACCTGCCCGTCTCCTGAAGGCGCATTCTATGTTTACCCCTCCTGCGCCGGACTGATCGGCAAAAAGACCGAAACGGGCAAGGTCATCGAGAATGACGAGATTTTCTGCAGCGAACTTCTCGAGGCTGAAGGCGTGGCGGTTGTGTTTGGCGCGGCCTTTGGATTGGGTCCGAATTTCCGCATCTCCTATGCGACATCCGAGGCTCTCCTTGAAGAAGCCTGCACCCGCATCCAGCGATTCACTGCATCGCTGACCTGACACCGACTTCCAGCCTGCAACTCAAAACCCGGCCTCGTGCCGGGTTTTTCGTGAATGGTCGGCTGCGATCTTCAGATCGTCATTTTTCATACTGTTCGTCGCTGACTTTCTCCATCCATTCGGCATGGACACCATCGAGGGCCTCCTGCATCGCCATATGCGTCATCGCGGTGGTGGGGCCGGCGCCATGCCAGTGCTTTTCGCCGGGCGCAAAGGAAATGACGTCGCCGGCTTTTATCTCGACGATCGGCTGCCCCCAGCTTTGCGCACGTCCGGCACCTGAAACGATGTAGAGGGTCTGACCGAGCGGATGGGTATGCCAAGCGGTGCGGGCGCCTGGTTCAAAGCCGACCATCACCGCGCGCAATCTGGCGGGCTCCTCCTTCTCGATGATCGGCGTC
>JBBSOT010000402.1:0-4887 GCA_038259455.1 Hyphomicrobiales bacterium | reverse complement strand
TGCGAATATGGCCACGATGGTGATGAGCGCATGCCAGCGCAGCTTCGGAACACTATGCATAAGACAAACTTCCCTAAGTGATTGAGCCAGTGCAGGCCGGTCATTTAGGTAAACGTTGTTTGGGCGCAGAACCCGCCACCTTCCTATCGCGAAAGTGCCAGTTCTGCTTTTTTGCAGGGTTCCAGGTGCCTTGGAAGGACCGGTGTTTTTGACGCCGCCAACGCGCGATTTGCGGCTTGCAAATAGGAACGGGCCTCGTCCCCCTTGCCCAGTCCGATCAGTGCGATGCCGATCCGGCACCGGGCGACTTCCGTCGCGAAATGGCCTTCAGGCAACGCTGAGGACAATAGAAAAAATGCGCGGGCGGCTTCGGTTTGAGCGTCAACAAAACGCAATTGCGCGATGCGCATTTCCGCCCGGGTTAGTGACGGGAAGGCGCGCCGTGGATGCCCGGCTGGCAAATGTTTGGCAAAGATCACATCGGCCTGATCCAGTGCTTTGGCAGCATCGGTGAACTTGCCTGTACGCGCCTGCACGGCCCCCAGATTTTGCAGGACTTCTCCTTCTTCAAGCGTGTTCAGTCCATATTCCGCCACAGTCTGCTCATGCGCAAACTGAAATTGAATAATCGCCTCCTCGATCCGTTCCGTCTCGGCCAAAGCAGTAGCAAGATTATTCCGGTGCGCGATATTGCCCGAATAATCCGAACCAAAAAACGCAACCGACAAATCCAGTGCCTTGCGGTGATTCTGAATGGCTATTTGCGGATTGCCCTTCTGGTTCGCCAATCTGCCAAGATCGGAATAGACGAGCGCCAAGCGCGGGTGGCTCTCGCCATAATTCGCTTTCGCCAAGGCAAGCGTGCGGTCCAGCAAGATCTGTGCCGCGTCATTCTCGCCAAGTCCGGCCAAGGCCCGGCCCAGCCCCGCTCCTGCTTCCACTTCAACCGGAACCTGGCCCAATTTTTTCGCGAGCAACAATGTCCGGTTGAACAATGCGCGTTGCTGCGTCCAATTGCCCTCGTGGCTCCATGCTAGGGACAACAGGGCATCCAGCACATGCTCATCCTCAGCATCGAACCTGTCAAGCAAAGACATCGCCTGATCCATGGTCTCGCGTCCGACCTTATAGTCACCGCCAAGGCTCTGCAAATGCCCTAGATAAGCGAGCGCCGAAACATAACTGCTGGTTTGCGGTTCTGTTTGACGGCGCAGCATCTTTACTGCCTCTGCCGCAAGTAATTGCGCTCCCGCCAGATCGTCGGCCCTCTGGTGCGCCCGCGCAGTCCAGCCCATCAGATCGGCGACCAGTTCTGGATCGCCTGAAAGATTTATCCGTGCATCCGCGAGCGCCGTATCCAGCATTTTTAGAGTCCCGGCAGGTTGCGGGCCGGCAGCATCCAGTTCCAGCGGATCGGCCCGGCGGAACAGGTTAAGCAACATTGCCCGACCTTTCTCGGCACGGTCCATCGCCGCCAAGGCGACATTTCGCTGCTTCTGGATCTCGCTGGCATAGATCGACGCCGATACACCCCAACCCGCCAGGCCAAGCAGCATCACCGCTGCCATCATGGCAGCTACCCGGTTATGCCGGACAAGTCGTGCGATGGAACCGGTGCGGCTATCGGGCAGTGCAAGTATGGCATGGTCCGCCGCCAGATTGCGCAGGTCCGCAGCCAATTCCGCCGCCGAAGCATATTGATCTGACCGGTCGATGGCCAAGGCCATCCTGATGATCGCATCGTGCTGCGGCCCCTTTTTGCAAGGTGCCAGCACCTGCTGCACGATCAGGCCCAGCTGATAGATATCGCTGGCGGTTGTCATGGGTGTACCCGCACGCTGTTCAGGCGATGCAATTGCCGGCGTAACGGCTGCTGCCATGGCGCCAACTCCGTCACCGTCAAGCATCTGGGCAATGCCGAAATCGAGCAATTTGATGCCGGTGCCGCCTGCCACTACAACGTGATCGGGCTTGATATCGCCGTGCAGGATCAATCGGCTGTGGGCTGCCTGTAATGCATCAGCCGCTTCGGCTAACAAATTAAGTCGGTCGGGAATGGTCAGCTGATTGTCATCGCACCAGACATTTATGGGGACGCCGTCAACGTGTTCCATAACCAGCCAGGGCGCGCCGGTCGCGGTTTCGCCGCCGTCAATGATCCTGACCAGACCGGCATGGTCGAGGCTGGCCAGTACCCGCCGTTCGCGCTTGAACATCGCCAGCGCATCGGCACTGAGAATCGAGGCGCGCATGATCTTGAGCGCTGCCTTCTGACGATAGCGATCATCGTCGCGCTCCACTTGATAGACCTCGGCCAGGCCGCCGGTGCCGATCCGCCGGATTACTTTCCAGGGTCCGTAATGAACCCCAATCCGCAGATCAGCCGGAACCCCGACCCCGGTGAGGGTTTCGGGCAGTACGCTATCCAGGATGGTGTCCCGTCGCCGCCCAAGGTCTTCAAACAAGGCATCGGTCTGCATTGCCCGGGTCAGCAGCAGGCGGGTGCGCATACGCAGTTCGGGTTGTTCGGAGAAGTGCAGGTCGACCCACGGCAATTGCTCGCTTTCAGGCAGTGAAAGCGCAAAATCGAAGGCGTGATCCACCTTCTTCCAGTTGGAAATGTCCACTTCCTGCATCATGGTATCGGTTCAGTTTTCTCGTTATTGTGTGCGTCCACCTAGCTTAACGTGACTCCTGTCCATCATCCGCCACGAATTGTTCTGCCAGATAGGCACGTGCGCGGGTCCACTGCCGTTCAACGGTGCGGACCGACCGGTCGAGAGCCTGGGCGGTCTCCTCCACGGTCAGGCCTGCAAAGAAACGGCATTCCACGACCGGCTCCAGCTCGGCGGCATGCGCCGAGAGCAGGGACAGGGCCTCATTGATCGTTACGATGGAGTCGAAGCTTGCGGTATCGGCCACTAAATTTTCGTCCATCTGGACATGGACAGCACCGCCGCCCCGTTTATCAGCCAGCTTCCGCCGTGCGTGGTCGACCAAGATCTGCCGCATCGCGCGCGACGCTGTGGCCAGATAGTGATTGCGGTCAGCATAGTGCGAGCCATCCGACGTCGACAATTTCAGCCACGCTTCATGCACGATCATGGTGGTGTTGAGCGAAGGTGTGGAGGTTTGTCTGCTGAGCTGGCGTGACGCTATTCGCCGCAATGCGTCGTAAGTTTCTGCGAGCAATTCTTCGGACAAACTTAACTGACGGTTGTTCGCACCTTCTTCTGCCCCGGCTCTCGCCATATACGCTGCCCCCATACGAAAACCCGATGCGACCCGGCTTTCGAGATCGATATCAGTCCGCGTATGCCACCATTATGGCAAGCTTTTTCGTCTGTTGTCACCAGTCAGATCAGCGGGAATGAACTCACTTTTCCTTTTCGATCAGGAATATCTGGATGCTTACTTCGCCTTCGGTACGGCCATCGCCAACCAGTACCGAACCATCATCGACTGCCGGTCCGCTAAAGCGCAGCAACCAGGAATTGCCCTGCTCCTCTTCGATGAGGGGATATCCCTGCGCGGGAAGGGCGCAGCGGTAAAATCCCTGGACGGCATCAATGTCAGCCGCTGAATGGGCGACGACTTGGTAATTATCACTCGCAAATTCGGGCGGCGAGCCGCTTGATTGGCTATCGATCACCGCGCCGGCGGGCAGTATGACCGCAGAGGGAAACCCCTCCACCTGAATGCTCGGGCCTGCATCGCAAACCGGTTTGGCAGACACATTCGCAGCGGCGCAGCCCGTCAGGGTCAGCGCCATGGCAGGCAGGCCCGCAAATATCGAGCGAACAGCCAAAGGTGTTTTCATGGCAATCGAAGTCCTGATTTTCTTGAGGGATGGACAGGTTGGCAGCTCGCGCTGGCTTACTTCGCCAGGTCTTCGATGCCCGATACATCAATGCTACCGGCAAATGCCTTGATCGCCTCGAAGCTGTCGGCATCGCCCTTGACGGTCAGCATGAACCGGCCGCCGAAAGTGGTGGAATATTCACCGCGTCCCGCCGCACTGTTCCATTTCTCGGTCACCATCTGTCCATTTTCGCTCCGTGTGCGCTCGAAGCCGTCGGCGGTCTCCTGCTCGCTCTGAACATTGAGCGCGGACCCCAGGCCGGCCAACGCACCTGCTGCTGCCAGATCGACCAGCTCGACCTTCAGGCTCTTGTCACCATCGACATAGGTCGCGCTGACCTGAGATCCGCTGACACCGCCAACACCCATGCTGGAGCTTTCCAGCTTGGTGCGTGCATAATTGCCGAGCGATCCCGGCAAGAATGCCTTTAACTGAGCCGCTTCAATCGGCGTTTCCTGCGCCTTGGTTGCCGCCGCTTCCATATCCTTGCCAGCCTGTTCCAGCTTGCCGATGTCGAATGACCCCACCCCGGGGACGCTGACCGTCCCGCCGGAAGTCACTTCAGACCGATCCGGTGATCCGCCGAAAATTGCGGACACGGGTGCCAGAACGGCAGCCGCAGCCAGATTGACGACCAGCACTGCCAGCAAAATCACAATGGTACATGTCAGAGCCTTTTCGCGCGGAACCTGCATCAACGGCGTGAGGCCAACATATACCAGATAGAGGCTGTAGAGCCCCACCAATCCGAGCAATCCCAGGCCGGGAATGAGCTGGAAAATGCCGCTCAACCACGCAGCGGTCGAGCCATAAATGGCCAGCTTGAAGGCGGCATTGCGGTTCGCCTGACCGTCAAACTTCGTCACCACGAAATCGGCCATCAGGGCGATGATCGCGACGGATATCAGGGACAAGACATATTGGCTGATCCCCGCACCCAGCGAAGCAACGAAACCGGGCTTATAGCTGAACCCGAACGCGCCATAGCCGAACAGCACTGAGCGGAGGAATTGGGCAATGGCGGG
>JBBSOT010000401.1:0-4893 GCA_038259455.1 Hyphomicrobiales bacterium | reverse complement strand
TTGCAGCGATCTCGGCGCGCGGCAGCTGTTTGATCTGACGCTCGACGGCTGCCTCGACGGCGGCTGCGAAGGCCACGTCATCGGTCATGAGGATCGATTGCGCGGCCGTGTCGTGCTCGGCCTGGGCAAGCAGGTCGGCAGCGATCCACTCCGGATCGTTGCTGCCATCGGCAACCACGAGAACCTCCGATGGACCGGCGACCATATCGATGCCTACCGTGCCGAAGACCTGGCGCTTGGCCGCGGCCACGTAGGCGTTGCCCGGTCCGACAATCTTGCTGACGGGCCGGATCGTCTCAGTGCCGTAGGCAAGCGCGGCAATCGCCTGGGCGCCGCCGACCTTGTAGATCTCCGAGACGCCGGCCATGTCGGCGGCGACCAGAACCAGCGGATTAATGACGCCGCCCGGTGCGGGAACCACCATGACGATGCGCTCACAGCCGGCCACTGCCGCAGGTATGGCGTTCATCAGCACCGAACTGGGATAACTTGCCGTACCGCCCGGCACGTAAAGACCAACAGCCTCGATGGCTGTCCACCGCGAACCAAGCTCCACACCCGAATCGTCGGTATAGCGGTCGTCGAGCGGCCTTTGGCGTTGGTGATGGGAGCGTATGCGGTCCCGCGCAAAGGTCAGGGCCTCTATGGTGTGTGCGTCGGCGGCGCCGTAGGCGTCCTTGATCTCCTGCTGCGTGACCGCAAAGCCGGTGGCGGAAAGATCGACCCGGTCGAACTTGTTCGTATAGTCGGCCAGCGCTGCGTCCCCCTCGGAACGGACACGCTGGATGATGTCGCGGACGACCGTGTCGACGTCGGTTGAGGATTCGCGCTTGGCACCGAGGAATGCCGTGAAGCGCTCCTCGAAATCGGCATCGGACTGGACAAGGGTGATGGCCATGGCTTTTCCGTCAGGCAGAGTGGGCGGGGCGCGATGTCGCTTCCCATGCGCCGCCGAGATCGGCAAGCCTGGCCTCAATGCATTCGACCTGCAGCCTGATGGCGGCACCACCGGAGAAGACAAGGTCAACGGTGCCGGCCGGTTCTTCCGCGCCGGTGAAAAGAACTGCCAGCAGCGACAGGATGTCTTCAGGCTTGTCGCGCGCGATCCCGGACAATTTCGCCGATAGAACCCGCGAAAAGTGCAGCACGCTGTTGCGCCGCTCCGGCTGCGCGTTGCCAAGGCTTGGCTCACCTTCCCACGCGAACCGGTACATCGGCAGTATGAACAGCTTGGACGCGGGCGAGAACTCGATGTCGCCGACCTTCAGGACCGCGTCCTGCACATGTGCCGAGACGATCTTAAGGTCCTCTTCGTCGAGGGCGACAAGCTTGAGCTGGTTCATGGCCGATTGCGCCTGTTCGGGTTGCCGATCTAGGCCTTGTTATGCGGTCTGGACAGACCGTGCAACGCCCGACACCCGGTCAGGCGGCCGCTCAGCTTGAAAGTCGCTCGATAACGGCGCCGCAATTGGAGAGCTTCTCCTCCAGCCGCTCGAAACCGCGGTCGAGATGGTAGACACGGTTGACGGTGGTTTCGCCTTCCGCAGCAAGACCCGCGATGACCAGCGATACCGAGGCGCGCAAATCGGTCGCCATGACGGGCGCGCCCTTGAGTAGCGGAACACCTTCGACCATCGCGGTCTGGCCGGAAAGCGTGATGTGGGCGCCGAGCCGGGCCAGTTCCTGCACATGCATGAAGCGGTTCTCGAAAATCGTCTCGGTGATTTTCGATTTGCCGTTGGCCATCGTCATCAAACCCATGAACTGGGCCTGCAAATCGGTCGGGAAACCAGGGAATGGCGCTGTGACAACGTCAACTGGCTGGATGCCGTTGCCATTGCGATAGACGCGGATGCCAGTCGGCTCTTCGGTTATGTCGGCGCCGCTCTGCCTGATGATGTCGAGCGCACTGCTTAAAAGGTCGGCACGCGCCCCTTCCAGCAACACATCGCCGCCCGTCATGGCGACCGCCATCGCATAGGTGCCGGTCTCGATCCGGTCGGGAATGACCCGGTGGCGGGCACCCGACAGCGACTCGACGCCATCAATGGTGATGATCGAGGTGCCGGCGCCGGAAATCCGCGCACCCATGGCATTGAGGCATTCGGCAAGGTTGACGATCTCTGGCTCACGCGCTGCGTTTTCCAGCACCGTCTCGCCCTTGGCAAGCGAAGCAGCCATCAGCATGACATGCGTGGCACCGACAGAGACTTTCGGGAAGACGTAGCGGTTGCCGACCAGTCTTCCATGGCGTGTCTTGGCAAGCACGTAGCCGCTCTCGACCTCGATCTCGGCACCGAGCGCCTGCAGCCCCTCCAGAAACAGGTCCACCGGTCGCGTGCCGATGGCGCAACCGCCCGGCAGCGAAACTTTGGCTTCACCCATTCTGGCAAGCAGCGGGCCAACCACCCAGAATGAGGCGCGCATCTTCGACACCAGTTCGTAGGGCGCTGTCGTATCGACGATGTTGCGTGCGGTGAAACTAATCGTGCGGGAATAACCCTCGTTCTGCTTTTCCCGCCGACCCTTGACCGAATAGTCGACACCGTGATTGCCCAGAATGCGGATCAGCTGCTCGACATCGGCCAGATGCGGCACGTTTTCGAGTGTCAGCGTATCGTCCGTCAAAAGCGAGGCGATCATCAGCGGCAGGGCCGCGTTCTTGGCGCCCGAAATCGGGATGATGCCGTTGAGCTGGTTGCCGCCGACTATTCTGATGCGATCCATGGAAAATCACTTTCCCGGCAGCTCTGCCGGCTTTTCTTGCCAAGCGGACCGTCTAGACCATCGCAAGGGCAGGTTCAAGGAACTGCTTGCGGCAACAGCGGCGCGACGGTCAAAGTCAACCCCACAGCCCGGTCCAGATTCAACCCGATCTATCCATTTTCGGCCGGCTTTTTGACGGCTGCGGCGAGCCCTTCAGGTCGCTCGTCGGGGCCACCGGTGCGCCGCGCGCGGCTTTGCGCCTTGCGGCGCTGAAGATTGGCGCGCAACTCATCGGCCAAGCGTGCCTGGCGGCGGGATTGCTGAGGCTTTTCCGGCGCGCTTTCCTTGGAACTCATGTCGGTTGCCTTATTCATCAAAACCTTGCGAGTCAGAAAGAAGGAGCCGCATTGTGGCCCTGTCATGACGGCAGGTCCAGCCCGGCGAATGTGCGCAACTCATGCCTTGCGCTGGCCCGGTCTATATGGCAGAAGTCCGCCGCGTCGGCAGGCTGCGGTAGCTCAGTGGTAGAGCACTCCCTTGGTAAGGGAGAGGTCGAGAGTTCAATCCTCTCTCGCAGCACCATTATTTTGCCGGTGAATCCGGTTCAGCCTTGATTCTTCCGGCGGTCGGCGTCCGCGAGCCTGCTGAGGGCAGCATGTCCCTTTCCGTGCGAATCTCTCGGCATACCGATATCGCACCCTTCGGGAACAGCGGTCAGCGCCGACCCGGCGTCCGCCACTTCTTATCTTTGCAAGCGTGGTCGACCTTGGCCGTGCGTCATCTCGGCAATAGCCGTACCAAGCGGAAATCCTGGGTATGCTCCAATGGCCCGACGATACGCAGGTTCTGCTAGTCGTTGGCAATTTCCTTGAAAGCATTCACCAGCTTGCCTCTGGCGGCGTTTCAACAAGACCCGGTCGCCCGAACAAACTTTGGAGATGCGCTTGAGGAATGTTTGGCCGTCGCAAACCGAAGCTGAAGTCAGGTCCTGTCCCCGGTTGAAGGCCGCTTGGCCAGTACTTCTGTACCAATATCAATCGACCAGGAGGATTTCAGCGCGACGAGTTTTTGATCGACAGCTTGCGCTCCCAGGCCAATGCATCCGAAACGATCGTATCGAGATTATCCAGCCGCGGCTTCCAGTCAAAGGCGCTCCGGGCAAGGTCCGAATTGGCGACGACCGCCACCGCATCGCCCGGACGGCGGCCCGAAATGCGCACGTCGATCTCGCCTCCGTAGACCCGTTTCACGCTGTCCATGACATCGAGCACCGAGTAGCCGTGTCCGTAACCGCAATTGGCAACGATGCTGCCGCCACCGGCGCGCAGCCGATTGAGCGCCAGGCGATGCGCATCGACGAGATCGCTGACATGGATGTAGTCGCGGATGCAGGTTCCGTCGGGCGTCGGATAGTCGTCGCCAAAAATCTCCATGAAGGGGCGCTTGCCGAGCGCCGTCTCGGCGGCGACCTTGATGAGCAGGGTGGCGCCCGGCGTCGACTGGCCGGTACGACCCTTTGGGTCGGCGCCGGCGACGTTGAAATAGCGCAGGACGGTGTAGTCGAAATCCTTATGCGCGGCAGCGGTGTCGCGCAGGATCCACTCGGTCATCAGCTTCGACGTGCCATAGGGCGATTCCGGCAGCGTTGCGGCATCCTCCCGCACGGGCTCGGCACCCGACGTACCGTAGACAGCTGCGGTCGACGAAAAGATGAAATGCGGCACCTTCTCGGCGACCGCTGCAGCAACAAGGCTGCGCGTCTTGCAGGTGTTGTTCTCATAGTAGGTCAACGGCTCGGAAACCGATTCCCCGACGATTAGCGAGCCGGCAAAATGGATGATGGCGTCGACGGAATGTTCCCGAATGAGCGAGCGCACCAGATCGCTGTCGCCGACATCGCCGACGACAAGAGGCGCCTCTGGCGGCACGGCCCAGTCAAAGCCGCTCGAAAGGCGATCGAGAACGACGACGTTTTCGCCGTGGTCGAGAAGCTCCCAGACCATGTGGCTGCCGATGTAGCCTGCGCCGCCTGTCACCAAAACGCTCATCGACCAAACTCCTGCAATCCCATCCGTCGGCGCCGTTACTCTAGGCTGCCGCCGCAACCCTGTTGAATCCGCCAACCGATGGCAGAAGCATCGAACGGTTACGCATCCGGTTTTTATTGCCATCGGATCATTGCAATCC
>JBBSOT010000400.1:0-4898 GCA_038259455.1 Hyphomicrobiales bacterium | reverse complement strand
GGGCGCTGTCGGTTTTACGTGCAGCTGATTTCGCTGCGGCTGATTTGGCCGCCGATTTAGAGGCTTTGCTGGAGGGTGTGGGCATGGTTTTACGATGGAGCAAACGTTGAAATCGATCGAACGCGGCAGTGCACGATCGCATACGGCGAGGGGCAAGCGGTAGCGCCGTGCTGACATCTCGGCGCTCCGGTCTGCAGCGACGAGTTTTCAGTCAACCACCAGACAGAGATGTAGGACAGATGCGCGCGCATTCAGCCGTATGACGGCACCGCGGCCGGCAAGGGCGCCTCTGAGCCTTTAGCTGGCTCGTTTTGCAGCGCATTTCCGCTGTACGGCAGACCGGCCGAATCGATGTCTGGCTTCGACCGCTCAGGTCAAGCCTTGTAGCCGAGGATTCGCATCGCACTGCCGAGCGTCTGCTTCCTCTTCCAATAGCCCGCCCACGGATCGACCTGCTGAAACGACAAGTGCTCGCGCGCGGTGGCGACCGTCCACTGCGAACCGCTCTTAAGGCTGGCCAGGTCATCCCAAGCCACCGGCATCGACACCCCGAGGCCCGGACGAGCACGCGCCGAAAACGCCGCGGCCGTTGTCGCGCCGTGTCCGTTGCGCAAATAGTCCACGAAGAGCTTGCCGACGCGATTGGACGGCCCGCTCTTGGCCACGAAGCGCGAGGGGACTGTCTTGGCCAAGTGCTGAACGATGGCTTTGGAGAAAGCACCAACCGTTTCGTAGTCGAGCCGTGCGGCCAGCGGCACGACGATATGCAAACCTTTGCCCCCGCTCGTTTTGAGCCACGCCTGAAGACCCAGCTCCTTCAGCATGGCGTGTGTCAGCAGTGCGGCCTCCTGTATGTGTTCCCAGCTCGTGCCCTCGCCCGGGTCCAGGTCGAAGATCATGCGATCGGGTTTGTCGATGGCCTTCTTGGTCGAGTTCCAGGTATGGAACTCGATGACGTTCAGTTGTGCCGCGCCGGCCAGTGACTGCGCGCCAGCCACTTCAAGAAGGGACGCATGGCCTGGCCATAGCGACGCATCGAGCTCGACGATTCCGGGTATTCCGATCTTCTCCCCGTGCTTCTGGAAGAACAGCTGACCGGCGATGCCCTGCGGGCCGCGCACCAACGAGGTAGGCCGCCCCTTCAGGTGCGGCAGGATGAACTCCGCGACTGTCTCGTAATAGCGCACCAGGTCGAGCTTGGTGAGGCCGGACCGCGGATCGATGACGCGCTCGCCATGGGTGACCTTGATTGCATTAGCCATCGGTGCCGCCCGGCGGCGTGTTTCAGTCACGCTGGCAACAGCAAAGTCGCTGGCGGTCTCTCGCACGATCGCGCTGGCCGATTTGTCCATGCGCAAACTGAGAACAGATGCGTGGCGGATTTGGCTGTCCGCCGTCCATTCGGCGAACGTCACCTCAACCACCAGCGCGGGCTTGACCCAGCGCTCGGCACCCGGGCTCCGCTTTGACCACCGGCCCAGCTTCGAAGCGCCGGCAGGAAACGGTGGCTTCGCCACAGTTAATGGCTTTAGCTTCAGCTTCAGTTCCTGCGCCTCATCAATGCTCCATCCGGTACCGACACTGCCCGCAGATATCAGGGTCCCCTCTGCCGAATGAATTCCCAAGAGCAGGCTGCCGACGGCCGCGGCGTTGTCGCTGCGCTCCGTGTAGCCGCAGACCACGAACTCCTGGCGCAACTTGCATTTGAGCTTGAGCCATGTGTCTGAGCGGCGTGACGTGTAGGGCGCATCGACCCTCTTGGCCATCACCCCCTCCAGGTTCATGCGGCAGGCGGACGCGAGGATCGTGGCGGCATCGACTTCGAAGTCGGCACTGAAGCGAACATGGGTCGTGGCCTTGGCTTCGAGCAGAGCCTTCAGCAACTGCCGGCGCTCGCGTTGAGACACCGCGCGCAAGTCAAACCCTTCGAAGAACGGCATGTCGAACAGGAAGTAATCGATCCGCTGCGCCTGCGCCCGACTTGAATCGAAGGCTTTCTGCAATGCGCCGAAGTCCGGAACACCTGTGGGGCCCATGACGACGATCTCCCCGTCCAAATAGCCAGAATGGATGCCCAGTTGCTCGATTTCCTTGACCAGGTCCGGCATCTTCGATGACCAGTCATGTCCGCCCCGCGTCATCAGGCGCGCCTTGCCGCCCTCAATGCGCGTCATCAATCGGTACCCATCGAACTTGATCTCAAAAATCCATTTGCCGGAGTCGGGCACGCTGGATGCGAGCGTTGCCAGCTGGGGCGACAGCGTGTCGGGCAGTTTGGCTTTGACAGCGCCGGCCAGTTTTGCCGCGACAAGCGGCTTGGCGGCTCTGGCCCGCCTGGTGGCCGACACGATAGCTAGCGGCGCCGCAGCACTGGCCCGTTTCGTTGCTGCAGACTCATTGGTCAACGGCTTGGAGATAACGCTGTCCGGCAGCGCGATGACGACGTCGTACTGCGTCTTCGGTCTGGCGAAAGCATCGCGCTTCTTGAACAGGATCCAGGGCTCCTGCTTCTCGCCGCCCTTGGCGATCTTCACCAGTTCCCAAAGGCCCTGCAGCTTCTGGCCATGCAGGTGGAACAGCATCTTGCCGACCTTCAGACTTTGCTGCGGGTCGCCAACCGGCTCCCACACGCCATGGTCCCAGACGATGACCTGGCCGGCACCATATTGCTTGGGCGGAATCGTGCCTTCAAAGGCCGCATACGACAGCGGATGGTTTTCGACATGGATGGCCATGCGCTTGTCCATCGGGTCCAGGCTCGGCCCCTTGGGCACGGCCCAGGACACCAGCACGCCGTCGAGCTCGAGGCGAAAGTCGTAATGCAGCCGGCTCGCCGCGTGCTTTTGGACGACGAACACTGGCGCATCAGTTCGATCGAGGAGCCGCTCTCCGCGCGGCTCCGCTGTGATGGCGAAGTCGCGCTTGGCCCAATACCGGGCCAAGGAGTCGGTGCTATCCGCATTCACTGCGGCCGCCATCAGCTTGGCCCGGTCACTTGCTGGACGAAAGTTGTTTCCAGACGGCATCGGCCGAGTGTTCCTTCACCCTTATCGCAGCGCGCAATTGCTCAGGGGTGTAGCGCTGCCGGTCTTTGTACTTGGCGGGCGTGCCCTCGGCAATGGAAGCCGTCCTCGACCCAAAGCCTGCTACCGACTCTTTCGCTTCGTCGCTCGAGATCTTGTTCATTCAGAAAACCCGCCGGTGGTCAAGTTGAGACCGTAGTTACAGCAATGGATATCGAGAAAGCCGTTCTGCCAGCTTGCCAAGAAGAAGTCGTCAACGCGGATGCAGCACAGGCTGGTCTGCCGTTCGCGTTGGATGCGATCCGGCTCATCGGGCGCCCTTGCCTACTGGAGGCAAGTGGGCCGTAGACGCAGGTTGCCTATTTGCCGCCAGCGAGGTGCTTGCGAACCGCTTCCGCCGAATTTCCTGCAGTCTTCACTGCCGCGCGCAACTGCTCCGGCGTGCAACCCAGACTCCTGCACCAGTCCCGCACCTCATAGTCTTCTTTGAGGCTGATCAGCTTGCTGTCCAAAGCGGTCTTCTTCGGGTCGTCACTCATCGCGTTCCCTCTTTCAGTCCAAGTTGCGGCAATCAGCTCTAGCACGTTGCTGAGCCTGCTCGAATCCATAACCTACGATGTTCGTGTACTTCCGGAAGTAGGAAGACACCTCAATCGTCGTCGCAATGCAGGGCCGCAGCCTGCGCTTGGCGTCAACGCGAACGCGCGCGGCCACTGCGGGCAGCGACACTCCCAACGGATCACGGGGCGTCGCCATGTGCTTTCGCGTCGGCCGAGATGTGGTGGTTCTCCCTGGCCTTGCGTGCCCTGCGGAACTGCCACAGCCCTATGGCGATGGCCAGAATGAGGGTCACAAGAAAGAGGTAGGGGATGATGCTGTCGTTGCCGCCCATGGAGTACTCCTTGAAATGGATGCGAACGGAAACGTCTGGCAATCAGCATTCCCGCCCGACTTGCGTGCGCCGGTTCCGTAGCTCCGGCAAGCCTTAGCGTGCCCGTCTGCAATGACGCGCGCAGCCACTGCACCTTCCAAGTCGGCAAATCCATTGCGTACGCCGGATGGGCGCTACATCGTCGTGCGTTCGCGCCTCTGGCGCACTACCAACCCACACCTGCCTGTTTCCGAGAAGACACGCCTGACTGCAGTGCTGATGGATGCGCGACGACAGCTAAACGGCAACGCGTCGATAGAGCGACGCACCGAGGCTCGTGCGGCAGTGCATGCGGCGAAGGTTGCGCTTGGAGAGCGTGGACCGGTCTGGTGGACAGACGGTGCACCGGATAACAACCGACGCATGGTTCACAACACGCCCTATGCGGCTTGGTTCAAATCGCTGCAGCCATGAAGTCGCAGCTCGCTCCTACCGGGGTAAAGTTATTGACGCCCACGTGGCACTGCCCTTGCATGTACGGCTGACCGCGCCGCCGGGCTAGCTGGCAAGTCGCTACTCTCGAGTTGAGTAGGGGTGAAGTATTGGAAACTGAAGAGGCGGCGAAGTTCTTTCCAGGTTTTCTCGGCACCCAGAGAGGGTCTCGATCGCTCATACGCGACACGTCTCATGCTGCGCAGTCAACAGTGGCTCTCGCCAGCATCCGAGGATTTCCCGTTTCGTGAATCCCGATCCGCACGACGAATGTTAGGGACCCTATGACATCCGAGAACCAAGCCGATCTGGAGTTGAATGTCGCAAAAAGCCACTTGGGCTTTCCGGTTGTAGGAATCGGTGCCTCTGCTGGCGGCATAGAAGCCTTGCGCCGCTTCTTGGAGGCCACGACCGCCGATTCCGGCATGGCCTACGTCGTCGTCATGCACCTGTCGCCGGATCATGAAAGTTCGCTGGCTGCCATCTTGCAGCGCGCGAGCAAGATGCCGGTG
>JBBSOT010000399.1:0-4906 GCA_038259455.1 Hyphomicrobiales bacterium | reverse complement strand
GGCGGCGCGAGGCGATGCTGGGCAGCTTCGTGGTGAGGCTCTCGCCGCACTGGCATTCGACCCAGGAGTCGGGAATGCGCAAGACCAACGCCTGCTCGAGTCCGCGACGGATGAATTCGATCTCGTTGCGGCAAATGCCGGCAGGCTGTCGGCATGCGCCAGGAAAGATGCATCACACAACGGAGTGATCATGATCAGTCTGCCGGCCAGGATGATCAGCGACAAGTGGATCTCCACTGGCAGCAACCGACCGACAAGAGTCACTCAAAGACGTTGCCAGAGAGAGGAAGCGGTCATTCGGAGGTGACCCCGTTGGCGGGGCAAACGACCCCCTCCGACGCGGAATCGACCGAGGCGAGCCCAGACGATCGCACGC
The DNA here is from genome assembly GCA_038259455.1 of Hyphomicrobiales bacterium. Classification (GTDB taxonomy): domain Bacteria; phylum Pseudomonadota; class Alphaproteobacteria; order Rhizobiales; family Rhizobiaceae; genus CAMYMG01. The sequence continues at coordinate 4,530 of JBBSOT010000399.1, read as the reverse complement.
CCATGGAGCTCCGTTCCGGGATGACCCGGGCGCAGCGCCTCAATCGCGTTTTCAACAGCGACCCCCAGTTGATGCAAGATCGTGGGTGTCCCAGTTGATGTCCCAGTTGATGGCCAGTTTATGGAAGACGTACGCGGCGCCATCGCGCGCATCGCGACCCAGCTCGGCCTGCACCTTTACCAGCAAGCGATCAATGCCGCAGCGCAGGTCAATCGGCGTCACCGCGACGTACCAGCACGTCGGGCTCAGCACGACAGGCCTCGCACCAAAGCAATCGCCTCGGCCACGCCAGTGGAGGGCATGAACACGCGCATGCCGTTTGGCAACACCACTTCGATCACCAACGGCGACGAAGCGGAAGGCGACTCGATCACCACCGGCACCAGCGATACCGCGTCATCGCGCTCCGAACGCAACGCCCGCTGCCAGTCCACGAACTGCGCATAACTCAGTCGGCGCAAACGGCAAAAGCCCGCCGCTGACTCACCGCTCTTACGCCAAGAATCCAACCGACCGCGCCACACTGCACGCTTGCTCGACATCGCTGCACTCCTTCCGCACCAACGGGCATCGATCGCAGCAGGCGATGGGCCAGTGTGGAAGGTGTCGTGGGCTGACGCTTACGCCGCGCAGGCCTTCGTGCACGACATGCCCCGCCTCTGTGCGTATCGGACCCGGCCCAGGCGCCCCGACACGCTCACCATTTTCTGCGGCGATCTCCTGCATCACCTCGATCGTCAGATCGCGCTCGGCGAGCAACTTTTTCAGGCGGGCGTTCTTCTGGTTCAAGTGCTTCAGCTCGACCACCTGGGTCGCTTCCATGCCGCCGTACGTGCGACGCCACAGATACACCGTCTGTTCGGAGGTCTTGTGCTTCCGCGCCGTCACCGCAACGCCTTAGGCTCGCGACTAACGCACGATCTCCACCGCCTTCACGTCACTGAACTTCGACTTCTTCATCCTTCCTCGGCTGGGGTTATCCTAAACCTCCCGGCGGTCCGAAATCAGGGGCACACTCCAATCATCGCTGTGGTCTGCTTCCTGTACCGCAATCCCGCTGTCCGCGCTGACCACGCGCGTCGCCAGGTCGAAGGCATAGGTGCACCAGCGCGTACCGGGTTGATGCGCGCCCTGGCAGGCAGCTGCCGCGTCGTCTTCTTGTTTGCCTGCGTAAACAATGGACAGCGTGCCGGCGTCTGGTCCGTCGCTGAAGGCATGGAAGCGGAGCGGCGCATCGGTGCTGGCGCTGTCCAGTGGTGCAGCGTGCAAGGCCGGATCGAGCGGCACCTGGGCATGGTCAAGGATCGTTCCCGTTGCCGCGTTCCAAAGGACCAGCGACCCGTCACGCCCGAGCGAAGCCAGGTGGCGCCCCTCGTCGACCCAGCGCACGGCGAGCACCGGCGCCTGGTGGCCGAGCTTCACGATGATATTCGGTTCGATCACGGCATCCGGCGATGTGGTCGTCGCAGGTGCGGCCGTCGCGGGTGCCCTCGGCGTGGCCGCATCCTGCCCGGAACACCCGGCGGCCAGCAGGGCGGCAAAGCAGCGCAGCAGCAGGCCAGCAATGCGGATGGTATTGCTCCGTGACGTGATGCTGGCAGCCCCCAGCGCTGCCGGACGAGCATAGCATCAGGTACCTCGTGCACCGCCGCGGGTGGATACGCGATCCCGGGATGGCGGATTTCTGCACACCCCGTGCTTGATGGACTCGGGCTGGCCATTGACCGCCGCGCTCCTGGCGATCTGGCACCTGCGCTGCCGCTGTCTGGCGTGCGCTTTGCGCACGACACGGGGTTGTCCGGCAGCGAGGCCCCACGCTCAGGGCATTGGCTACCCTGTGTGGGTGCGGTCACCCCGGTTACCGATGGCACACCACAGAGAGATTACGGGCAATCCGGGATGGCAATCCGGCGGGCAATCTGGGGGCCGACGGGCAATCCGGGGCAATCCAAGACGCCAGCCGGGGCAATCCGGGGAGGCAATCCGGGACCCGGTCAGTCGATCCTCGCCGCACAGCCAGGCGCGGCGTACGCAGCGCGACATGCAGTGATAGAAGCCCGGCGCATCGGGGGCGACGAGTCGGCTGCGGGGCGAAGTCATGGCAGCGAGCGTGCCGCAGGCTGGGCGATTCGTCTGTAGGAAATCGCCGCGTCGCCTCGTGGGATTGGGTCGGGATTGTGGGTGTCCCCAACGTGGCCGGGTGTCCCCAACGTGGCCGCCCAACGTGGCCGCGACCGCGATCGTTGTAGCTGAACTGCGAACGATAGCTGCCGTCACCGCTGCTGACCCTTTCGCTGCCGGATTCCTTGCCGCCGACCAGCACGGGGCGCTCGATATCTGTCGCGAACGCCGATAGCGGCAACAGCAACAAGATCGTCAAACCCAGGAGAAGATGCATCGGCGTGCTCCGGCAAAATACAAGAGCTGATGAAATCACGATCAGAAGGCGACTGAGTGTGCCAATCGTGACAGGCGTTATGTCAGGCCTTGTTCTGTGCGTTTGGAAGTTCCTGAAACACGCCAACACGCTCGTCATCCCCGCCTTCGCGAGCATGACGAAGTCGTTTCATGCTTACGTGTTAGGCCAGCAATGTCACGATCCCGTGCTCTTCGTCGTTCCAGCTCTCGAGACAATCCTCAGGAGGGAGTTTGGAATGAAAACGATCACTGTAATGACGCTGTCCTTCGGCCTTTTCTGCGCATCCGGCAGCGCACACGCGCTCAATCGATATGTTGGCAGCGGCGCGGGCTGCACCGATACCACTATCCAGAGCGCCGTGACCGCGCTGAGCGGTAATGCTTCTTCATTCAACACGCTGTACATCGCACGCAGCCTGACCTACACGAATCAGGACATCGATATCGAGATGCCGGGTAAATCCCTTTTGATTGTTGGCGTCAACAGCTGCACCGACACCATCGGCAATGGCTTTACCCAGATCAGCGGTGCCGGCGGCGATACCGACCCGGTTTTCAAGATCAACAACACTGACTACGTGGACATGCGCAACCTGCGCATCACTGGCGGTGATCACGAATTGGCCTTCAAGGGTGGCGGCATCCGCTTCGAAGGCGCTGGCACGCTGGTGCTACAGGACATGCAGATCAGCCTCAACACTGCCGGTTCAGGCGGCGGTATCGCGATGATAGAAAGCGGCGCCAGCGCGGAAAACCCAGCCGACTTGATCATCCAGCAGAACGTCGCGATTACCAGCAACAACGCGCGCTACGACGGTGGCGGCATCTATCTGGAAGGCTATGTGAAGATGAACATGCTGAGGGAGAACAGCTACCTCGAAGGCAATGCGGCACTTGGCCAACCGACAGGTCCGGGCGGAACTACGCAAGGTGGCCACGGTGGCGGTCTTTTTGTCGGCGGTGATGCCGACGCCTATATCGGTTCCGGCGGACTTTATGTGGGCAACACGAATGTAATCGGCGTCATTCACAACAACTCGGCGTTGTATGGCGGCGGCATTGCTATCACTGGTGACAACAACGTAGTCTACGTCTACCAGACCATTGCAGGATTTCCGCCGGTAATCAGCAACAACCTTGCCGAAGTCGCTGGCGGTGCAATCTGGATGCAACCCGACGGTGGTGGGCTCTACGCCTATCTGCGAGATGCGCGCGTCCGGGCGAACCAAGCACCGAAGGGTGCGGCGGTATACGCAGAAACAGACTTTGGCGTCCTGCTTGACTGGGGCTCGCGTGTCTACTTCAACAGTGAAGCCGATCCAGGCAGTTTACTTTCCGAAGTGCGATGCAGCGCCGGTGAACAATGCAGCCAGGTTTTCGACAACGTCGCGACCGCATCGGACGGTGCAGTCATCCACGTGGAGAACGAAGGTGCTTTAAGAGCAAACTCGACAGTGTTCGCGCGCAACACCGCAGATCATGTTTTCGATCTTGATGACGGTATCGGTGACTTCAGACCGACTACCCGACTCATTTCCGTCCAAATCACTGACAACACGGTCACTGGGCCGGTATTCAAGTATCGCGACATGGACCTGATCCTCAAGGCATCGACGATCGCCGGCAACAGCATCGGCACCGCGCATGTCTTTGAAGGATCGAACCTGAAGCTGTCGCGCTCCATTGTGTTCCAGCCTGGCAAGACAACCGTCAGTTCGACCAGCGGCATCGCGCTGGTAGACAACGCCGTGAACATCGGCTCGGGGCTGACGTTTACTCCCGGCGCCTTTGTTGTCACGTCTGATCCGTTCTTCGTGGACAGCGCGCGCGGTGACTATCGCCTGCGACCTCATTCCTACATGGTCGACAATGCGGTCAATGCTCCAGGCGAGGACGGGAGCAACGATGTCCTCTTGAACTCCCGCTCGCTCGATCTGGCCATCGTGCCTACCAAAGGTGGGCCGCAGGATATCGGCGCGCACGAACGCCAGAACGTCGGCAACCTCGTGCGCAACCCAGGCTTTTACACGGACTCGATGAATCCCTTGCGCCACTGGGACGTCGGATCGTCTGCCACCTTTGGAACGATTGATCGTTTGGGCATGACCGACT
>JBBSOT010000398.1:0-4934 GCA_038259455.1 Hyphomicrobiales bacterium | reverse complement strand
ATCGTCTCGACCGGTTTCATGACCATGCGGGCGCTCGACACGGCGAAGGCCCTGAAAGCCGATGGAATCGATGTCGCGGTGCTCCATGTTCCGACCATCAAGCCACTCGACGAGGTCGGCATCCTGCGCGAGGTTCGCCGCACTGGACGCCTGATCGTCACCGCCGAAAACCACTCCATCATCGGCGGGCTCGGCGAGTCGGTTGCCAGCCTGATCGGCCGTTCAGGCATTGCAGCCGAGCTGCGCCAGATCGCCTTGCCGGACAAGTTTCTCGACGCCGGAACCTTGCCTGTCCTCCAGCATCGCTACGGCATATCGCGCGAAGCAATGTGCGAAAGCATCAGGCGCTGGCTATGAGCGACGACGCAGGGGCCGTTCGCACGCTGGTCGTCACCGGCGGCGCCTCGGGCATCGGCCGGGGCATCCTCGAGAAAGCCCTCGACGCCGGCTACCGCGTTGCAGTTATCGACCTGCCGGGAGACGCGCTCGACGAAGTGACTGTTGAATTTGCCGGGCGCAACGTCGTTACCAAGGGCGCCGACATAACCGATGAGGCAGCCGTCGACGCTGCGATTTCTTCCATCGCTGCCGACGGCGAGATCTACGGTCTGGTCAACTGTGCGGGAATTGGCCAGAACGTGCCCTTCGCCGACACGACGGTTGCGCAGTTTCGCAAGATGCTCGATGTCAACGTGATCGGCTGCTTCCTCGTTGCCAAGGCCTGCGTACCGCGCATGACGAACGGCGTGATCATCAACATCACCTCCGTATCGGGCATCCAGGGCAGCGTCGGCCGTGCCGCCTATGGTGCGTCCAAGGGCGCCGTCAACACGCTGACGAAGATCCTTGCAACCGAACTCGCCCCACAGGGCATACGCGTAAACGCCATCGCGCCCGGGCCGGTCGATACGCCGATGGCCGCGCGCTGGCATGACGAGGCGACGCGCCGCACGTGGATTTCACGCGTACCGATGGGGCGCTACGGCAAGGTCGAGGAAATCGCGTCGATGACGCTGGCTTTGCTGGACGACAAGGTATCAGGATACGTCAACGGACAGATCATCGCGGTGGATGGCGGCTTCTGCGCCGCCGGGCTGATGGACCCATGATCGCGAATATCCAGCATTGCCGGATACGATGCCGGAAGGGCGTGGCCAGAAGGGTTTGAAATGACGCAGGCATGCATTGTCGGCTGGAGTCACAGCAAGTTCGGACGCGCCGAGGAAAAGGATCTTGAACAACTGGTCGCAGGCGTCGTGCCGGCTGCGCTCGCCCATGCCGGCTTGCCTGCGGAAGACGTCGACGCGGTGTTTCTCGGCACCTACAATAATGGTTTCTGCCGCCAGGCATTCGAGGCCTCGATTGTCGGCGTCGCCTGCCCGGAACTGGCCCATGTGCCAGCCACTCATCTTGAAAACGCCTGCGCAACCGGCTCGGCAGCGCTTTATGGCGCACTGGATTTCCTGGCCGCCGGACGCGGGCGCGTAGCGCTTGTCGTCGGGGCCGAAAAGATGACCGCGACCAGCACGCAACAAGCCGGCGAGATCATGCTCTCGGCCTCCTACGTGCCTGAGGAAGCAGGCGCCGAGGGCGGCTTCGCAGGGCTTTTCGGCGGCATCGCCAACACCTATTTCCAGCGTCACGGCGACCACTCGCGCGAACTGGCAATGATTGCGGCCAAGAACCACGCCAACGGAATGCTGAACCCTTATGCCCACATGCAGAAGGTGCTGGATGTCGATTTCTGCAACGACGTCAGCGAGCGCAATCCACGCGTCGCCGGGCCGCTTCGACGGACCGACTGCTCGCTGATTTCGGACGGCGCCGTTGCCATGGTTCTGGCCGTTCAGGACGTCGCTCAGACGCTAGACCGCGCCATCCGATTCGTTGCCCGTTCGCAGGTAAACGACGCACTGCCGCTGTCGCGCCGTGATCCTATCGCCTTTGCAGGTGCCGCGGGCGCCTGGGCGAAATCCCTTGCCGAGGCCGGCATGACGATCGACGACCTCGACATGGTCGAGACGCATGATTGCTTCACCATCGCCGAACTCCTCGAATATGAGGCAATGGGCCTTGCGCCGCGCGGCCAGGGTGGCAGGGTGATCCGCGACGGCATCACCGCGCGCGATGGAAAACTTCCCGTCAATCCATCGGGCGGCCTCAAATCCCGCGGCCATCCGCTTGGCGCAACTGGCGTGTCCCAGCACGTCATGGCGGCGATGCAACTGGCGGGCGAGGCCGGAACGATGCAGCTGCCCGGCGTCGAGCTTGCCGGCGTGTTCAACATGGGCGGCGCGGCCGTGACCAATTACGTATCGATCATGGAACGCGTCAGATGACCGAGCCGCGGACGCACGCTGTCTCCTCGGTCTGGACACAGCGCAGCACCAACCTGTCTCACCTGCTTACCGTCAATGCAGCCCGCCTCGGCGACCGGCCTGCCTTGATCCGCGGCGACAATGTGCTCGACTGGAAAACGCTCGACGCCCGCGTCAGTGCGCTTGCCGCAGCGATGCGCTCCCGTTTCGCAATTGTCCCGGGCGAACGGGTCATGGTCCAGATGCCGAACTGCTTCGAAATGGTCGAGGCCATGCTGGCGATATGGCGGCTTGGCGCCGTCTGGGTGCCATCGAACTTTCGCCATCTGCCTGCCGAGTCCGCGCATGTCGCGGCCAAGGCCGACGTCTCGTTGCTGATCGCCCATGCCGACTATGCGGCCCATGCCGATGCGAGCAGGGCCGCCGCGTCGGGCTTGCGCCATGTCCTGGTCGTCGGCGGCAGCGCCGATCAGTACGAGCCGCTGCTCGCCGGGCATGCCGGCCAGCCGGTTGCCGACGCCGATGTGCTGCGCGATGACCCGTGCTGGCTGTTCTTCACGTCGGGCTCGACCGGCCGGCCGAAGGCTGCGGTACTCACCCACGGGCAGCTCACCTTCACGCTGCTCAACCATTTGCATGATCTCATGCCCGGCACGACATGCGACGATGCAAGTCTTGTCGTTGCGCCGCTTTCGCATGGTGCCGGCATGCACCTGCTGACGCAGATCGCCGTCGGCGCCGCGTCGGTGCTGATGCCGGAAGGCGCGTTCGATCCGGCAGCCGCCTGGCAACTGGTCGAGCAGCATCGCATCGGCAACCTGTTCACCGTGCCGACCATCGTCAAGATGCTCACCGAGCATCCCTCCGTCGACCAGCATGATCACGCCAGCTTGCGCCATGTCATCTATGCCGGCGCGCCCATGTACCGCGAGGACCAGAAGCACGCGCTTTCCAAGCTCGGCCCGGTGCTTGTCCAGTACTACGGGCTGGGCGAAGTCACGGGCGCGATCACCGTGCTGCCGCCCGTCGATCATCACGTCGAAGACAGCCCCGCCGCGCGTGCCGGAACCTGCGGCTACGAGCGCACCGGCATGTGCATCAGCATCCGCGACCCGCAGGGGCGCGAACTACTGCCATTCGAAACCGGGGAAGTCTGGGCCGCCGGACCGGCGGTCTGCGCGGGCTATTACCGGGACGACGAGGCGAACGGGAAGGCGTTTCGCGATGGCTGGTTCTGCACCGGCGATGTCGGCCATCTCGACGAGCAGCGCTACCTCTATCTCACCGGTCGCCTGAGCGACATGTACATTTCGGGCGGCTCGAACGTCTATCCGCGCGAAGTCGAAGAAAGCCTGCTGGAACACCCTGCCCTCTCCGAGGTGGCGGTGCTTGGCTGTTCCCATCCGAAATGGGGCCAGGTCGGCGTGGCGGTCTGCGTCAGGGTCGCGGGACAGCCGGCCGAGGCCGAGGATCTGGATGCTCATCTGAGCTCCAGGCTTGCCCGCTACAAGCGTCCCGCCCGCTATGTCTTTCTCGAAGCCATGCCGAAATCGAGCTACGGGAAGATTACCAAGCGCCTTGTCCAGGCCGAACTGGAGGAGCGCGGTCTTTGGCCCGACTTCGGCCTTGCAGCGCCAACGGGCAACGCCGCGTCTTGAAAACCGGACCGGGCCGCCAGCCCTCTGCTGGACGAACCCATTGAGGGCGTCAGATGACCGCGTCGCCAAGGTCAGGGATCGGAGTTGTCATCGGCAGGTTGTCCGGCGATCTCGATGCCCTTACCGGGAGCGACGTCGACATTGCTGCTCTCGGCGTGGATTGTCCTGATCACATCGCATGTCTCGATATAGGCGAGTTCGAGAAAGTATGTGACCATGTCGCATTTCTGGGGTGCAGACAGGTCGCGCAATTCGCGGATCATTGACTGCATGTATTCGAGCTTCTCACGTCTTTCCGACTGCTTGGCCGTGCTGTACCGCAACGGGTATCGAGACGCCATTCTTTCGCTCCTCCCGCCGACCGGTTGTGGCCGGTGTTGAACAGCACGCTGCTACGCGAACATTGATTCGTCAACAGTAATCGGATTTCGGCGGTGCATCTCCGTCAATAAACATGCACAGACAGGGAGTTTACGAGACATTTCAATGCGAGGAATTTATCATAATCAAATCTCTGATTTCGTCTTGTTATCTTGAAATATATTTCTTCATTGATATCGATGAATCCTTTATTTTAAAACGTCACCCTTACTGCCCTAAGCGCCAGCTTACGTTCCAAAGATCACTCTCGATTATCGATTATCGACATCGAGTACCTGCGCTCCGCACTGAGCCTTGGTACCGTCAAGAATGCAGCCGGCCATCCCGAGTCATACTGGCCAGGCAAACCGGGCCTTCAGGCGACTACAACCTGACACTACCCGAGGTCGAAAATACCCGGCATGAACAAGCAACCCTGAAATAGGATTCTTCATGCGTGTTCATGGAGAGTTCAAATGGTCCTTCGGCTGGCTGGTCGCGTTTCGATTTCATCCCTACTCGTCACTTCATTGTATTTAAGCATTGCCAGTACACCGGCCAGTGCGCAGGAATCGATCGTCAGCGCCTGTTCGGGAGT
>JBBSOT010000397.1:0-4935 GCA_038259455.1 Hyphomicrobiales bacterium | reverse complement strand
TGGATCTTGCCGGTTTTCGTGCGGACTGCCTGGCCGTCTTCGCCAATGACGGCAATCTTCTTTGGGCCGAACCCCTTCTCGGTCAGGGGACGCAGCGTCGTCATCAGATGGACATGCGGATTGCCCGGTTCGTCGTGGTAGACCCAGTCGGCAACCTGCCCGCGCGCCAGGACCTGCTCGAACACGAACTGACGCATCAATGCGACATTCTGCTCCTTCGTGAGCTCGACCGGCAGCGCGATGATGAACTCCTTGGCGAACTGCGCATCCTCACGCTTTTCGAATGCTTCGATCCGGTTCCAGAACGCTTCGGCCGCACCGGACACCGAGCGGTCGGCGATCAGCGCCGTCGCCCATTTCGGGGAATCCGGCGGCAGCAGGAATTCCTCATGCGCGAGGTTGCGCTTGTTCGAATAATCGACGGTGCGGGCCTCCATCTCGTAGGTCATCTTCGCGCAATGGCGATACGCGGCCGACAACACGGCGCTGCGGCCATTGCCGCGTCCGATGAGCTGGGGCGTGAAATGCGTGATGGCCACGGCGACAAGGGCTCCCGACGGGAAACGAACATCGTGTTCGTCGGGACTGGACCCGCCCCCGCGGGGTCGGAAGCAGAACGTCGCCTCAGCGACGTATTACTGCGCCCTTGGAACCATTCCTTCGGAACGGCGGGATCATCTCAGGCGGCGTCGGCTCCGCCGACTAGCTTTTTTACTAGTCGCCCATGGCGCGCATCCGGGAAATTCTGGCCAAAGCCCAGCAACACCGGACGCGAAAGGCCCAACCGGAATGAAAAAGCCATCGTCAAAGATCAAGGCGGAAATCGCCAAGCTAACGGAACAGCTACAACAAGCCGAGACGCGAGAGGCCGAGCGGATCGGCCGCATCGCGCTGAAGGCCGGCCTCGGAGAAATCGAGATCGAGGAGACGGCGCTGAGAGCAGCGTTCGAGGAAATGGCCGGGCGGTTTCGCGATGGCGACGACAAGACATCCGGAAGGAAAGGGAATGTCGGCCGGAAAGGCGAGGCCGCCGGGACCACGCCGATCGGGGCTGGCGCGGCTGCGAGCGGCAATAGCGAGGCTTGAACGGATGCGCCGGTCTTCATCCTCCGAGGCCCGAAAGAAGGACACGCGCGAGAAGATTGAACTCGGCGGCCTGATCGTGAAAGCGGGTCTTCGCTACGAAAAACGCGCGTTGCTGCTCGGCCTGCTGATCGAAGCCGGTTCTCGCATTCGGAATGACGAAAGCGAACGCTCGCGGCTGACGGCGATCGGGGCGGAAGCCTTCGGCCATGACGGCGAATAGGATCCTGCTCGCCGGTGCCGCCGTCACGCTGATGCTCGCCGCTTGCATCGGGATCTCAGGTATCGAAACGTGGCTTGTTACGTTCGGAACTTCGGATACGGCGCGCCTCATGCTCAGGCGGATCGGTATCGTCCTGCCCTATGCGATCGCCGCAGGTACCGGGATCGTGTTCCTGTTCGCGGCAAAGGGTGCATTGGCAATTCGTAGCGCAGGCGCAGGCGTGCTGATCGGCGCCATGGCGGTGACCCTGATCGCGGGCACCCGGGAGGCCAGGCGGCTTGCCGCATTCTATGACGCTCTACCTGTCGGCGATACTATTCTTGAATATGCCGATCCGGCGATCGGAATGGGGGCGATTCTAGCCTGCATCGTTGGGGCTTTCGCCGGGCGCGTCGCGATACGTGGCAATGCCGCCTTCGCCGCATCGACGCCGCGCCGCGTTCGCGGCAAGCGGGCCATCCATGGCGAAGCCAACTGGATGACCATGAACGACGCGAAGCGTCTCTTTCCCAAAACCGGTGGCATCCTTGTCGGTGAAGCCTATCGCGTCGACAAGGGTGCTGTCGCCGATCGCGGGTTCCGCGCCGACAACCGGGAGACATGGGGTAGGGGCGGCAAGTCACCTCTGCTCTGTTTCGACGCATCGTTCGGCTCGACCCATGGTCTCGTCTTCGCCGGCTCCGGTGGCTTCAAGACGACATCGGTAACCGTGCCGACGGCGCTTAAATGGGGCGGTGGTCTCGTTGCCCTCGACCCCTCCAACGAGGTTGCGCCCATGGTGATCGAGCACCGGCGCAAGGCCGGCCGCGACGTCTTCGTGCTCGATCCGAAAAATCCTGCCACCGGCTTCAACGTGCTGGACTGGATCGGCCGCTTCGGTGGCACCAGGGAAGAGGATGTCGTGGCGGTCGCAAGTTGGGTGGTGACCGACACCGGGCGCTCGACCTCGGTTCGCGACGACTTCTTTCGCGCAACCGCCCTGCAGCTCATCACCGCATTGATCGCCGATGTCTGTCTTTCCGGGCATACGGAAAAAGAGAACCAGCACTTGCGGCAGATGCGGGCGAACCTCTCCGAGCCCGAGCCCAAACTGCGCGAGCGGTTGCAGAAGATCTACGACAATTCCGAATCCGAATTCGTGAAGGAAAATGTCGCGCCGTTTATCGCCATGACGCCGGAAACATTTTCCGGCGTCTATGCCAATGCCGTCAAAGAAACCCATTGGCTGAGCTATCCGAACTACGCCGCGCTCGTATCCGGCTCGAGCTTCGCCACCGACGATATCGCGGATGGAAAGACCGACATCTTCGTCAATCTCGACCTCAAGACGCTGGAGACGCATCCGGGTCTGGCTCGCACGATCATCGGCGCGCTGCTCAACGCCATCTATAACCGGAACGGAGAGGTGACGGGGCGCACGCTGTTCCTGCTCGATGAGGTGGCGCGACTCGGCTATCTGCGCATTCTCGAAACCGCCCGGGACGCCGGCCGCAAGTATGGCATCAGCCTCGTGCTGCTGTTCCAGTCGATCGGCCAGATGCGCGAAACCTATGGCGGGCGCGACGCCAGCTCGAAATGGTTCGAGAGCGCATCGTGGATTTCCTTCGCCGCGATCAACGATCCGGAGACCGCGGAATACATCTCGCGGCGCTGCGGCAACACCACGGTCGAGGTCGATCAGCTCAGCCGGTCCTCACAGATGTCGGGATCGTCGCGAACACGATCCAGGCAATTGGCATCTCGCCCGCTGATCCTGCCCGATGAAGTCCTGCGCATGCGCGGCGACGAGCAGATCGTCTTCACCGCCGGCAATGCGCCGTTGCGCTGCGGCCGCGCGATCTGGTTCCGACGCGACGACATGAAATCGGTCACCGGCGAGAACAGATTCCACCGGAAGGAGGAGGAGGCATGACGCCGAGAATGCTTGCGCTGTCCCTCGGCATGCTCTGTCCGGTCGGAGTGGCCCGCTTCGGCGAGATGCTGGTGCGCAAAAGCGCCTGGCGCGGCGGCCGTGCCATGCCTCGCGTATCATACGATCGTCACTTCGGCCTTTGGCGGACCGGGAAACATGACGGCACCCACCCCGGCAAGTCATCGATCACCACGGAAATGAATCAGAGCGCTTGGATCGATTCATGAAATGCGTTGGACGGCGCTTCCGCAGGAAGCGAGACTCCAGCCATGAACCAGAAGGCAGATGACGTTCCATCCGTACACCTCCGCCGTATCGACCCTGACCGGAACATGGCGCGGTTCTACGTTCTTTCGATCCAGCCAACCCTGTTCGGTGGGGCATCTCTGATCCGCAACTGGGGCCGGATCGGATCCAATGGCCAGGCGATGATGGAAACGTTTGATGAAAGCGACAATGCTGGCCGGGCCCTTGCCCGGCTCGAGCGCGTCAAGCGAAAGCGCGGCTATCAAGCGCTGTAGCGGCGATCCAGGATAGGCTAGCGGTTGCGGCTGATACCACGCAGCGATTGCCGACGTGCGATGAACTCCCGCACAAGCGGCAAGAAGAATGCCTTGCTGAAACGCCCCATGGGCGGCTCAGGCTCCAGGTAGAACGACTGGCCAATAATGTCGGTATTGTACTCGTCGAGTATCAGCCAAAGGCGCAGATCCGCATCGAGCCCGGTCCGGCGCTTTTCCGTTGCGGGTATCTCCGCCGCAAAGCGCCCGGATTCTGGTTGTTTCGTGGTAAGGGGAAACAGAAGCAGGAAATCGCCATCTGCCCGCTTCAGCCTGACCCCAACCGCAACAGGTCTGTTCTTGCGGCCTTCGGTTTCGCCTTGTCCAGCTTCTCGCACCCACAGATAGGGATAGCGGACAACGCTCGCGGTCTGGATATCGTCGAAACTCACGAACGACCGCTTTCGGTATCATCGGCATAGGCTTCGATGGCCTCCGACATTTCATCCAGCAACGCTTCAGGCATGGTTTCGAGAGTGCCCACCATCCTGGTGTCGGCCTGTCGACGCATGCGCTCGTAATCCTCGATGTTGAGGATCACCAGTCGCGGCTTGCTGCGCTGGGTGATCGTGACCGGACGGCGCAGCGCTTCCGCGATAATGTCGCCCGACTTGCGAGAGAAGTCGCTGGTCGAGAATGTGCTGTTCGATCCGGACATCGGTGACTCCACCTTGTTGTAATAGTCGTTATATACAGCATTGACGTATTTGCTGCAATCCCGAGACTTTTCGAGGAGAAGGCCCCGCCTTACGGCGGAGCCCTCTGGCGAGGACCTCAATCCCGGTTCGGCCGGGACCAGATTAGCTGCAGGCCTTCCTCGCCTTCCACCTCGATCAGGGTGGCGTAGATCGGAGCCGGGAAGCTCGGGTCATCCAGCTTGACCGAGAGGTAGTCGCGGCCTTCCGCGGAGACTTTTTGCCACGCCGCACCGAGTTCCACATTTGCAGCTGCGAAGATGCGGAAGTGCGGTCCTTTGTCGGAGGGGTTCTCGACGCGGACCAGCTTGGCCTTGACGTTGAGGTTGAGGGTTTTGATACCGCCGGAACAGCCGGTGCCAGTCGAGGTAAAGGTGCCGATGGTAGCCATTGTTCGTCTCCGTGAGTTTCTCGGGCCGCGACCATCGCGACCTCGATGGCGATAGGCAGACTGGAGGCGAT
>JBBSOT010000396.1:0-4943 GCA_038259455.1 Hyphomicrobiales bacterium | reverse complement strand
TGGGCGACGCCCCTTTGTCTCAGCCAATATACGCTACCGCCACTACCCGTGATAACTCGTTCCTTGCCCGAGCCGCGAGAAGGACGGCGCGACGGCGATCTAGTTGCGGCAGTGAGGGAGCTTATGCTTTAAAACGCTGCTCGACCTGGAAGTCGAGGCCACGCGCTATTTCTGAGGTCGGGTCATGGGCTGCGAGAGACAGCACGTGGGCCATTGCGTCTGAGACGAGCGCACAAGCGAGAGGTTCGCTGGCGTCGAAACCCAGCATTACCCTCGCCTGGTCTTCAAACAGATGCCCGAACCGCCGCCGAAGGCGCGCACGCACTTCATCTGCACTGCGCGCGATCATGGCACAGTAAATTTGAACGTGGCTGCCATCCAGCTCAGAGCAGATTGAGCTCGTATAAAGCGCACGCGGGCCGTCCGGCCAGGCTCTGATCCGAGGCCTCTTCGAAGGCGGGACCTCAGCCAAGCATCTTTGAACAGCAGGGCTGATAAAGTCGTCAGCGGGGATACCCGCAATATGGCTCGGCTCTGTATCAGGACCGAGGGCGAGCCCATGAAACAATACCACGCGGCGAAACCCTTCAAGTTCGGTGCACGCGTCTATTGCCGCGCGGTCGTCGAGGTGCCGTTGCGGACTTAAGAGCCACTCGATCGGCTCCGCATCAGTTCTGTCTCGAACGAAGCGGGCACCGGTTTCCGCTGCGACATGCATTAGACGGACCAGCTCTACCCTCCGCCTGCGGCCGACTATGTTACGTAGTGTTATCTCACGGCAATAGCCATTATCCGCACGACCACGTGCTCGTAATGTTTCAATAACCATCGTTCACCTCACTTCTTAGCAACCGGCTCGAGTTGCCCGCGATGCATGATGATAGGCAAACATTAAATATCGTTGAATCCCGATATAACGATATTAGGACGCTGACGAGTTAAGATGTGTTGTGTGGGTTGGCGCATCAGCCTTTGTGGGGCTAAGCCGTTCAGGAAGGTGCCAATGGCGGCGAGGGGAATCGCTGTTGGCGACGAAAGAATATGGACAACAAAATTGCAGTCGCAGCGCTGTCCGCGCTTGCGTTTGAAACGAGGCTTCAGGCTGTTCAGCTACTCGCGTCAGCGGGTGAGGGAGGAGTTGCGGCCGGCGAACTGGCACGGCAGCTCGGGGTGCAGCAGAACACGATGAGCGATCATCTACGCGCACTTGCCCATGCAGGCGTCGTAACCACTGAACGCCGAAGCCGGTCTATAATTTATCGTGCCAACCAGACGATGGTTGAAGAGCTCGTTCGGTTCTTAGATGAAAGCTGCAAACCAGACTCCAGCGTAACCTGAGCGCGCGTTGGTAGGTTAGGGCTCGTCGGAAGCGGGCCGAATTAGGAACTTTCTGGAAGTACCCAAACGCCTTCAGTTCATCGAAACGTGGGAACCCGCTTAGATTGGGCAGTTCAGCGGCAAAGATCGGCAAAGGCCACGGTCTTAGTTTTTGACTCCAGATATTGCTGGAGGATGAAATGATAGAAGAGGTACTTATCGACGAACTCGTGATCTCACCCCCACAAGTTTGGGCACGGAAGCTTCGCCAAGCGTCCGTTATCTACCCGCTCGCGAAGAGAGCTATCGTCTCGCCTCGAGAACTCAACCAGGCCTGCGCCGAACTGGGAATCGGTCGGCGTCGCGTCACTCAGCTGCTTAACATGGCTCGCGCTCGGTTTGCGGGCGCACCTCCTCGCGGGGATATGACGGGCGTACATTCTCAGCTCCATGACAACAGCGAGCAATTGATTGGATATGCCATGTCACTTGCAGGCGCCGCAGCACGGCAAAGGGACGTTAGCGCATTAGTCCGTCAGCTAAGCCATGAGAGGAGGATCGTACCCCCGTGCGAAACGGCAATACGAAACAGGTTCAGCAGACGTCGGAGTCGCATCAATCTAGTCGATCGGCTCAGCTTGAGTTGTGACGTCGTAGCCGATCTTTGCCCCCTTGCCTTAACGGTCTTAGACAAGTCCGACGTTCCGGAGGTGGCCTGGCTTCTCGCAATCGTCGAAGCTCGAACAGCGGCGATCGTCCGTTTTGACCTATACGCTGGGAAGCCTTCGGCAGGCGAGGCGAGGCGCCTGATTGCTCAAGTTGACAGCATGCTTGAGGGGGAGTCTCGTATCGGCGTGACCGCCAGTCTGCTTAAGCTACTTGCCAAAGATCAGGGGGGCGATGTCGTCGGCTTGAGATCAGCTTCCTCGGTTCGCCACCTCTCGGGCGGCTCTGTTATTCGCGCAGTATGTGGCCGATCTGTTGGCCGAGTTCCGCTCCGGGCGGAGAAATCCGCAGAGTCGCGGCATGAAATCCCCCCAGTGCTGCTCGGTGTTAGCAAGCTGATCATAAAGCGAATGATCTTGCGGTTAAACGCGAAAACTCGTTCAGATGTCGTGGTCGAACACTGACACCGATTCTCGATTAATGTCGATCACCGGTTCGATTAGTTCCCTTAGCGCTTGATTTATCGCAATAAGCTGTGGCAACTTTTGTACCGTTTGGCGGCCGATATTCTCCTTATGATCTGATAAAATATCAGCATTCCACCGATCGACCCTAGCGCTAATTAGTTCGCGCGCTTCTCGCAGTGGAATACCCGACTTATCCGGCAACAATCCCCTTTCCGTGGGCGTGGGTTTGAACGAGAAAGGAGGCAGCCTGTCTCCAATTGTTCGAAGAATAGCGGCCCCTAGGCGGCGAGTACTGCTACGCACTATGTCGACGCGGGTACCGGCCAATCTTCTGCCAGTCTGCGCCTCTATGGCAAAGATCTCGAGATTCTTCGGTATAATCCACGTCACGCTTTCGATTTGCTCGGCAACAGGCACCCGTCCTTCCGCAAAGGTTTCAATCCGGTTTTCGCCATCTTTCATGGCGTAATGGAGGCCTGCTCCCTGATCCGATGAGGGCATGAGATGATGGCCAAGGATAAGCTTAGTTTGCTGGTCGACGATAAGCGTTAAGATTGGGAAACGAGCTACCTTCCCATCCTTCACTGGCAAATCGAGATAAATTTGGTCGATAAGTAATTGTGCACCGAAGAGGGCCAGTTCCTCTCCTCCAAAGGGCCGGGCCCTCAGTGAGAGGACGCGTTTGCGGATGCTTGACGTTCCGGGCAACGAAATCCCTTCTTCATCGCATATATCACGAAGATGCGCTTCAATCTTGGAGAGGCGCATACTCTGATCACGTCGAAGCAGGTTCGCAAGGTGCCACTCGGCGCGCCTCCCGAGGCCTGTTCGGGCGACGGAAGGCCTAGGCACATTTCGGAAGCCCGGCGTAAGTGCGCGGGTGGGGCCTAGCTTACGTAGCTTGGCGACGAGGTTCACCAACTGTCGCCGCCCCACTCCCAAGTTGGCCGCTGCAAGGTCTCCGTTCCCGACATCTTCGGATGACGGCCCGAGATAGCGGTCAAGCGCTTGAAGCCTCTGCTGGACGATCTTTTGTTTAGCTTCAGATTGAAGCGCGAGCAGCGCCAGCTCCTCTGACAAAGACCAGCCCTTTGGCAGATACTGCTCAAACAGCCGTTGTCTGACTCCTTCGTCGAGGGGCACCGGGCACATATCCTTTAGAAAAAAAGCTCTCCCGAAGGGAGAGCTAGGGCACAGGAAGTGTTATCGCAACGAAAAGTTGTTGCAGGGCCGCTTTTTCCGCCTCATAAGTCGGAAGCACTAACGCAACGGGATTGGAAGTTAATGAGCGATCCAAGCACACCGCATCCTTCCCCGGACTGATCCGAACCTATCCCCGAGTGTAAGCTCGCACCTGATCAGACATATCTCGTCGATGTAGTTCTGCGAGAAGTCGAAGTTATGCTAAAATAAAAGGAAGGTGCCATGAACACGTCTACAACTAATGAGCTCGGCTGCAATGTCGGTTTCGTTCCTCTCTCAATCCCGGATTATCTCGACTGCCTGCCCGCCCGGGCCCGCAGCCAGAATGGTACGCATCATCTTCATCCTTACTGGTCTGCGACCACGAGTGAAGCCGCCGTCGTTACGGCCTGTGATTTGACGGCTTGGCGGGTAATCCGCATCAGTTCCATGAACCCGTACCACCATGTCACGCATCGGCGGATGCAGAGCACCTTCTCGTTCCTGAGCCGCAAGACCGGCTACACTCAAACCGGGGAGAGCTTCTGGGAACTCCTGCGGGGGATGGAGCTCGAGATCGATCCTTGCGTCACCAACTTTCAGTTGGGCGGCCTGAGGATGTATTGGACCACTCCTCACGGCCTGCGACACTACACCCCCGACACGGTCTTAACGACCACCACCGGGCAGATTTTTGCCGAAGAGGTGAAGGCTAGCGCCAGCTACTATCATGAGCCGGAATACCGTTCGCTCATGAACCGTGCCGAACAAGGCCTCGGCGCGGTCGGCATCGGTTTCAATAGGCTGGACGCCGACCAGCTGCGCGAGAACCGTCGGCGATGCTACAACATCGCCAAGGCGTTCGATGATCGGTTTGCTGCCTTTGGACCGCCTCACCACGACGCCGTGCAGAACGCACTTGCTAAGACCAACCAGGGTGTTGCGATCGGGGAGTTGGCGGAAGCGATGGGCCTTCACTGGGGTTCGGCCATGCAGGTCATCAACGCGATGATGTGTGAACGCGTTGTTAGCTACGATCTGAACCGGCCTGTCTCGCAGGAAACCATGGTTCGCCAGCCTACTAAGGTGGCAAAAGTTACGCCAGACATCCGCGCTATCCTGCACTGATTGTACGCCGAGGATCAGCTCGGCTCACCACCCAAGTCCACACACCAAAAACCACGCCGGCGGCAAGTCCGCCACCGGCGAACGACTTTCCATGGAGTCTTGTCATGAATGCACATATCAATTCCGCTTCGTTCGCATCGAATAAGGAGCTGGCGAACCCTGCCCTGTATCTGACGACGGGGA
>JBBSOT010000395.1:0-4969 GCA_038259455.1 Hyphomicrobiales bacterium | reverse complement strand
GGCTGAGGAACTGACCGCCAGACGCATCGCGGGATCGTGGCGCAAAGCGTCAGCATCGTCGTGATCCTGCCAGCCCTGTGCCGCCAAAAGCACCATGGTCCGGAGCAGGGATGGCAGGTCGTGAACCACATCGGCCTGGCGGCGATTGTCTTTCATCCGCGCCGCCATCCACGAGACAATCCCGGTCGCATCGAGCACTTCCCGAAGCAGCACCGCACCGGGATCGCCAGTCAGCCGCTCCGTCCGCGTTTCGATCGTCAGAGAGCGGTTGAACCCGGCCGCGACCGGTCGTAACGTTTCACCCATGCGTGCGTCCGTGGCTGCTGAGGATTTTGTGTCAACAACTTGATTCTACGCCGCTTTCAGGCGCACGCAACCTTCACGAAACAATTTGGATGAATAAGCCGGGGTAAAACGATTCGCTTGAAGTCCTGCGTGGGTAGCGCTTCAGGGTGGAAGAATGGCATGGGCATCAACAGCGCCCCATCGAAATGCTCCATGATGTATTCCGGGGGCGTGCGCACATCGATCAACACGATTTTCTGCGCGTCGAGCGCCGCCTTTACCTTTTCGGGAGGCCAGTTCTCGAGTTGTGCCATGATCAGAACCTGTTTGCTGGTATTTTGAAGTAGCTGTTTCCATCAGCTTCCGGTTGCGGCAGGTGACCGCCCCGCAGATTGAACTGGAGTGCGTGGAGCATTCTTTCGGGCAGGTTGAGCGTCGCGTCACGCTGCTCGCGCACCTTGACGTATTCCTGCTTTTCGACGCCGCCGCCCAGATGTTTGTTCGAGGCTTTCTGCTCGGCCACCGTGCTTTCCCAGGCCGGGTCGTCGCGGCCTTCCGCGCCATAGTCGTGTCCGATGAAGATCCGGAAGTGGTCGGGCAACGCCAGAATAGCCATCAACGAGTCGTAGAGCATAGCCGCCGACCCGCCGGGGAAGTCGGCGCGAGCAGTGCCGCTGTCGGGCTGCATGAAGGTGTCATGAGCAAAGATCGCATCCCCGACGACATAGGTGATCGAGCCCAGCGTATGGCCGGGCGACAGCATCACCCGAACGTCGAGATTTCCAATCTGGAACATGTCGCCTTCGTCGAAGAGTCGGTCGAAATCGGCCTCTGGGTCGAACGCGCTCGGCGTGTTGTAAAAATCGCGCCAGAGGCCCGCGATCTCCCGCACCTTCTCGCCGATGGCATTCGGCGCGCCGGTCTTCTGCTTGAGATACGCCGCGGCCATCAGGTGGTCGGCATGAGGATGCGTGTCGAGGATCCAATCGAGCGTCAGACCTTCGCGCTTGATCCAGTCGAGCGCCCAGTCAGCACATTCGGTCGAGGAGCGCGCGCGGGCTGGATCGAAGTCGAGAACCACGTCGATCAGCGCGCATTTCTTCGTTGCCGGGTCGATGCAGACATATTGACAACTTCCTGAAGCTTCGTCGTAGAAACCAACGACATCAGGGCTTTTAGGCCCATTGGATGAACTTTTCGAATACGGGATTGTCATGCAGTCCTTTCCTTTCCGGTCATTCTGCGGTTTTGGCCGGGTCGGCCGGTTTGGAAAGCGCCGTCCATGCGTCATACTGGGACAGGAAGACGCGTCCGTTGAGCTGGTCGAGGAAGTGTGTGGTTTTGAGGCGGTCCATCACAGGACCCTTCACTTCCGAAAGATACAGCCCGACCCCCAGGTCCGTGAGCCTCTGATTGATCGCCTCGAGGCTTTCGAGGGCCGAATAGTCGATTTCGTTCACTGCGGAGCACATGAGAACCACGTGACGCAGCCTGTCGCCGTCGACGACGCGATTCTGGATAAGGTCTTCAAGAAACCGGGCATTCACGAAGTACAGGCTCTCGTCCACGCGCAGGGTGAGGACCTGCGCATCGGTCTCGACTTCGTGCCGATTAATATTGCGGAAGTGGTTCGTGCCGGGAACGAGCCCGACCTCGGCGACATGGGGCTTTGACGTCTTGTATAGGTGCAGCGCGATCGAGAGGATCACACCGGAGGCGACGCCGATCTCGACGCCCAGCGTCAGGGTCAGAAGGATCGTGGCTGTTACCGCCGCGAAATCAGCGCGTGAATAGGACCAGGTCTTCTTCAGAATCGAGAAATCGACGAGGCTGAGCACGGCGACCACGATGGTGGCGGCCAGTGTCGCGTTGGGAAGGTAGTAGACGAGCGGCGTCAGGGCGAGCGCTGCAATGGAAAGTCCGATAGCCGTAAAAGCGCCGGCGGCGGGTGTCTCGGCGCCCGCGTCGAAGTTCACGACCGAGCGCGCGAAGCCACCGGTGACCGGATAACCGCCGGTGAAGGCCGCACCGAGGTTCGCGGCGCCCAAGCCGATGAGTTCCTGGTTCGGGTCGATGCGCTGGCGCCTCTTCGCGGCAAGTGTTTGGGCGACGGAAATCGATTCAACGAAGCCGATAATGGAAATCAGGATCGCGGGGATCGCCAACTGGCGGATCAGGTCGGGGGCGAAACTCGGCAGGGTCAGCGGGGGCAACGCCTGCGGCACCTCGCCGACGATCGAGACGCCACGCCCGGCGAGACCAAAGGCCCATACCGCCAGAGTTGTCACCACGACTGCCGCCACGGGCCCCGCCTTGGTGATGATATCGGCCAGAAGCGGAACTGCGCCCATGCGCCGCAAGAGCGGCTTCAGCCCCTTGCGCACCCAAAATAGAAACGCGGTCGCCGTGATGCCGATGACCACCGTGATCGGGTTGATCTGCCCGAGGTTGGCGACAAGCGCGCCGACCATCTCGATCAGGGTGTGGCCGCCCGCCTCGATCCCGAGGATGTGTTTCAACTGGCTTGTCGCGATCAGGATGCCGGACGCGGTGATGAACCCCGCGATCACTGGATGGCTGAGGAAATTGGCCAGAAACCCCAGCCGGAAAAAACCAAGCAGCAAAAGAAACCCGCCCGAAAGCCCAGCAAGCGTCAGCGCGGCGACGGCATAGCCAGCCGTGCCTTGTTCGGCCACCTGGCCAACGGCGGAGGCGGTCAGAAGTGACACCACCGCCACGGGCCCCACGGCAAGCGCGCGGGACGTGCCGAATAGAGCATAAAGCAGAATCGGCGCGATCGACGCGTAAATCCCCGCCTCGGGCGGCAAGCCCGCAAGAAGCGCATAGGCCAGCGATTGCGGGATCAGCATGATCGTCACGATCACCGCCGCGACGAGGTCGTTCGTCAGCGCAGAGCGATCGTAGTGCCGACCCCACGTGAGGATCGGCAAATAGCGGGCAAGGGTTTGCATCATGGCGAGCATGCTCTTCAGGTTGGAGAGCGGGACGCAGTCATTGCGCCCCGCTCACAGTCGCGTGGCCGACGGGAGGACATGCCGACGCACGGTTTTGTCACTCGGCGGCGATCTTGAGTTTCTCGGGTTTCGCCATCCATTCGCGCCCCCGAAGCATCGCCTGCCAGTAGATCGGCGGCAGCATTTTCTCTTTCAGGAACCACGCGGCACGGCTGGGCTTTGTTCCGTCGATCACGAACGACGGAAAGCTCGGCTTTACCACGCCGCCGTAACCGAACTCTGCAAGCACGATCTTGCCGCGCTCGACCGTCAGCGGGCACGAGCCGTAGCCGTCGTATTGCGCCACGGCAGAGCGTCCCGCGATGTCGGCGACGATATTCTCTGCTACAGTGGGCGCCTGCTTGCGCGCCGCGGCCGCAGTCTTGGCGTTGGGTGCGTTCATCACGTCGCCAAGCGCCCAGACATTGTCAAAGCTCTTGTGACGCAGAGTCGCCTGGTCGACATCGACCCAGCCTGCGGGATCGGCGAGCGGCGAGACGCGGATGAAGTCCGGCGCGGTCTGCGGCGGGCACACATGCATCATGTCGAATTCCATCTCGACGCGGCGGGGTTCATTGTCCGGCTCCTTGACCTCAAAGGTTGCCTTTTTCGCCGGGCCGTCGACCGCCACGAGATTGTGGAAGAAGTCGAGCGTCGCGTCGTACTTCTTGACGTATTCCATCAGCGCCGGGACATAGTCCTTCACACCGAAGAGCACGCCGCCCGCGTTGCAGAAGTGAATGTCGATGGTCTTGAGCCGCCCGGAACGGTGCCAGTGGTCGGCCGAGAGATACATCGCCTTTTGTGGCGCGCCGGCGCATTTGATCGGCATCGGCGGCTGCGTAAAGATTGCGGTCCCGCCGCGCATTTCCTGCACCAGTTGCCATGTGTAGGGCGCGAGGTCGTAGCGATAGTTCGATGTCACCCCGTTTCGGCCAAGCGTCTCGACAAGTCCTTCGACCTTGCCCCAGTCGAGCTTGAGTCCGGGGCAGACAACCAGACGGTCGTATTTCACCACGCGGCAGCCATCAAGAACGACGGCGTTGTTCTGCGGCTCGAAGGCCGCAACAGCGCCCTTGATCCAGGTGACACCTTTCGGGATCAGGCTGCCCATTGTCTTGGCGGTTTCCTGCGCCTCGAAGATGCCGCCGCCGACCATGGTCCAGCCGGGCTGATAGTAGTGGATGTCTGCGGGGTCGATGATCGCGATCTCAAGGCCGGGCTTGCGCGCCTTGAGGCTTGCCGCGACTGCGATGCCACCGGCACCCGCGCCGACGATCACCACCTTGTAGTGGGCGTCGCCGGTGTCGGTCGGCGTCTTGCCGCCATTGGCGACGCGGCGTGCAACGCCCGACATGTCGTAGCCTGCGGCCTTGGTCTTTCCCAGGATCTCGGGGAGCGGACGATGTTTGGCTTCAGACAGCGCCCAGAGCGTCGCCGAGCGTGTTCCGGACCGGCAGTAGGCCAGGACCGGGCCGGGCAAGCTGCGCATCGCCTCGGCGAAGTCGTCCGCGTCCTCATCGCGCACCATCCCGGACTCGACGGGGAGGTAACGCGCTTCCATCCCGTTCTCGCGTGCCGCACGCTCGATTTCATCGAACGAGGGTTGATCCCCGCCCTCGCCATCCGGTCGGTTGCAGATCACCGCGCGGTAGCCCTCGGCCGCCAGC
>JBBSOT010000394.1:0-4979 GCA_038259455.1 Hyphomicrobiales bacterium | reverse complement strand
GAAACAGTCGAGACGGTCATCGTTACGCACCTGCATTACGACCATGCCGGATCGCTCGACCGGTTTTCCGGCGCCGTGTTCCATCTGCAGGCGGCTGAAATGGCCTTCGCGACCGGACCCTGCATGTGCCACGACGTACTGCGCATGCCGTTCTCCGCCGAGCATGTCTGCTCCATGGTGCGCAAGGTCTATTCCGGCAAGGTCGTGTTCCATGAAGGGGCATCCGACGTGGCACCGGGTATTGAGGTTCACGCCATCGGAGGGCATTCGCGAGGCCTGCAATGCGTGCGGGTGAAGACAGCGCGCGGCTGGTTGGTGCTCGCATCCGATGCCTCCCATTATTACGAGAACTACATGGCCAAGAAGCTCTTCCCGATCGTGGTCGATCCGCAGGCGATGCTGGACGGTTTTGATACCCTGCCAAGACTGGCAAGTTGTCCCGAACTTGTCATACCGGGCCACGACCCGCTGGTCCGGAAACTGTTCCCGGCCTTGCAAGGCGGCGAGGGTGCAGCCTCGATCCACCGCCTCGATGTCGAGCCTGCCTGCGACTTCAATGAAATTATCGGGGCTGGGTTGCGATGATTCTCGGCTGCATCGGAGACGATTTCACGGGCTCGTCCGACCTCGCCAACACGCTTGCCAAGGGCGGAATGCGGACGGTCCAATATGGCGGCGTTCCCCGAGGCAATGCGAGGGAAGACGTCGAGGCCGGCGTCATTGCGCTGAAGTCGCGCACCATCGCGGCCGCCGAGGCCGTCGCGCATTCGCTCGAGGCGCTTGCCTGGCTCAAAGCGCAGGGCTGCCGGCAGTTCTACTTCAAGTACTGCTCGACCTTCGATTCCACCGATGAGGGCAACATCGGGCCGGTGGCCGAAGCGCTGGCCGACGCGCTTGGCGCCGAGACTGTGATCGTCTGTCCGGCCTTTCCCGCAACCGGGCGGACGGTGTTTCAGGGACATCTCTTCGTCGGCAACAGGTTGCTTTCCGAGAGCGGCATGGAAAACCATCCTCTGACGCCGATGCGCGACGCCGATATCAGACGCGTTCTGGCAAGGCAGTCGAAATCGACGGTCGGTCACGTGCCCTATGCGATCGTCGCCAGGGGAGCCGGGGCGATTGGCGAAGAACTTGAACGGCAGAAGGCAAAGGGCAATCGGCTGGTAGTCGTTGACGCCGTCCGCGACGAAGACCTCTTGACGCTTGGCACTGCCGCCTCCGGATTCCTGCTTGTGACAGGTGGGTCTGGTGCTGCGATGGGCCTGCCTGCCAATTTCGCGACAGGGGGTTTGATCGAAGGCAACCATCCGAATTGGCGGGGCGTATCCGGACCTGCCTTGGCGCTAGCCGGCTCGTGGTCTTGCCCCTGAAAAGTGGTCCTCCCTGATGTATGGCTTTCGAGCCGATGGAGGACTTAAGAAATGCCAAGAACGAGACACAGCGCGGAAGAGATCGTCACGAAGCTTCGGCAGGTTGACGTGCTGAGTTCGCAGGGCAGATCGGTCGGAGAGGCGATCCGATCGATAGGCGTGACTGGAGTACTTATTATCGTTGGCGGTCTGAATACGGTGGCCTGAAGGGTAATTTGGTCAAGCGGCTGAAGGAGCTTGAGACGGAGAACTCGCGGCTTCGGCGCGCCATCTCCGACCTGACCTTGGACAAGATGATCTTGGCGGAAGCTGCGCGGGGAAACTTCTAAGCCCCGCGCGTCGCCGTGCCTGTGTGGATCATGTTGTTGCCGAGCTTGGCGTCCGCGAACGACGGGCGTGCCGAGTTCTCGGTCAGCATCGTTCCACGCAGCGCAAGGTTCCAACGACACCGGATGACGAAGCGGCTTTGACCGCCGACATCATCGCGCTTGCCATCCAATACGGCCGCTACGGCTATCGCCGCATCACGGTGATGCTGCACCGCGCAGGCTGGCGACAGCATTACAATACGGTCAGACCGCATTCATCGCTGGGCTACAAAACGCCATCGCCGGAGGCGATCCTGTGGCCGGCTGCGCAACCCGGACCGGCTTCTCCGGCCACACCGGCCGTAGCGCCAAGACAGGTCATGCACTAACATTCAACCGGGACCACCTGATGGGGGCCGGCCACATTCGTATTCGGCTATGCGGAAATAGCTTCTGCTGCGGGCAGGTTCGTAAGAACACCCAAGCTCGATAGTGCCTAAACCCCCCGTCATCGGCAATGCCTCAGCCCGTATTGCCATGCGATTGCTTCCCCCTAATGCGCTGAATGACTGACGGAACATCACTGGCCGGGGTTGCTTTACCGAAATAGTAGCCTTGGCCAACCTTAGCGCCTCCGTCAGTCATGTGCTGCAGAACGTCGGTGTTTTCGATGCCCTCAGCCGTCGCGGATATGCCGAGGTTCCTCGCGAGCCCTAGAATAGCGTTGACGATCATTTCGCTCTCGGGGTTTGTCCGTATTGACTGCACGAAAGAGCGATCGATCTTGATCGTGTCGAATCGTAGTTCGCGCAGATGGTGCAAGCTCGAGTATCCAGTGCCGAAATCGTCGAGCGCGACCCGAATACCGAGGTTTTGGAAGGAAGTAAGAATAGCCTTCGCGGACGATAGGTCGGACACCAATGCGCTTTCAGTAATTTCGACTTCGAGCCGGCCAGGGGGGAAACCAACCTCATTGAGTACGCCTATCAATGCTATCGGCAACGTCGGGTCGCTGAGCTGGAAGGGCGAGATGTTGAGCGAGAGACGGAGATGGTCCGGCCACGTTTTAGCATCCTCACCTGCGCGGCGAAGGAGCGAAAGCGAGAGCCCGGAAATAAGGCCCAGCTTCTCAGCCAGGGGGATAAACATATCGGGCGGGATCAAACCGCGCTCACTGTGATGCCAGCGCGCGAGAATCTCGAAGCCTAACAGTTGGTTGTCAACCAGGGAAATCAGCGGCTGATAGTAGGGCTGAATTTCGCCGCCGGCGACCGCCTTTCGGAACTCCGTCTCAAGCGCAATCTGCTCGCGGACCTCTATATCCATCTCAGGACTGAAGAACCGGTAGGTGCCGCGGCCTTCGTGCTTACCACGGTACATGGCGAGGTCGGCAGCGTGCAACAATCCTTCAGCAGTGTTTCCGTCAACAGAGGATTTTGCAATACCGATAGAAGCGCCGACTTCTATGGACACCTCGCCGACCATGATCGGCTTTCGAATCGCGGCAATAACGCGCGAAGCAAGGCGACTCGCCTCCGTTGCGGGTGATCGCTTCGTTTCTGCTGCGATTGCGAACTCGTCGCCTCCGAGCCGAGCAACCGTATCGCCCTTGCGAACTACTTTCTCAAGCCGACGCGAGACCTCACAAAGAACGCTGTCGCCTGCAGCGTGGCCATAAATGTCATTGACCGGCTTGAAGTCGTCGAGATCGACAAGGAGGATCGCGAATCCGCTGCTGGAGCGATTGGCGCGGGCCGAATGTTCCTCGATACGGTTGCGGAAGGAGCGGCGATTGGCAAGACCCGTCAGGGCGTCATGGTCGGCGTGATGGCGGATGAGGGCTTCCGCGCAGCGGAAATCAGAAATATCGGTGATGCAGCCGACGAGCAGCCGGACACCGTTGGTGAGCAGTACACGTTTTTTTCGGGTGACAATCGTCCGCAGACGGCCATCTCCGTCAGAAAACAGCTCTTCGTTTTCGTTAATCTCGCCGGTGGCGAGGACGTGCAGATCGTTTGACCGGAAGACGTCAATCTGCTCGCGGGGAAAGAAGGCTTCGTCGAATTGACCGACAAGATCGTCGTAGCCTCGATTCATGAGCTGGCACATCATCTCATTGACGACAACCCACCGTGTCTGGTCGTCTTTTATGAAGATTGGGTGCGGGACCGCATCGAGGAGGCTTCGCAGACTCTCAATATCGGTAAAGACGCCCTCTGACATTGGCAGCGACTTAGACATAGGCGATTCCACCCCATATTAGTCCGCCCTATAGCTGACAGTCGAAGTTAAAGCTCTGGTTAATCCGCGAGACAGAAGGGAAAGTAGTATTGCATCCGTTTTGAGGGCGCTGTCAGAGCGTTGAGACCCAGTCGCGGAATCAGCAGGATGGATATCTGTTATGCTGCGCCGAGTTGACGCCACTCGGCGAGAGCAGCGGCGCGGTTAAGCTTGAAATTGTTGCGTGAGTAGAGATGACGCTCCTGGTTGAAATGATTGCTGATCGAGGCGTGGACGGAGACGAATTTCTGTAGACTTCGCATGCGTCGAAACGGAAGCATCGCTCGCTCACGTCGTCGAAATGGCAAGTGAGAATATTCGGCGCGATTGTTCATCCAGCGGCCGGTTTCTTGCCTGTCGGCTGCACCGATCTCCTTCAAAGCGCCGCCGTATGACCGCAGTTTGTCGGTTACAACGACAGCAACCCGTCCATACCGCATCATGGAATTCTTCAGGAATCTCAACGCGGATTTCCTGTTCCGCGTCTTCGTTACGAAGCTGGACGCTTCTATCCGACTCTTTGATCACGCTTATGACGGCCTTCATACCTCTCGCACCCGCAACGGCGGATACTCCGGACATCAGGCCCTTCAACGGATCGAGACTGTCGCTCCGGAAGACACCTTTGGCTACTATGGCTAGGCAATGCGGCCCGACCACATCGCAGTTTCGGTCGACCTCGCTGGCGGGCGGCACCAACTTCTCACATCGGAGGGCGCCAACGCGACCCGAAGCTTCGGATGCGACCCGGCACGATCTCGTTTCCTAGCTAGACAGCCTCGTCTTGCTGACCTGCAGTGTCACGATGACGCCCGCGCGCATCCACCGATCTTCCACCCGAAGAAGGTTGGCAGGGTAACGATCCGGTGACCTGTGCGGCATGTCGGATCTGGGTCGATCTGTAACCGTCTAACGACACCTGAACCGAGGTCGGCACGCCGGCCCGGCTTTTGGGAACGACCGACGGAACCCACACCCTCGGCCGCTCAGGTCGACGCGTCCTGCCACGTCGATGATCTTG
>JBBSOT010000393.1:0-4987 GCA_038259455.1 Hyphomicrobiales bacterium | reverse complement strand
TTACCTGGGGCTGGCGCTAATTTCCTGCGGAATCCTAGCGCTCATCGTATCAATTTGGCAGTTCCATTGGACAATCCGATATCTGTGGAGCGGAAGTTTCGCGGCAGTCGCAGGTATGACAAATGAGGGAAAGCAAACACCGCTCTACGCGGTAACAATCGCCCTCCTGCTTGTTGGGGTCTTCGCGCTTTTCGCCGTGCTGCTTCGCCTGGTATAGCTAAGCGGCGGAAATACGAAGAAGCAGCACCGAAATCGTCAACTTAACAAAAGGAGTT
The DNA here is from genome assembly GCA_038259455.1 of Hyphomicrobiales bacterium. Lineage (GTDB taxonomy): Bacteria > Pseudomonadota > Alphaproteobacteria > Rhizobiales > Rhizobiaceae > CAMYMG01. The sequence continues at coordinate 4,712 of JBBSOT010000393.1, read as the reverse complement.
TAACATGCCGAAATCAAGTAAGCCGAACATCCTCATCCTCTGGGGGGACGACATCGGCATCTGGAACATCAGCCATTTCAGTCGCGGCATGATGGGCTATCGGACCCCCAACATTGACAGACTTGCGACCGAGGGAGTGACCTTCACCGACTATTATGCTCAGCAGAGCTGCACCGCCGGTCGTGCCTGCTTCATCACCGGTCAGAACCCGATCCGCACGGGCCTGACCAAGGTCGGCATGCCCGGAGCCACGGTTGGACTGCAAAAGGAAGACCCGACAATCGCCGAACTTCTCAAGCCGCTCGGCTACGCCACCGGCCAGTTCGGCAAGAACCATCTCGGGGACAGGGATGAATTCCTGCCAACCGTACATGGCTTTGATGAATTCTTTGGCAATCTCTACCACCTCAACGCCGAGGAAGAGCCGGAGTTGCCCGACTATCCCAAGGACCCGGAATTCAGGAAGAAGTTCGGACCCCGCGGTGTGCTTCACTGTCTCTCCGACGGCAAGGGCGGGCAGACCGTCGTTGATACCGGTCCGTTGACCAAGAAGCGCATGGAAACCATCGACGAAGAGATCACCGACCGAGCCCTGGCGTGGATGGAGACGCAGGCCAAAGCGGATCAGCCGTTTTTCCTTTGGTATAATTCGACGGCTATGCACTTCAGGACCCATGTCGCAGAAAAGAACCTCGGCAAGAGCGGACAGGACCCGTATAGCGATCGCATGGTGGTCCATGACGAGCAGATCGGGATGATGCTCGACAAGCTCGACGAATTGGGAATCGCCGACAACACCATTGTCATGTATTCTACCGACAACGGGCCGGAGAACGACACTTGGCCGGACGGCGCAAACACGCCGTTCCGGGGCCAGAAGAACTCCAACTGGGAGGGTGGATGGCGCGTACCATGCTTCATTCGCTGGCCGGGCAAGATCAAGGCCGGCTCCGTGTTGAATGGCATCGTCAGCCATATCGATATGTTTCCGACGCTACTGGCCGCCGCCGGCGATCTCGACATCACTCAAAAGCTCCTCGACGGCTGCACAGTCGACGGTAAGAAATTCAATGTTCATCTCGACGGCTACAATCTAATTCCTTATCTAACCGGTGAGGTGAAGGAGAGCCCCAGAAGGTCCCTCGTCTACTTTAGCGATGACGGCGACGTAATGGCGGTACGGGTTGGTGACTACAAATTTATTTTAGCCGAGCAACGTCAACACACAATGAGGATTTGGCAGGAGCCGCTGGTAAAGCTGCGGGTGCCGACTATCATCAATCTCCGTCGCGATCCGTTCGAACGGGCCGATTATAACTCAAACACTTACTGGGATTGGATGGTCGATCACATCCCCCAGATGTACTTGATGCAAGAGGTGGTCGCAGAGCAGATCGCGGACTTCATCAAATTCCCGCCGCGGCAGCGACCCGCGTCGTTTAACCTGGACGCTGTAATGGCGCAAGTCGCGGTTCACAGCCATTCCTGACCTCCTCGGTCAGGGATAACCACGGGTGCGCGGGGCGCGCATTATACGCGGTGAGCAATGCCCCATGCATGGAGTAATCCCATGCATGGGCGCAGGACCCTGTCGCTGATGGCCTTCGTAGGTCCATCTTTATACGCGATCCTGCATCCTGACGGTATTCACGATGAAAAAACAAGAGTATCAGCCGAGATTGTCTGACGTCGCGAGTGAGATCCGGGCTTTCTATGACGTTTATCCCTATCCTCCCCCGCTCGATAACTTAGACAAATATAAGCGCGTCTGGCAGGACCGTGAACGGCGCCGCGCCGATTATCATTTATTTTGGCCAGCCCGATCTTACCGAGAGGATAATACCATCCTCGTTGCGGGTTGCGGAACATCCCAAGCGGTAAAGCACGCTCTGCGTTGGCCTGGAGCCCAGGTTACCGGTATCGATTTCAGCGCGACAAGCGTACGCTGTACCGAAGAGCTCAAGCAAAAATACAACTTGGAGAATCTTCGCGTTCAACAACTGCCGATTGAACGGGTCGACGAGTTGAAGGAGAGCTTTGATCAGATTGTTTGTACGGGGGTTCTGCATCACCTTGCGGACCCTGATATGGGCCTCAAGGCATTGCGCGGTGTGCTCAAGCCAAATGGAGCGATGCAGCTCATGGTGTATGCGCCTTACGGGCGGACCGGCATCTACATGCTGCAAGAATTCTGTAGGCGGATCAATATCTCTGCCAGTGATCGGGCTATTAAAGATCTCGTTGTTACGCTCAAGGCATTGCCTCCCGGACATCCGCTGGAAGTCTTGATGCGCGAGGCCCCGGATTTCCGGAATGCGGCGGCACTTGCCGACGCTCTTCTGCACCCGCAGGACCGGGCGTATTCAGTCCCGCAATTATTTGACTTTATTGAAACAGGAGGACTGACGTTCGGCCGTTGGATAAGACAAGCACCTTACAGCACTCATTGTGGTATTATGACAAGGATCCCACAGGCTGGTCAGATAGCGAAGCTTTCGTTAGTAGAACAGTATGCCGCAGTCGAGCTCTTTCGAGGCACAATGGTTCGTCATAGCATGATAGCGTACCGAAACGATAATCCAGAATGCGTGCGCCAAGTCACCCTTATCGGGGATGGCTGGCTCGATTACGTGCCTATTCACAGGGCAGATACGATCTGTATTCAAGAGCGACTGCCTCCTGGAGCTGCGGCCGTACTGATCAACCGAAGCCATACCTTTAAAGACCTTTTTCTGCCATTAGATTCGACAGAACACAGTTGGTTCGATGCTATTGATGGAAATAAGAAGATAGGCGACATAATGAAAGACGGCAGAACGCCACGGCCAATAAAAGATCTTTTATTCGATAAAGCACGAAAATTTTTCGAACGGCTGTCATTGTATGATCAAGTAGTGTTTGACACATCACGTGAGACGGATCTCCGGAGGTCACGACAATGACAATCTCACAGTCCGCCGTCGTGATCCGGACATTTCCGTTGTTCGGGATACCCCAAAGAACAATCATGTCCTTGCAACGACCCGAAATCTGAGGAACGCTAGTTTAAGACACTGACATTCCCAGCAGGAGACGATAATGGCAACCACGACTGCGAAAGAGACACTGCACCGGCGTGCTGTGCGCGAACTCAAAGAATTCGTAATCCTCTTTGTCTATCTCTATATCACTATTGGCGCGGTGGTCCTGCTAAAGGCGGCGGTGCTTCACGCGCAGGGCATTGATTCGATTGTCTGGGGCATTGCAGTTGTGAAGGCCGCATTGTTGGCCAAGTTCATGATGCTTGGATACGCGATGAAGATCGGCGAGCATAACTCAGCGCGCGCGCTGATCTGGCCGACGCTGCACAAAGCATTCGGCTTCTTGGTGCTGCTGATCATCATGACCATCTTTGAGGAAGCCATCGTCGGTCTATTTCATCGTCAATCGATTGCAGCCTCGCTGGCCGTGCTTGTGGGGCCTCGGTTGGAGGAAACGCTCGCCGGCTATCTTATTATGCTGCTGGTGCTCATTCCATTTTTCGCATTCCGCGTTCTCGATGAAGCGCTTGGTGAAGGCAGGCTAATGCGGATGTTTCTGGTAGAGCGGGAGCCAAAGCCATTTTGAATGTCAACTAAACTTAATTGTGGTTTCCCGCAACAACGCTGTCGTTCTGCCACTTGGGTCTATATCTTGTATCGCCGCTGATCCTGGGCGAATGGGCGAAAGCCGCATAACGCTCATTATGACAAATTTTTTTAAGTCCTCGCGAAGTCGCCAGAGCGGCAAAAAAGAAAATCCGTGCCGCCGCCCGTTTTATACTTGATTTTGAGGCCGCGAAAAGCCGCGCGATTACTTGGCGCGGTGTGTTTCTTCTTCACTCTCCACGACACAAGATGTTGATCGGCGGCTTACGCGAGAAGCCCGGTTATGCACTCGATAAACCGTTCAGCGGTCTCAATCGCCGCGCTCGCCCGGTCGAGAGGCACGTCCGCGCCCGGCCCCAGCTCGTAGTCCGCGATTGCTTTCATGTCATACGCTTGCGGCAGGAAACGGCGCAGCTCCGCATCGAGGCGCGGTTCGTTTCTGGTCAATCGCGCAAATTCGGTATGAACACCTTTGTGGGTCTTGGCATCTTTGCCCGTGCGCGCGGCGATGAGGGCCTGCGCAGCATGAAAGGCCGCAAGGTAGGCATTGCGGCCAGCATCCTCGCCGACACCGGCGGTCAGGATGATCCGCGCGCGGGCCAAACATTGACGGGCCTTATCGAGATGATCGGCAGCTTCCGGTGTCACAAATCGACGCCTTCACGGCGAATTTCCCGCATCAGCGACGTGCGATCCTGATACGCGCCTGCCCGGTACGGCATTGCGTGAATGAAAGCCTCGTCCTCATAGAGAATATCGGTAACGACCGGGATAATGCGGTCCACTTCCTGCCAACGGTCGGCAAAGTCTTTGAGAAACACCGCAATGTCGTAATCCGAATCCGCGCGAGCATCGCCACGTGCGCGGGAGCCAAACAGCACGACGCGTTCGAGCCGGTCGCCGTACAGTTCGTCGAGCGCAGCGCGAAAGCGCTTCAGGATTGGATCGGCGACGGCAGCGGGTGACATGGCAAGTTCTCCATTCGTAACTTTTATTATAGCACGAATGACAGCAAAACGCGACGGGGTGCACGGGGCGGCAGCCCCTGGCAAGCGGTGTGTTGTATATACAACACACCGCTTGCCA
>JBBSOT010000392.1:0-4988 GCA_038259455.1 Hyphomicrobiales bacterium | reverse complement strand
TGACTGCCCGCTTCAATCTGCAGCCCTTCATCGTGACCCTGGCGACAATGGGAAGCCTGCGCGGTTTGTCTTATGTTTATGCGGACACGCCGCGCTATCCGCTGGACGAAATGTTTCGCGGCTTGATCGGTGGCGCCTTCGTTGGACCGGTTCCGGTCGCCTTCATCATATTTGCGCTAGCTGTGCCAGTGGTATGGTTCTACCTCAACCATACTGTATCTGGTCGCGCCGCATTCGCCCTCGGCGTCAACAAAGAGGCCGTTCGCCTTGCTGGCGTGGATGTAGGTAAACACCTGATCTTTGCGTATGTTGCTTGCGGAGTTTTCGCGGCTATTGCCGGTGTCCTGCTTGCATCACGGTTGGGCATCGCCCAGCCAAGCGTCGGTGTTGGTTACGAGCTTGATGCGATCGCTGCCGTTGTCATTGGCGGTGGACTGCTTGGCGGTGGTGGCGGCACGACGGTAGGCGTTCTCGGCGGCGTTCTCGCGCTCGCCGTCGTCGACAACGTACTCAATCTTTTCAACGTCGATTCTTACTACCAGCAGCTTTTGAAGGGCTTGATCATCCTGGTGGCGGTGCTTGCCAGGCGCAAGAAGGTATAGAAACCGCCGGCTCTGAAGTCGGCTTACTAAGGGAGGATTTAATGACCATATTTGCGAAACTGAGGGCGGGCCTGGTGACAGGACTGGCCTTGACTGCGCTTAGCATACCGTCGGCTTGGGCACAGGAAAAGGAGATCAAGATTGGCATGGTCAATCTGTCACTGTGCTGCGCCTATTTTGTCGGCATGGATGCCGCCGTGAAAGACGAGGCAAGCCACTTTTCCAACATCAAGGTGCTGTCGACCGACGCCAATGGCGACGTCGCCAAGCTAACGTCTGATGTCGAAGACCTGCTCAACCAGAAAGTCGACGTGTTCATCATCTCGGGCGCCTGGATCGAGGCTGCGCCTGCAGCGCTTGAATCAATCAACCAGACGGGCACACCAATCGTCATGGTCGACCGGCTGCTCAAAGGCGGCGACTATGCGGCTTGGGTAGGTCCTGACAATCGCGCAATCGGTGAAGGCATCGGCGAATACATCGTCGATCGATTGAACGGCAAGGGGAAGGTCGCCGTCATTCGTGGCGGCCCGGCCGACAACACGATCGGGTCCAATCGGTCAGATGGCGTGCAATCGAAGTTCCAGGGTACCGAAGTTGAGGCCATCGTGGCGCCAGGCTGGGGCGAATGGAGCGCTGATGGGGGCTTCACCCAGATGGAAGACCTGCTCACCAAGAACAACGACCTCGACGCGGTCTTTTGTGAGAACGATTCGATGTGCCTCGGAGCTCAGAAGGCCATCGCCGACGCCGGCAAGGCCGACGCCATATTCATCGCTTCGGTCGATGGCGAAATGGGTACTCTGAAAGAGATTATGCGTGACGGGTCGAATTACGGTGCCACTGGCCGTAATTCCTCGGACCAGATTGGCCGCGCCGGGTTCAACCGGGCCATGGCCATCGTGGCTGGAGGCGTGCCCGACAAAGAAACTGCGCTGCCTTCGCCGATCATCACTGGAGAAAATGCGGTAAAGTTCTACGACGAAACCAGCAAGTTCTGATCTGACTGGTTGCGTGGAAGCAGGTCTCGAAAACCTGCTTCCACCGACATTGCATAGGCGGGGATTAGTTCAGTAAGAAGTCTCTGCGGTTCCTGCATATTCGAAACCGGGATGACGATTGCCGCCGCCCGGATTTTTCATATCAGAAGCAGCCGTAAACAGTTCCCGAACCATAGCAGAGGCCGCGCGAGACCTCGGATTCGATCTCGTCGGCAAGCGTAGTTACTGACCCGTTGTCGCCCGAGATCTCCTTCGCCTTGGCAATGAGGTCGGCGGCCCCCATCGCCGGTTGCGCCTCGACCCCTTCGGGCGAGACAGTTGTCATCAGACGGGCCGCTGCGAGCAGCAGGATCGGGTCGTTGCGCTCCATGCCATAGTTGGTGAGCTTGGAGGCAAGATCGAGCTGTTCTACGATGCCGGGCGTGAGCGCTTTGCTGTCCTGTGCAAGAGCCGGCGCAACGAGAGCGGCGACGACCACGACAGCAGTCACGATTGCTTTTACACTCATATTTCGAATCCTTGTTGCCATTGAGCGCCCGCACCCCATGCCCGAGCGTGCCGGCATGTAAACCGATGTTTCTGGCGGAATTGGGAATGACCACGATCCGTTGCGAGACGGAAATCACATCTTGATTCTAGTGGTATGGCCACAACAGCGTCAATCGAGATCTCAAGCGAGCTTACCGCCGCCGACCGCCAGCAGTTTCCTCGGCGTTTCGCCGATATCACGATAGGTCTCGATGATGTGGTTCGTGCCGCAGGCTCGTAAACTCAACATTGAAGGCGACCGGTGTCCCACCTCGCTCGTTTAATCGTGTGGACCTGGCGCCACGGCGCCGGTCAGAATTCGCAGACCGCGCCTAGATTGATGGCGTCGACGGAGAGATCGAGAGGAGAGCCATACACGATTTCCGGATTTGTGCCTTGGGTCATGAGACTGAAGCGCTCCATCATCTTGTTCGACGCTTCCGGGTCAAGTGCCTGCGATATGTAGTGAGCAAGCCGGTAGTTAGCGATTGGGATTACCGGTTCGAAAATGAATATGAAACTCTCGCTGAGGCCGGCCGGGTCCGGGCCCAGCACGCGCCAGGACTTGTACGCGCAGATATCGGTCTGCGACAGCTTGCCTTCGTCGATCTGCTTTTCGACGAGGGCGCGAAATTCGCTGATCCAGGCCCTGAACTCCTCGTGATACTCACTGTCGACATGGTAGGTGACCATCATCACTAGACGCGGCAGGCCCGTCTGCGCCTGCGCTATTCCGGACTGCAGGAACAATGTCGGCGGCGGCAGCAACATGCCGGCGAGCGTTGCGGCGACGAAGTATCCGGCCAAGGCATGTTTCGTCATATCGTTTCTCGCGTTTACTCACTCCGGCTCGACGGCATCGCGCTTGTCGAGCACAAGCAGGATCGCGGCCAGATCGTCCTGGTTTCGTGCCCACTGGTCCGGATCCTGGCTACGCGCCTGCGGCGTCAGCGCGTCCCGATAGCGGGCGGCAGCATCATGCAGCTGCGGTGTCGAGAAAGCTGCCAATGCCTTGTCTGCGTCCTCAACGAGCACGCCAGCCATGCTTCCGTCCTGCCGATCGTTTTCTTCGAACGCACGGCGCGCCGCGCGCGCCTTTTCCGGTAATCCGTTCTGCTCGGCGTTGGCAAGAAGGACAAACCCCAGGCTGAGGTAATAGTCCGCACTTGGAAACCCGTACTTCGCAGCGATAGCGATCGCTTCCTCAACGGGTCCAGGCGTCTCGGAGAGTGAGCCCATCCAACTGAGGTTGTCGGCAATCTCGGACGTTCGTTCTAACCACTGCGCCCGATCATCTACGGGATCGAGTCCTGAGAGCGATGCACGCTGAGCGTCCAGGCTGGTCCCTACGTTTCTGACTGCAGCGCCTTCGCGCTTGTCCTCAGGCACAATCGATCGGTGTGTTTCAGCAAGTCGCCCGCCAATGTCGAACCACAATGCAGGCAGGCTTTGCGCGCTGATCGCGGCAAGTGCATCTCGATAGCCCCGTGCCGCCTCCGCGAGATATATGAGTCTGATACCGTCGGCAGATTTCTCGGCAAAACGCGACAGCATCTCAGCGCGGCTGGCATAGATTTCTGCCCAGTCAACAGGCGCCATGTCCAGCCTCTGTTCGCTAAGCGCGTTCTCGAACGAAGCCATCGATTGCCGGAAATAGCTGAAGGAAGCGCTGTCGTCTGTCGTATCGGTCGCGCCGAGCGAGTATTGCGCTACCGCGCGGCCGTGCTGGGCGGATGCCCAGCACACCGGATAGGTCTCGCGATTGCACGCTTCGAGCGCGGCATCGAATGCGTCGAGCGATCTACTGAACAATGCTCTGGCTTCGGCAGTTCTGTCCGACTTGCTTGAATTGAAGATACCAAAGAAGCGGCCCGGCAGTTCTCCCCCGGCGCTTTGCAGACCAGCCAGCCGCAATGCCCTGCCAAGGCCGAGCTGCGCCGACGCCCGGGACGCGGGCGCGGTGAGCGGATCAAACACATCGAGCGCCGCGTGATAATGATCGATTGCGCCGCCGAGTGTTTCGTTCTTCCGATTGCGCTCCCAAAGCTCGATTCCAGCCTGGCCGAGATTGACCTGGAGGGCTGCCCATTGGAGAGGCGAGGTTGCGCGCGGACTCAGGTCCAGCGAGGCCTCTAGTTCCAGAACCGCATCTTTAAGGCGCACGGTGCCTATGTCACGGCGGCCGAGCGACACAAGGGCTACACCAAGACGGCGCAATAACTCGGCACGGTCGATCTCGGCGTCGCCATCAAGGATCTCGCGATAGGTCGCAACGGCGCGTTCCAGCGAAGCATTGGCAACCTGTCGCCGTCCCAGATCCGCGAGCGCATCCGCAAGCGCTGTAAGGATTTCAGTTTTCAGTACGGCATCGGCATTGAGCGCCAGTCCGTCCAGCAACTTCACTGCGTCCTCCAGCGCCGGTGTATCGCCACGGATGTTTCCAAGATCCGTGAGCGCGCGGGACTGCGCCAACAGGTATCGCTCGCTGAGTTGCTCGTCCCAGCGCGCGACCTGTTCCGCTGCCAGTCCGAAGTCGTTCGCCGCGCCACGATAATCGAGCGCAAAAGCGCGGGCACCGGCACTGCCTGCATACACCTCGGCAAATTCGATACGGCGGTTTCGGATGTCATCCTCTGCCGTCGTCACCGACTTCTCAAGTTCGCCGATGCGTGACTTTGCCTGCTCGTAGAGTGAGACGGCGGTGGATATTGCGCCCTCGGTCGTGGCGGTTTCGGCAAGCTGGGTCAGCCGCACGATCTCAGGATCAGTCGACTTCAACGCCGAGCGCTCCTCCAGCGCATGCTTGAGGTTGTCGGCGAGGCGCCTGAGCAGACCGTCGAGTTCGGCTGGATCGTCA
>JBBSOT010000391.1:0-4990 GCA_038259455.1 Hyphomicrobiales bacterium | reverse complement strand
CGCTCGGTCGGGCAGCACCCGCCAGGTGGTGCGAATGGCTGGCATTCAGGATCAGCGATGCCCTTGACCTTTGGCCCTTGGCTATCCACCTAATCACGGAAGGCTCTGAACTGAATTTCGTGCTGAAAACCATATCCCCATAACATGGTAGGCGAGACGGTTCCCGGTCGTTAATATGAGATTCGCGGTCGGCCAATGGCGGCTGCGACAGGAAAGGTTGGACAATGGCCAAAGTATCCAGGACCTCTGCAGACGGCGTTTTCGCAGTTCTCCCGCTGCGCGACATCGTTGTGTTCCCGCATATGATCGTTCCGCTCTTCGTGGGCCGGGAAAAGTCGATCAAGGCGCTGGAAGAGGTGATGGGCGCCGAAAAGCAGATTCTGCTTGCGACGCAGATGAATGCTGCAGACGATGATCCTGCGGCCGACGCTATTTTCGACGTCGGTACGCTGGCCAATGTGCTGCAGCTGCTGAAATTACCGGACGGCACCGTAAAGGTGCTGGTCGAGGGCACCGCGCGCGCAAAAATCAGCGAGTTCACCGCGCGTGAGGATTTTCACGAAGCCAGCGCGGCGGTGCTTGCCGAACCCGAAGAGGAAGAAATCGAGGTCGAGGCGCTGGCCCGCTCGGTGGTTTCCGACTTCGAGAACTACGTCAAGCTGAACAAGAAGATTTCTCCCGAAGTGGTCGGCGCGGCAAGCCAGATCGACGACTATTCCAAGCTCGCCGACACGGTCGCTTCGCACCTTGCGATCAAGATTCCCGAGAAGCAGGAGATGCTGGCCACGCTGTCCGTCAAGGAACGGCTTGAGAAGGCAATGGGCTTCATGGAAGCCGAGATCTCTGTGTTGCAGGTGGAAAAGCGCATCCGCTCGCGCGTCAAGCGCCAGATGGAGAAGACGCAGCGCGAGTACTATCTGAACGAGCAGATGAAGGCGATCCAGAAGGAGCTCGGCGAGGGCGAGGACGGCCGCGACGAAGCGGCCGAAATCGAGGCGCGCATCAAGAAGACAAAGCTTTCCAAGGAGGCCCGCGAAAAGGCGGATGCCGAGTTGAAGAAGCTGCGCTCGATGTCGCCCATGTCAGCCGAATCGACGGTCGTGCGCAACTACCTGGACTGGATTCTGTCGATACCGTGGGGCAAGAACTCGAAGGTCAAGCAGGACCTGCATTTCGCGCAGGAAGTTCTCGACATCGACCACTACGGTCTCGACAAGGTCAAGGACCGCATTGTCGAATACCTCGCCGTCCAGAGCCGCCAGAAGAAGCTGAAGGGGCCGATCCTGTGCCTCGTCGGACCTCCCGGCGTCGGCAAGACCTCGCTTGGCAAGTCGATTGCCAAGGCAACGGGGCGCGAGTTCATCCGCATGGCACTTGGCGGCGTGCGCGACGAGGCCGAGATCAGTGGTCACCGTCGCACCTATATCGGCTCGATGCCCGGCAAGGTCATCCAGTCGATGAAGAAGGCAAAGAAGTCCAATCCGCTCTTCCTGCTCGACGAGATCGACAAGATGGGCCAGGACTTCCGTGGCGATCCGTCATCGGCTTTGCTTGAGGTGCTCGATCCGGAGCAGAACTCGACCTTCATGGATCACTACCTTGAGGTCGAATACGACCTGTCGAGCGTCATGTTCGTGACGACGGCCAATACGCTGAACATCCCAGCGCCCTTGATGGACCGCATGGAGATCATCCGTATTGCCGGCTACACCGAGGACGAGAAGGTGGAAATCGCCAAGCGGCATCTGCTGCCAAAGGCGATCCGCGATCACGCGTTGCAGCCGAAGGAGTTTTCGGTGAGCGACGAGGCGATCCGGGCCATCGTGCAGACCTATACGCGGGAAGCCGGCGTGCGCAGTCTCGAGCGCGAGTTGATGAAGCTCGGGCGCAAGGCTGTGACGACGATCCTGAAGGACAAGGTTGAATCGGTGCATGTCACGGCCGAAAACATATCCGACTATCTCGGCGTGCCGCGCTTCCGATACGGCCAGGTCGAGACGGATGATCAGGTCGGCGTCGTGACGGGTCTTGCCTGGACTGAAGTCGGTGGCGAACTTCTGACGGTCGAAGGTGTCATGATGCCCGGCAAGGGTCGCATGACGGTGACCGGCAACCTGAAGGACGTGATGAAGGAATCGATCTCCGCAGCGGCCTCCTATGTTCGCTCGAGAGCCATCGATTTCGGCGTCGAGCCGCCACTGTTCGACAAGCGGGACATCCACGTGCACGTGCCCGAGGGGGCAACCCCGAAGGACGGCCCGTCGGCCGGCGTGGCGATGGTCACCGCGATCGTCTCGATCCTTACCGGAATTCCGGTGCGGGCGGATGTTGCGATGACCGGCGAGATCACGCTGCGTGGCAGGGTCCTGCCGATCGGCGGATTGAAGGAGAAGCTGCTCGCCGCATTGCGCGGTGGCATCAAGAAGGTGCTCATTCCGGAAGAAAACGCCAAGGATCTGGCCGATATCCCGGACAATGTGAAAAGCGGCATGGAGATCATCCCGGTCGCACGCGTCGGCGAGGTGCTTCAGCATGCGCTGGTTCGCATGCCTGAGGCGATCGAATGGGTGGAGCCTGTTACGCCGCCCGCCGCTGCCGTCGACGCGGCAGACGATACGGGCAAGACCTTCGCCCACTAGCACCATTGGCCGGTGCTGCGCTGCAACACGAAAAGCCGGGCTTCGCGCCCGGCTTTTCTGTGCAGAAACCCACCTTTTTCGGGCTTTTTTTTGCTTTCATGGCGATTTCTGACTTGGTTGACGGAACACTTCTTTCTAAAGTCCGTTTCCTGCCGGCCGAGTCGTAAGTTCCGGTTTTCTCATGGAAGGGAAATTTTATGAATAAGAACGAACTAGTATCAGCCGTCGCCGATGCGGCCAGCATTTCAAAGGGCGACGCGCAGTCGGCCGTCGATGCTGTGTTCTCCGTCATCACCGGCGAGTTGAAGAAGGGCGGGGACGTGCGTCTGGTGGGCTTCGGGAATTTCACCGTTTCCCAGCGCGCCGCATCGACTGGTCGCAATCCGCAGACCGGCGCTGCCGTGAATATTCCTGCTCGTACCGTTCCGAAGTTCTCGGCCGGCAAGGGCCTCAAGGATGCAGTCAACTAAAGACCTGTACTTTGACAGAAAAGGCCGGGCCTGAGAGCCCGGCCTTTTCGCGTTTAGGGTGTCCTCCGCGCTGCTGCGCTGCGCAGGTCGCGGATCTCTATTGCCTGGTGTGCATTCTCCATCGCCAAGCCTGCCAGTGGCCTCAAGCGCTCTGGCCGCCATCGGGGCTGGAAACAAGCTATCCGCGCCCTACAGCCGATTGCCGTGGCCAAAGAAAAGGGCCGCGAAGATGCGGCCCTTTTGCAATCGAACTTTTCTCTGGCTTAGAAGAAGCTGCGTCTCTGCCACCATCCGCCCTTCTTGGGCTGGTCGCTGGCCGGTTCTGCTTCCGCCTCCGGCCTTGCCGAAGACACCACGGCTTCCGCCGTCTCTGCCGCCGTCGCAGCCGCCTTGCGTCGCGGCGCGCGCGGCTTCTTGGGCTTCTCGGCAGCGACGTCGGTAGGTCCGTCAGAACCGGGAGCGGCGTCATTCACTGCGGCTTCTGGCTCGGTTTCGGAGGCAGCCTTTTCAGCGACCGGCTTTTTGGGCTTGGCTGCCCGGCGAGGCTTCTTCGGTTTCTCAGCCGCACCGTCGGCCTCTACGACCGCTTCGGCATCGACGCTTACGTCGGCTTCGACAGCACGATCCGCGTGAACCTGTGCGGCCGCTACAGGCTCTGCTGCCTGGTCGGTCTCATTGTGGTCGTTGGCTTGCGCATCATTCTGCTCGCCGGCTTCCACGCCGTCCTTGCGGTTACGCTTGCCGCCGCGCTTGCCGCGCCGCCGCTTCTTGGCCTGCGAATCCTCGCTGGCGTCGCCGGACACAGAGTCCTGATCGACAGGATCTGACGACTCTGCGCTTTCCGACGAAGCCTCGTGAGAAGTCTCTCCTTGCTCGCCGCCGTTTTCGGCTGCGTGAACCGGCTGTCCGTCAGCATCGAACTCACGCGGCCCTTGCTCGCGGTCACGGCCACCACGCCGGCGCCGCCGGCGCCGCCTCTTTCGGTCGCGATTGCCATCCTCGCCACCTTCGGGTGCTGCGGGCCGGTTTTGGACCGGACGAGCCTCCTCTACGGCCTCTTCCTCGTCGATCTCGACAATCTCGTCATCGATGTCGTCTTCCTCGACCGGCGCCATCGAGGGTAGAACCTCGACGAAATCGGCAGGCTTTTCAGCAACCAGTCCACGGTCGATAGCGTAATGCTGTCCACCGACCGCATCGTCCATCTCTACCGTAATCACCACGCCGAACTTGACTTCGAGGTCGGCAAGCGAGCTGCGCTTGTGGTTCAGCACGTAAAGTGCCGTCGGGGTCGGCGTCCTGACCGTGATGTGGCAGCGCGAATCCTTGAGAAGGTACTCCTCAATGGCGCGTACGACCAGCAATCCGACCGACGATTCGGAACGGACATGACCGGTCCCGCCGCATGTCGGGCAGGGCTTCATCGTCGATTCCAGAACGCTGGCGCGGATGCGCTGGCGCGACATCTCCATCAGGCCGAAATGCGAGATCCTGCCGAGCTGGATGCGGGCACGATCGTTCTTCAGGTGATCCTTGAGCCGCTTTTCCACCGCACGGTTGTTGCGGTTCTCCTCCATGTCGATGAAGTCGATGACGATCAGGCCGGCGAGGTCGCGCAGGCGCAACTGCCGGGCAACTTCCTCGGCAGCCTCCAGATTGGTGTGCAGCGCCGTCTCTTCGATCGAGTGCTCCTTGGTGGAGCGCCCGGAGTTGACGTCGATGGCGACCAGCGCCTCGGTCTGGTTGATGATGATGTAGCCGCCCGACTTCAGCGTCACTTGCGGCTGCAGCATGCGGTCGAGTTGCGCCTCGATGCCGTTGCGCGCGAAGATCGGCACGACGTCCTTGTAGGGCTGCACCATCTTGGCGTGCGAGGGCATG
>JBBSOT010000390.1:0-4993 GCA_038259455.1 Hyphomicrobiales bacterium | reverse complement strand
CGTCGTTCGCATTCCGGCGCCGCCATGCATGTAATTTAGGCCGAGGCTGAAGACGTACACCCTGTTTACACGAGGTGGAAATCCAGCCTGGCCGCTTTAGATAATAGACCCGCCCCCAACCCCCCCAAAGATTGCGACGTATTGATCCCCATCAGGTCCAAGGTAGGTGATGGGGGTAGACACGATGCCGGATCCCAGTTTCTGGGACCACAGCACTTCGCCCGTCATGGCGTCGACGGCGCGGAACCAGCCGTCGACCGTGCCATAAAAGACAAGATCTGAGCCGGTCGTCAGGGCGCCGCTCATTACCATGAAATTTTCAGGTATCTCCCAGACCTTTTTGCCTTGGACCGGATCCCAAGCGATGAAGGCGCCCCAATTTCCACCAGGACCTGCATGCCGGGTCATCTCCATGCCATCGTAGGGCGTGCCGGCGATGTACGACTGGCGATGGTTGGTCAGATCCATGCATACGTTGAACAGGCCCGTGTAGAGCAGGCCAGTGTGCGGCGAGAACGCGGACGGCTGCCAATCCTTGACGCCGATATCCGTCGGACACGCGTTCTCAAGCTTGATTTCAGGTTTGGGCTGCATGGCCGGGTTCACGATTGGCTGCCCGGTCTTCATGTCGATGCCGGTCGCCCAGTTCAGATTTCCGAACGGAGCGGCAACCAGCACTTCGCCGTTCTCGCGATCTATCGTGTAGGCGAACCCATTGCGATTGAACTGGACGAGCGCTTTGCGCGTTCGCCCTTCGAAGGGACTGTCGATAAGCAGGTTTTCGTTGACTCCATCATAGTCCCACTGATCGTGCGGCGTGAACTGGAACGCCCATTTTGCCATCCCCGTATCCGGATCGCGCGCCCACATCGCGGCGCTCCAGAGATTGAGGCCCGGTCGCTGGGTTGGCACGCGCGGACTGGGATTCGAAGTGCCGTAATATATGAGGTTGAGATCCGGATCGTAAGTCACCCATCCCCATGAGGCCGCGCCGCCGTGCGCGGCCATGGCCTTGGGCCAGGTGGTCTGGCCGAGATCCTTGCCCTTCATCCAGTCGTAGAACGGGTTGAAGTCAGGCCCGATCTTTACCTGGTCATCCGGTCCCGTGTTATACGCGCGCCAAATGTCCTTGCCGGTCCTGACGCTCAACGCCGCCAGCCAGCCATGCACGCCCAGCTCGCCGCCGCTGTTGCCGACCAGAACCTTGTCGCCGACGACCTTGACCGACATGGTCGTCGTCGCTCCGTTCTCCACGTTGTCCGTTTTCGTCCGCCACACTTCGTGGCCGGTCTCTGCGTCCACCGCGACCGTGTGAGCGTCCAGGAGGTTGTAAATAAGTTTTCCATCCGCCAAGGCCCAGCCACGCAGAACAGCGTCGCAGCAGGCCTTGCCGATCGCCATCGGCGACGGGTTGGGCGAAAAGCTCCATTTGATCGGCGCCCCGGGCTTCGAAAGATCGAGTGCGTACGCCACGTTTGGGAACGGCGTCACGACATACATCGTCTTGCCGACGACCAGCGGAGCGCCTTCGTGACCGTACTGAGCGCCATCTGAGAACGTCCAGGCCAGTTTTAGCTGCGCGACATTGGACCTGTCGATCTCGTCCAGCGGACTGTAGCGGGTGTTGGCGTGATCCCGGCCTTGGCTCGGCCATTCTCCCGGAGGTGGGTTAGGGGCGAAATTTGCCGTGGCGCCTGTCCCGTGAGAAGCCTTTGCCATTGGGACGTCGAGACCTTTTTTAGGTTCTTCATCTTCCGGACCGTTGCATGACGCCGTCGCCAGGAAGCCCACGACAAGAGCTGAGGCGCAAAGAATGGATCTGACGTCACGCCTCACTCTCATCAGATATCCACCGCCTCTAAATTGGTGGGCGTCCGGTCGCTGAGCGCGCGGCCTAGACCGAGTAGTGTAACAGCAAGAAAGACAGTGCAGCCTGGCACCCACATTAAAAGGCCGCCCAATTGCTGGTCGGTGATCTGCGTCATGCCCCATTGAAGCGGCGTCAGCATGTGCTGCGAATAGAGAGCGTGAGGCGTCAGCGTTATTATCGCGCCGAGGAACGTCATCTGCAGGGTCGAGACGGCGCCGGCGGAAATTCCCGTCACCATCTGGTGCCGCTGGTCGATCAGGACGCGCCACAGTAGCAGTGCGCTTCCGAATGTGCTGACATGCATGAGCCAGTAGACCCACGGGTTCGCAAACGTTGCAGCGTAGGGTGCAGGTGAATGCCAAAACCACATGGCGCCTGCGAACATCAGAGTTGCGGAGGTGGGGCCACGCACAAGAAAGACGAACGGTGCCTTGCCAAATGACGCCGTGGTGCGAGGAAATGCCATTTGCAGTGCGCGCCACGGTCGGCCTAACGTGACAAGGGGCGCCGCGATCAGAGTCAGGATCATGTGCTGCCCGACACGCGCCGAGAAAAGAGAGACCGATAAGGCGCAAAGGGGAGAGGTCAGGGCAAGGATTGTCGTCAGCCATCCCAAATGGAAGAACCACTGTCTGGCTCCGATCCTCGCGTGGGGTGAATTAGCGAGGAGCGTGTAGGCAAGCCAAGTGGTGCCGATTATCAGCACAAGCGCCGGATCGAGATTCCATCTCAATGGCAGAGTCTCAGGGCTTGGAGGTGCGCCGCAATATGAATGGATCACAAGTCAGCCCCCTGATGGCGTCGAAGGCGAATTTGGCGTGGGGATCTGTCGCCGTTTTTTCGAAGTCGCAGGCAAAGTTTACGTATGAAACTGGGAGGAGTTCCAGCGGGCTCGCGGCAGAACGATGACTTGCGTTCTTCATTCTCAAATGGCTGTGCCAGACTTGCCGCGTTCGACGCTTAAGGCCTTTCGCAAACGAGACTCCTGCGAGCTCCAAATTCGTCCGAACGACGGTGAAGGAATATGGTCCCCGTGCAGGCAGGCCCTATGTGAAGGAGATGACGCAAAACAAGCGAGTCCTGCCATGACGCCCCCGAGCGAGCTCCGCCGCGCCAATCCCTATCTCCGCTTCGCTGTGATGATCGCGACATCGACCGTCGTGATGTTCGGCCTGATGTATCTCAACACCTACGCCATCGACCATGCGACGTTCTCCCAGACGCGGCTCTGGATGGCAGTCGTCATGAGCGCCGCCATGTCGATCGTGATGCTCGGGTTCATGTGGTCTATGTACAAAGACAAGCGGCTCAATCTTCTCATTCTTGGGGGAAGTGCCCTCGTTTTCGCAGGGGCGCTCTGGCTGGTTCGCAGCCAGGAGACGGTCGATGATGTCTCCTACATGTCGGCCATGATCCCTCACCATTCGATTGCGATCATGACTAGTGAACGCGCTCACATCCGCGATCCGCGCGTGCGCAAGTTAGCTGACGGAATCATCGCGGCGCAGGTCAAGGAGATTGCGGAGATGAAGGCGCTGATTGCAGACCGTGAGCGCAACTCAACTCCGGCTGGATCCACGGAACTCGCGCCTGCGCCGACGGAGTGAACCGCCCGCGATGAGGTCTATCACGCGCCGGCAATGAGCTGATCGAGTTCGGAACGGCCATGCGCCGCTGCTCCAAACTGTGAGGGTGCAGATGAGCTGATGAGGATCGAGTAGCGGACCGTCCAGGACAACCCGTGGAACTGTCAGAGCGTCGAGCTCGATTACCTGAGAGGGATCTGGTCAGCGGACTCCATCAGGCCAGCGGCCATCGACCCCGCGCAAACAGGCCGGATGACCGCACCCGACAGATCTTCAACTCGGCTCAACTTTCCCCTTGCAGCTCAGGGGGCGCCCACAGATGACATTCCCCCCTTGTCGGTTTCACCCTCGGTTCTCGTAGTGTTTTACCTGACTTGTTGAACCTTGGGTTGTCCAACACCCGCACGCCAATGCCGGTGCCGACAAGCAGCAAAGGAAGCGGATTGTCGGGAGCCTGCTTGCCGAGATTCGACGTCAGACGCCTTGGAACATTTGCTAACAACCAACGTTTAGTGGGCATCTCGTGAGATAGTCCATCACGCTGGAAAAGAAACATCGTATGGGTTGGATTGCAGCAATTCTGATTGGCGGCCTGGCAGGATGGCTTGCAGAGCAGTTCATGAAGTCAAACATGGGCTTAGCGATGAATATTGTCCTCGGGATTGTCGGTGCAGCCCTGTTCAATTTTCTGTTCGGTACAATTCTAAACCTCTATGCGTCGGATAGCTGGATCGGTTACCTGATAGCAGGTTTTCTGGGGGCATGTGTGCTCATAGCGGCAGCGCGAATGGTGAAGGGACGAGCATAGGTGATCGCGCTCCATCGCGCGGGCCTCTTATAGGGTGCTTTCAGACCAACATTATCTAGTCTGATTTGGATGGCGCTGGATTGGCAAGGAGTCTGAGCTTCGCATTGGTCGAGTACGGTCTTGTGCTCGTGCTCCTAGTGCAGTCCATATAGTCTGCTGCCCCTGGTGTCGTGCGGTGATCGGATCACTCATCTTTTTAGAGTGCTCGAAGCGCCGATAAGGTATCGGAGTGTCCTTCCGGGGTCTGCTAACCGGATTTCCTTCTCGGTTAGGCTGCAACCGGGAGTGGCGTGCCGAACCCGATAGACAGCTGTGGTCGCCATCCTTGCCCCGACGCCGTCGAAAGCTTCCAGGCCCTGGCTATCTGTTCTCATCCACCGTGCGTGCGCCGCCGGAGCCACGTTTGCTTTATCCGCCCATCAAGCGTCCGTCGCATGACCGCTCAAGGGGCCGAGGCTTCGGGCTTCGCCCTGCAGGCCGCACCAACCCCTTGCGCGGTCAACGCTGCGCTTGCTTTCCGGCCGCTCCTGAGGGGCGTCGCAAACGCGACCCCGGCGGGGCTGATCCCCCGGGATCAGAGGGAACATCGTAAGCGGTGCGAGCGCGCCGTCCCGATTTCAGCTTGACGCCGTCGCGAACGGACCCGGCAGCAGTTCATCGAGACGCGATTTGGGGTGGCCGTTGGCGATGGCCTCAAGCGTTGTGGTGAGATAGCCGAGCGGGTCCACT
>JBBSOT010000389.1:0-4993 GCA_038259455.1 Hyphomicrobiales bacterium | reverse complement strand
CCGTGCCGATCGGCGCGCTCTCGGTCTGCCTGCTGACCGCTGGCAGGCTCCCACCTCGACTCCACTCCGTATTGAGGAGCGTGCTCGATGACCTACCGCGAATTCATCCGTTTGGGCCTCCCGCCGGCGCATGAGCCACTCCCTCTTCGGCGTTTTCGGCACCGAACTTGTGCGAGCTGTCTTGCTGCTGCCATTCTTATGGCCGCCTCACGTGCGATCGATAATCAGCAACCCATCCTTGCCGGCGTTGCTTTTCTCGTCAGCATTTGGTCCCTTGCCTCGCTAGTTGTTCTCTTCCGTCGCAAGGTCCGTCACGACCTCGACTATTGGACGCCCGAGCGCGTCCGCCTGCACCGCGCTTTCCCCGATGTGTGTCCCCCTGACCGGACGGTGGCGCGCTAATGTTCTACCACGGTCGCCCGGAATTGCCGCTCCCGCCGGTACCCGACACCCCAGGGCTTCTGCTGTCGAGGACGCTGCTCGCGGCCACAGGTTCGGCGCTTTTAACGTTCACGGCCGGCATCCTCGGTCTGTCCGCGATGACGCCTGACAGCCTTATGGCCTATCTCCCGGCTGCTCTTTTCGGCCTGTATCTCTGGTCCGCTGGCTTCGGCGTGTGGCTGTCGGTCCGCCTGCACCATGAGCAACGGTATCGGACGGCGGCGCGTGTCCAGCGGCTCTGCCCTTCGATCTGGTGTCTCTACTGCGCAGGCAACGGCTCTTTGGCGTCTTCTCGTTTACCGGCGCGGGAGGTCGTCTTATGACCCGCTGGCGTCGCATCGTCGCCCGCCTGACGCTTTGCTTCGGCCTGCTGTTCCTGGCCGCTCCGCAGTCGGCGAGGGCGCTCCCTGGCCCGTGTGGTGGCCGCTTCGTCAATCCGATCACCGATATCTGCTGGGGCTGCCTGTTCCCGTTGTCTATCGGTGGCCTCGAGATCTGGCCGTCGGCGCGCCCCGACACGCCGAACCCGACCCTGCCGGTGTGCGCCTGCCTCGACCCTATCCCACGCATCGGCATTGCGGTCGGGTTCTGGGAGCCGGTCCGGCTCGCGGACGTCACTATGAAGCCGTGGTGCTTCGTCAATCTGGGCGGGCTGCGCCTCGATCCCGGCTTCGACATCGGCCAGAAGTCGCTCGCTGGCATGTCGGCGGTCGGCGGCAAGCAGCAGATGACCGGTGGCTGGCACGTCCACTGGTATATGTATCCGCTCATCTACTGGCTCGAGCTCGTTGCCGATTTTCTCTGCCTCGAGCCTGGCTCGATCGATATTCTATACATCACCGAGATCGACCCGCTCTGGCAGGACAGCGAGCTGACGCTGATCATCAATCCCGAGGCGGTGGTCTTTTCCAATCCCCTCGCCGTTGCTGCATGTGCCGCGGATTGCATCGCCTCGACTGTCGGTCTGCCGCTCGATCCCCTGTTCTGGTGCGCTGGGTGTCAGGGCACGATGTACCCCCTCAACGGCAACAACTCGGCGCAGTACGGCCACGTCCAGGGCAGCCGTCTGGCGCTCGATCGCTTCGCCTACAAGCTTCACCGCCAGGGCATCCTCTGGGGGTCGGCCGGGGGAGTCGGTCTGTGCGGCAGATACCCGATGCCGATCATGCAGAAGTCACAATATCGGTTTCAAGCGACCAATCCTGTCCCGGGCTTCGGGCCGTTCGCCTGTCCGCCGATCGGGGGCGCGTCGTCGCTGCCTGGTTCCGGGCAGATGATTCCCGTCATCGGCGAGGACATGGGTTACCTTGTCTGGCGCAAGCGTAACTGCTGCCTCCTGTGAGGTTCGCCCCGCTCCTCGACCGGCTGAGCAGCCCCATCGTCATCTTTGCCGTGGTGCTGTTCGTCGCCTTTGTCGGTCTTCGCTTTGCCATCCCTTTGATGCTGGATCGGACCCCCAAGGTGGAGCACAAACCATTGCTGACGCGCGCAGAGCATCGCTTCCTCGGCATCCTGGGCGAAGCCCTTCCCGGTTACATGATCTGCCCCCAGGTCGCCATGGGCGCCCTGCTCAAGGTCTCCGACGAGGTCGACAAGCGGCAGGTCCTCGCCACCCGGAACAAGTTCTCCCAGAAGATCGTCGACTTCGCGATCGTCGATCCTGCGGACGGCAATGTCGTTGCCCTGGTCGAGCTCGATGACAGTTCGCATGACACCACGCGCGATCGCCGTCGTGACGCGATGCTCAACCGCGCCGGCTACAGGGTCGAGCGTTTCTCAAACCGGCCATTTCCCGACGTTCCCTTTGTTCGCGACCGGATGATGTCGGCGCCTGTCGAGGTTCTGCCATGATCCGCCTTGACCTTCTTCTGCTCACCGCGATCGGCCTCAGCACAATCTGGGCAACCGATGCGTATTCGCAGACTGTCGAGGGCGTCGAGGCTGGCCGGCTCCGTGCGGCTGCAAAGGACCAGGCCGTCGACGCCAAGAGGTTCGCCGATGAGGTCGTGCGCCGCGGCGAGGCCCTGCGCGATGAGGCGCTGCTGACCCGCAAGGCAGCCGAAGCCAACCGGCTTCGCGCCCCCGCGCCTGGCCTCAAGAAACCAGCTGTCGGCGTCTTCGATTTCGACCAGCTCGTTGCCGACGCCGGCACCGTGCGCGATGGACCCGGCAAGGCCGAAGGCCCTCGCTTTGTCGCTTTTGCCAGCATGTCGATGCCGGAGGCCTCGCTCCGCGCCATGGTCCGCGACGTATCGAAGGCGGGCGGTTTCGTTGTTTTCCGCGGGTTTCAGAACAACAGCGTCAAGGCCTTCGGCGCCTCGATGCTCAAAGTCGTCGACAAGGGGCAGTCGACCAAGGCGATCGGCATCGACCCCCGGTTGTTCCGGGCTTTCAACATCACGTCGGTCCCGTCCTATGTGGTTACCACCTCCGAGATCGACCTCTGCGACGGCTTTTCGTGCAAGACCCCGTTGCCGCCGCATGACCGTATCGATGGCAATGTCACCGCCGGGTTCGCGCTCGAGACCTTCCGCAACGGTGGTGGCCCGGGCGCGGCTGCTTCGAAGATTTACCTGCAGCGTCTCAACAAGGCGGCTGCGAAATGAGGCAGCTTCGGCTTCTCCTGCCGTTGGCTCTGGCGCTCTTTGTGTCCTCGCCCTCAATGGTTGTCGGGCAAACCCCGACGCAGGATGCCAAAGCCGACGGCAAGGCCTTTGGCGGTGGCGTTGCTCCCCGGGCTGTAACGGCGTCCCAAACGCCTCCAACGCCCGCCGATCTTCCCAACTTCACGGCTAATCCGACCGAGCAGAGCTTCTACGACAATCCGACGTCGCTGGAGCCGGCGGCTGCTGCAGCTGCCCCAAGCTCTGTCGGCTATCAGGCGGTCACTGAGTCCCTCGCCACCCGGGCGACGTTCCCGACCAGCGAGATCAATACGACCGTCGCCACTGGCAAGACGGTTGTGGGTGATCCCTACACTTATGTCTCCGGCTTTTCGGCCAATGGCGCACAAGGCACATGCGTACCCCTGCCGAGCAATCCGATCTCTCCGGGCACCTACGAGCAGACTTGCAATACCGGCTACATCCAGGGGCCTGGTGGCGGCACCCAGACCTGCAACGTCGGCATCACCCATAACTTCAATCAGATCCATCGGTACGAGTGCAGCGAACTTAATGCCGCCTTTAATCGTACCGATGATTGCGCCGACTATTCGGGCTATTTTCCTGGCACCTGTTCATTTGCTGGCACACGGCCCGGTCGCTGCCTTGTATTCTTCGGCGGGCCAGGAGGCGGTTGTGCAGAGCCAGGCGAACCCATCACCATCCTGTCCTGCTCTGGACCTGTTCCGGGCGGTACGCCTCTCGGTGTGTTCAACAGCTACAACGGCTCGACGCCCGATCCCTCGGCCTGCTCGGTCTTTGCTGCCAATCCCGATTGCACTGCCGAACCGGATGTATGCACCGATAGTTCGCCCATAACCCGGACCATCAACGGTGCCGATATCACTTTGCCGTGCTGGGCCTGGTCGCGAACTTATCAGTGCGGTGGTCCGCTCATCCCGCAATCCGATTGCGGCGAGCTCGACGCGCTTGGCTGCACCTTCCTTCGTGAGCAGTGCATCACCGACGAGGTGCCCTGCCTGACCGTCGATCGCGTTTATGCCTGTCCGATTCCGCCAGTGCCTTCAGAGAACCAGCAGATCTGCGATGCCGATGTTTATTGCCTCAACGGCGAGTGCGACACGATCGATCGCCAGCCCAACACCGAGTTCAAGGACGCCCTTGTCGCCCTTAACTCGGTCGCCCAAGCAGGTCGCGAGTTCGACGAGGCGACCCTCCAGATATTCAAGGGTCAGCGCCTGACCTGCTCCAAGACCATCTTCGGCATCACCAACTGCTGCGTCCCCCGCGGCTTCCCGCTCCTCGGCGGCTGCAACGGCGAGGATCGCATCTTGAAGGACCAGCGCGAGCAGGGGCTGTGCGCCTATGTCGGCACATTCTGCGACCAGAAGGTCCTCGGTATCTGCCTGCGCAAGAAAGAGGCGCATTGCTGCTTCGTCTCGAAGATCAGTCGCATCCTTCAGGAGCAGGGCCGGCCCCAGATCAACAAGCCGTGGGACGATCCCAAGGACGAAAAGTGCTTGGGCTTCACCATCGCGGAGTTTCAGCAGCTCGACCTTTCGGTGATGGATTTCTCTGAGGTCTATGCGGACTTTACCGAGGCCGCCCAGATCCCCGCCGACCTCGATGTCGTGGCCACCATGCAGGCCAAGATCGACGCCTTTTATGCCGCCAACCCTCCATCGCCATGAGGATTTCCATGTCTGAGGCCGGCTTCGACACACTCTCTGCCGTCACCATAGGTGAGCTGGGTCTTGGCATTATGCTGCTGCGCGACGGCAGTCTTGGGGGTCCACGTCATTTTGGTGCGGAAAGTGACGTTAAGCAAGTTGTTGATATAATTTGGTAAACTAGCTTGCGTTTACGCTAAGAGATTGATCTTGTTGTACATCCTGTTATTTTCAGCTTTGCCTCTGGTTTTGGGTCTT
>JBBSOT010000388.1:0-5047 GCA_038259455.1 Hyphomicrobiales bacterium | reverse complement strand
CGAACCAGGGCGCGCCCGATGGCGACGCGCTGGCGCTGGCCGCCCGACAGTTGCGATGGCTTGCGGTCGAGCAGCGGTTCGATCTGCAAGACGTCGGCGGTGCGCGCGATGCGCCTGGCGATCTCGTCCTTGGCAACGCCCGCCGTCCTCAGGCCGAAGCTCAGATTGCCCTTGACCGTCATCTGCGGGTAGAGCGCGTAGGACTGGAACACCATGCCGATGCCCCGATCCTTGGGCTCTTCCCAGGTAACATTCTTGCCCTTGATGTGGATCTGCCCGTCGGTCACATCCATCAGCCCGGCAATGCAGTTGAGCAGGGTCGACTTGCCGCAGCCCGACGGTCCGAGCAGGACAAGGAACTCGCCGTCCACGACGTCGAGATCGAGGTTCTTCAACACCGATATGCTGCCGAAGCTGAGCGACAGGCTGCGGATCGAGACGCTGACGTCGCTGCCGTCCATGCCGCTCATCCCTTCACCGCGCCGGCCGCGATGCCGCGCACAAACAGCTTGCCGGAAACGAAATAGACGATCAGCGGGACCAGGCCCGTCAGGATGGTGGCTGCCATGTTGACGTTATACTCCTTCACGCCCTGCACCGAGTTGACGATGTTGTTGAGCTGCACGGTCATCGGGTAGGTATCGGGCGTGGTGTAGATGACGCCGAACAGGAAGTCGTTCCAGATCCCGGTGATCTGGATGATGATGGCGACCACGAAGATCGGCAGCGCCATCGGCAGCATGATCAGGAAATAGATCCGCCAGAAGCCGGCGCCGTCGACCCGTGCCGCCTTGAACAGCTCTTCCGGCACCGAGCTGAAATAGTTGCGAAACAGCAGCGTCAGGATCGGCATGCCGAAGATCGAGTGGACGATGACTAGGCCCCACAGCGTGCCGTAGAGGCCGATCTCGCGCAGCAGGATGACGATCGGATAGATCATGACCTGATAGGGAATGAAGGCGCCGACGATCAGGATGGTGAAGAATGTATCGGCACCCTTGAAGCGCCAGTTGGCCAGCGCATAGCCGTTCACCGACGCCACCGCGATCGAGAAGATCACCGAGGGCACGGTGATCTGGACCGAGTTCCAGAAGCCTCGGCTGAGCCCGTCGCAATTCAGCCCCGTGCAGGCCGTCGCCCACGCCTTGACCCATGGCTCGAAAGTGATCTCGACGGGCGGCGCGAAGATGTTGCCAAGCCGGATCTCGGGCATGCCCTTCAGCGAGGTCACGATCATCACGTAAAGCGGGATGAGGTAGTAGACGGCAACGACGATGAGCGTGCCGTAGATGAAGATGTTGCGGCGTGACAGGACGCGGCGCGGCCGCGCCCCGCGCGGGCCGGACAGCTGGCTGGCAGCGGGATCCATGCCCACGGCGACCGTGTTGAGAGCCTGAAGGTCAGCCACGCTTCTTCGCCCCGAATTCGAGATACGCCCAGGGCACGACGATGATCGCCACCGAAAGCAGCATCATCGTCGACGCTGCAAAGCCCTGGCCGAGATTCTGGGCCAGGAACATGTAGTCATAGACATATTTGGCTGGGACCTCCGAGGCGCCACCGGGCCCGCCGCTGGTCTGCGCGACGATGAGGTCGTAGAGCCGCACAATGCCGGAGGCGATGATGACCAGCGTGGTGATGAACACCGGGCGCATCATCGGGATGACGATGAACAGGTAGGTCTTCCACATCGGGATGCCGTCGACGCGCGCCGCCTTCCAGATATCCTCGTCAATGCCGCGCAGGCCCGCCAGCATCAGGCACATGACGAGCCCGGTGCCCTGCCACAGCCCGGCAATGAGGATGCCATAGATGACGATGTCCTGGTCGTAGAGCGGGTTGAAGGCGAAACTCTCCCAGCCAAGGCCGCGCACGATGTGCTGCACGCCGAAATCCGGGTTGAGGATCCATTGCCAGGTCAGTCCGGTCACGACAAAGGACAGCGCGAACGGATAAAGGAAGATGGTCCGGAAGACGCCTTCGAAGCGGATCTTCTGGTCGAGCAGGGCTGCCAGGACGAAGCCGATGACGAACGAGAAGATCAGCGACAGGACGCCATAGACCATCAGGTTCTCGATCGACGTCAGCCATCGTGGCTGCGACCACAGGCGTTCATACTGATCGAGCCCGACGAACTTCAGCCGCGGCAAAAGCTTGGAGTTGGTGAAGGAGTAGACGATCGTCCACACCGTTCCGCCGAGAAACACCACCAGCGCCGTCACGATCATCGGGATCGAAGCGATCTTGGCGTTCAGGTTCCTGAACAGCTGGCTCGGGCGGCGGGCGGTGCTTCGGCTGGTGCTCATCATGGGCTCCGGCTGCGCATGGACAGGCCGGTCCGCGCACGGATCGGCCTGTCGGTTCTGCGATGGGTCAGTCGGCTGACGCGATGATGGCCGCGTAGCGCTTCTGCGCTTCTTCCGGCGTCATCGACGGGGTCTTGAAGAACTCCACGAACAGATCGTTGAGCTGGTTGTTGGTGTCCTCCGTGTTGAGCTGGTTCGTGTCGGGGATGACGTTGCCCTTGGCGAGGATGTCGAGACCCTTCTTCATGCAGTCATTGGCGGCGGTCACGTCGACGTCGCCACGCACCGGCACCGAACCCTTCTTGAGGTTGAAGGCCACCTGTGTGGCGGGGTTCAGCATCGTCGAGGCCAGCACTTCCTGGGCGGCCGTCTTGTCCGCATCGTCGAGCATCGGGAAGTAGAACGAGTCACCGCCCGTCGAGATCAGCTCGTTGACGCCGAGGCCCGGCAGGCAGGTGTAGTCTTCGCCGGCTACCTGACCGGCCACCTGGAATTCGCCTTGCGCCCAGTCGCCCATGATCTGTCCGCCGGCCTGGCCCGTGATGACCATGTTGGTCGCCTGGTTCCAGTCCTGCACATTCGATTTGGCCGACATCTTGCGGGCGTCATCGGCTGCCTTGAACACTTTCGCGATCTCTGGTCCCGCGGCAACCTCCGCGTCGTGGTCCTGATAGACCTTGAGGAAAATGTCCTTGCCGGCGATGGCCGGGATCAGCACGTTGAAGGTTCCGGTGGTCTGCCAGGACTGGCCACCAATGGCGAGCGGTATCTTGCCGGCCTTTTCGAGCGCCGGTCCTGCTGCAACGAACTCGTCCCAATTGGTCGGGACCGGCACGCCTGCATCCTCGAATGCCTTGTTGGACAGCCACAGCCACTGCCAGGAGTGGATGTTGATCGGCACGCAATAGACCTTGCCGTCGACGGTGCACCCTTCGAGCAGGCTGGCCGGACGGATGACGTCCTTCCATTTTTCCTTTTCCGCCAACTCGGTGAAATCGCGCATCAGCCCGGCTTCGACCAGTTCCTCGGCCTGGCGGCCGGTATTGAACTGCGTTGCGGCCATCGGCGAACCGCCAGTGATGCGGCTGACCATGACCGGGCGTGCGGTGCTGCCGCCGCCGGCGATGGCGCCGTCGACCCACTTGTTGCCGGTCGCGTCGAATGCCTTGGCAAGCTCGGACACCGCGGCGGCTTCGCCGCCGGATGTCCACCAATGGGTGACCTCAAGATCGGCGGCGCCCGCCGGCATGGTGATGTAAATGGCGGCCGATGCGGCAAGCGCGCCGGCAAGTGAATGATAACGCATTGGTACTCCTCCCAGAATTCTGAAACGTTACAGATTGGAGGATAGGGGAGGCGTTTGGGATACGCAATGCGCAAATCGGCGGAAGGCCGATTTTTTTCGGATTTCGAATTAAAGAACATGCAGCGCCTGCAATCAGTAGAATTATCGATTACTGCGTTGCATTGCAGCAAAAATCTGTATGGAAACAGGCTAAGTGACTGAAACTATGTATTGTTGCAATGCGCAAGATAACGTCCTGCTGGGGTGCTCGGAGGCCTCTTTCGCCCTCCAGGCCAGCCGCCATTCCATCCATTCTGTAACGATACAGAACTTGTCATTCGTGATTCATGCGTCCACACTGTCGGAATGCCGTTGCCCGCGCCGGCCTGCACGGTTTAAAGGCCTGACGATGAACAAGCCGCATGACCCAGCGACAGATATTCCGGTTGCCGCCGCAGGCCGGCCGACGTTGAAGACGATTGCCTTCATGACCGGCCTCGCCGTCACCACCGTGTCGCGGGCCCTGAAAGATGCGCCCGAGATCGGCGAGGAGACGCGCCGGCGGGTGCAACTCGTCGCAAGGCAGGTCGGCTACCGCCCGAACCGCGCCGGCGTTCGGCTGCGGACCGGCAAGACCAATGTCATCAGTCTTGTCTTGAACACCGAGGAGCAGATCGGCGGCTTCGTCTCCGACCTCATCTACGGCATTTCCGAGGAACTGGCGCAGACGCCCTACCACCTGATCGTCACGCCCTATTCGCGCATCAACGACCCGCTGGAGCCGGTGCGCTATGTTGTCGAGACCGGCTCTGCCGACGGCATCATCATTTCCCGCACCGAGCCCGACGACAAGCGGGTCCGCTACATGCTCGAGCACGGCTTTCCTTTCGCCACGCATGGCCGCACCGAAGCCGGCACCGAGCATGCCTTCCATGATTTCGACAATCGCGCCTTTGCCAGGGAGGCGGTGGCCAGGCTTGCAGCACTGGGCCGGCGGCGCCTGGCGCTGCTGGCGCCGCCCTCGGTGCTCAGCTACCCCCGCCATATGCGCGACGGCTTTGCCGAGGGGCTGGCCGAATGCGGCGCCAGCGAGGTCGCCTTCGACACGGTGACCGTCGATCACACGATCGACCAGATCCGCGCCCGCACCCGCCAGTTGATGCAGCGCGCCAACCGGCCCGACGGCATTGTCAGCGGTTCGGGCGGCGCGACCTTCGCGCTGGTCGCCGGCATCGAGGATTGCGGCCTCCGGCTCGGCGCGGACGTGGATATCGTCTCAAAGCAGTCGGGCAAGCTGCTGCATCTGTTCAGGCCGCAGATCCTTGTCGTCAACGAGGACATCCGGCTTGCCGGCCGCGGGGGGGCGGGCCGGGGGGTGGGGAGCAAAGGCGGCGCCGACGGGACGGGCCAGCCAAACCAGCGCCAACCCGGGGCCGGCGGATCCATAGTGCCCCGG
>JBBSOT010000387.1:0-5062 GCA_038259455.1 Hyphomicrobiales bacterium | reverse complement strand
CCTAGAACTACTTTGGCAGAAGTGTGATTTTTAGGATTCCCTTGACGCGATTTCCCTGATTCATAGGGAGCCAGCTTTTTGGGAGGCTGGTGATGGCAGAAGATTGGCGTGGCGATTTGGAGCGTTGGCTGGCGCCGTACCTGAAGGCACTGGGGAACAAGACGCGCCGACGGATGTGTCCAGCTTATATTACCGGGCTCATTGGCCCTGGGGATCGCAAGAGCATCCAGCCGATGGCGGCACGAGTTGATGCGATCAATTATGACCGGCTGCACCATTTCATCGCGGCCGGGCTCTGGGATAGCGCCCCGCTGGAAGCGACCCTGTGGCAGCAGGCCGACGCCTTGGTCGGAGGTGACAAGGCCTGGCTAATTATCGACGACACAGCCTTACCGAAAAAGGGCGAGGCATCCGTTGGCGTTGCACCTCAGTACGCCACGGTGCTGGGCAAGAACGCAAACTGCCAGACGATGGTATCGGTTACGCTGGCCTCCGGGGAAGTGCCGGTCATGCTGAGCCTGCGGCTGTTTCTGCCGGAAAGTTGGACCAACGACGCGGCGCGGATGGCCAAGGCCAGCGTGCCCGAGCCCTTCCAGAGTTATCGCACGAAACCCGAGATCGCCATCGAGGAGATCGATCGCGTGATTGCTGCCAGGGTTCGCTTCGGCTGCGTATTAGCGGATGCTGGCTATGGCTTGTCGGCGACTTTCCGGCAGGCATTGAGCGCACGCGACCTGTTCTGGGCCCTGGGCATTCCCCGGCACCAGAAGGTCTACCCGGCCGACGTGCAACTAATCTTCCCGGTGGCGGGTCGTGGGCGGCCGCGTGTTCGGCATGTGCCGGACGTCAAATCCCGAGCCGCACACACTATGCTCGAAGATGCCAAGTGGCGTCGGGTCAGCTGGCGCCGGGGAACGAAGGGGCGTCTAGTTGCGCGCTTTGCCGCCATACGCGTTCGCATTGCCGATGGTGCGCCACAGCGGATCGGCGCCGCCGGAGCCCAGCACATGCCCGGAGAGGAGGTCTGGTTGGTGGGAGAGCATCGCTCGAACGGCGAGCGGAAATATTACCTATCGAACTTGCCTGGGGATACACCGGTCAAGGAGGTGGCCGGCGCCATCAAGGCACGCTGGATCTGCGAACAAGCGCATCAGCAACTCAAGGAAGAGCTCGGCCTCGACCACTTCGAGGGTCGATCATGGACTGGGCTGCATCGACACGCTCTGATGACAATGATCGCCTATGCCTTCCTCCAAACGCGCAGGCTCGCTCAGGCGGGACGGAAAAAAAAGAGTCTCCGGGCCGCCGCCCCATCCCAGCCTGCCGGCAGTCCGCCAAGCCATCCTTAATCACCTCGCACGATCCCCGCCAGACCAATGCCCGCATTGTGGATGCGCCATCGTCAACCCGCCAATCACACTTCTGCCAAAGTAGTGCTAGTCAGGCGGTTCGTGATTAACCACATCAGCCGACAGCCCGTTCGTTTCCTTCATATTTCGAGCAACGGGTCCAGCGCGGGCCACTGGAGGCTTAGGAGATGCCTTGTTCGTGGCAAAAGTGACCAATGCTCACGGGTGTTGTTCTGCAGCCCCTATTGATCAGTTCGCGTAGCAGCACTGAAGGAAGTTCGTCAGTCGGCAGCCAGGATCCCGACCTCGAGCGCGGCAGCCACAAACGCTCGCCTCGCAAACGGCGTATGGGCGTTGCCACGGATCGCTCCGAGGCAGGCGACCATCGCTTCCTTGCGCTTTGCCGTTTGGCGGGGAAACTCCTTGAGAAGTATCTGCGCCGCCGAATTTAGATCAACGACAATTCGGTCGCTGCCTCCCGCCCGTATGACGACCGGCCGCGCGAAACTTTTTGCCCCATTTATCTTTATTTTCATGATGCCTCCCCAAGCACCATGAGTTGAGCACGGAGCCGGGGACCCAACAAGCCCGTTGGCCATCATGACGGTGGACAATTTGGCAGCAGCATCGACGAAGTGGCAAGATCGGCTGCGCCACCTCATTTGTAATCTATGATGTGGCGCCCTGCGCCTGATCGTTGCTGCCCGACGATCGTCTCCACCGCTACCGGGACGAGTGCCTTCTCCAACAGGCCGACCATGGTCACCATGGCCCTTCGCGTGCGAGCCGCCGCTCGGCAAGAACTTGGGGTCAGCCATTTCGAGTTGGAGAACTGCCGGTCACTAGCACTACTTTGGCACTTTATGATCGGTGACGCCTGCGAACAGCTTCTCACAGTGAGGGCATCTCAGCGGTGGAGGCCGTGCGAAGAGGTCCAGAATGGCTTGCCTGATGGCCGGCATGCTCGGTTGCGGTGGTGGCCCGCCGACTCTTTTTTTTCCGTCCCGCTGCCTTGAGGCGGCGGGACTGAAGGAAGGCGTAAGCAATCATTGTCATCAAGGCGTGTCGGTGCAATCCGATCCAGGATCGGCCTTCGAAGTGGTCGAGGCCCAGTTCCTCCTTGAGTTGCTGATGCGCCTGCTCACAAACCCATCTGGCTTTGATCGTGGCAGCGAGCACCTTGAGGTTCGCATCGGCCGGCAGGTTGGACACATAGTATTTTTGCTCGCCAGTCGATCTCCGCTCGCCGACGAGCCAGACTTCGTCGCCCGGCATGCATTGCATGCGATTGTCGAGCATCCGGTGCTTATGACCGTCGGCAATGCGGACACGGCGAGCTGCAAAGAGGCACGTCAGCCGACCTTTAGTGCCGCGCCGCCAGCTTATCTTCTGCCATTTCTCACCAGACAGCATCGCCTCGACCGATACCGGCGGCTGGTCCGGGATGTGATACTGGCGACGCCTGCCGGTGGTCGCGAGCGGGAAGATCAGAGCAACATCGGCCGGATAGACGTTTTGGCGTCGCGATAATCCTACCGCCCACAACAGACCCCGTTCGCTCAAAGCCTGGCGGAAAGGGCCGCTTGAACCATAACCCGCATCAGCAAGCACGCAGCCGAAACGAACATCTGAGGCAATGATCCGGTCGATCTCCTCAATCGCGATCTCCGGCTTTGTCAAAGCGACCTGCCGATCCTTCGGGACCCGCGCCTGCGTCATGCGATCGGGATCATCCGTCCAGGACTCGGGCAGGAAGAGCCGGAGACCCACCATCACCGGCACCTCGCGCGACGCCAAGGTAATCGAAACCAGCGACTGGCAGTTGGATGTCTTGCCCAGCGAGGAGGCATATTGAGGGGCGACACCAACCGAGTGCTGCCCTTTCTTCGGCAACGCCGTGTCATCGATGACGAGAAAGCCCGCGTGATCGCCGACCAGGCGATCTGCCTCCTTCAGCAGGGCGGCCTCGAGCGGACCGCTGTCCCACACCCCAGCCGCGACAAAATGATGAAGCTGATCGTAGCCGACCTCGCCAACTCGTGCGGCCATGGGCTGTACGCTCTTGCGGTCACCAGGTCCGATCAGACCGGCAATGTACAACGGACACATTCTACGCCGAGCTCGATGCGAAAGACCCGCCAAAAACGGCGCAAGCCAGCGCTCGAGATCCCCCATCCAATCAGCATCCATCGCCAGCTCCTCACAAAAGCTGGCTCTCTATGAATCACCGAAACTTCGCCGTGGGAATCCTAAAAATATCAATCTGCCAAAGTAGTGCTAGTGGATGGAATCTAACGCTTGGTGCCCACGTTTGACGGCGGCGATTATTCGGTCTGGGTCGGCTGTCCACGTGAATGGTTTCGGGTTGGAATTGTATTCCGCGAGGAAGCGATTGATTGCGGCCTGGAGATCGACGACGGAGTGGAAGACGCCGCGTTTGAGCCGCCGTTTGGCGAGCCTTGCGAAGAAGCCCTCGACGGCGTTGAGCCACGAACAGGAGGTCGGCGTAAAGTGGAAGGTGAAGCGCTGATGGCGGTCGAGCCATTGGCGCACCTTGGGATGTTTGTGAGCCGCATAGTTGTCCAGGATGACGTGGATGGCCTTGTCGGCCGGCACTTCGGCATTGATGGCGTTAAGGAAGCGGATGAACTCCTGATGGCGGTGGCGCTGCATGTTCTTGCCGATGACGGTGCCGTCGAGCACGTTGAAGGCGGCGAATAGCGTAGTTGTGCCGTGCCGCTTGTAGTCATGTGTCATCGTGCCGAGCCGGCCTTTCTTCATCGGCAGGCCGGGCTGGGTGCGGTCAAGGGCCTGGATCTGGCTCTTCTCGTCGACCGACAGCACGATGGCGTGGGCGGGCGGGTCGACATAAAGCCCCACGACGTCGCGCAGCTTGTCGACGAACTTCGGATCGCTAGAGAGCTTGAACTGCCGCCAGCGATGGGGCTGGAGGCCATGAGTCTTCCAAATGCGCCTGACCGCGCTGGCGCTGATGCCGGCGGCTTTCGCCATCATGTCGGCGGTCCAATGCGTCGTTTCCGCCGGAGGATCTTCCAGCGAGAGCGCCACCACGCGCTCCGTGATGTCTGCGCCGAGCGGAGGAATGCGCGACGGTCGCGTCTTGTCGCGCAAGAGCCCCTCAAAGCCTTCGTCGGCGAAGCGCTCCTGCCAGCGCCAGACACATGTCTTGGATTTGCCCGTTCGTCGCATGATCTCGACGGTGCCCACGCTGTCGGCGCTGAGCAGGATGATCGACGCTCGCCAGACGTGCTTCTGCGGCGCGTTGCGGTCGCCGACCAAGGCTTTCAAGCGACGGCGATCAGACGGCGAGATGGTGAAAGATATCCCTGTGCGCATGCTCAAGACTCGCATGAGCCTCGGGAAAAGGGAATCCCAAGTCGGACTCTTGTGTCAGGCGGAGACCACTAGCTTCGTGCCTCGACTGTGAAGATCGCTTCAGCCGGGACAATATGCTGTCGTCCTTTCTGCCATGGTCGTTCATGGCTCATGCGACAGCAATGAACCGCGATGCGAGCGTAGCCGCTGCTATCGAAGAGATCGATCGAAGTGCGGCTAACACGCCGGACCACCGTCCAATGATTGAGCGTGCCAAACACCGATAGCAGGACAGCATGGCCGGGTTGGCTCGATAAGGACCCGATACGGGGCAGCAGCTTAGCAAAGGTAGGCTGGTCGGTGCGCGACAACATTGG
>JBBSOT010000386.1:0-5094 GCA_038259455.1 Hyphomicrobiales bacterium | reverse complement strand
GATATTATCACCGCCGCCCAAAACATTATGCGCGCCCAAAAAGCCCTTTGAGTGTGTTGACGGCACCGATCGCAATGTTGCTGGCCGGAGTGGCCGGATCGGTCTTTTTCTCAGGCGAGATGTCACTGGACGGCATTGCTGCGTCGATATCTGGCTCGGGTTGTGACATCAAAGGCAATGTCAGCATCGACAGCGGCGAACGTATCTACCACGTGCCCGGGCAGGAGTATTATAGCCAGACCCGCATCCAGGCCAAATGGGGCGAGCGCTGGTTTTGTTCGGAAGCGGAGGCGCGCAAGGCCGGCTGGCGCAAATCCATGCGTTGATCTCGGCTGGCTTGCCCGCATCGACCGCAAGGCAGCTATAGCGCGTCCAACGACAATCCGCGCCGCCGTCGCACTTAGCTCCGCGAACCGAACTTGCCGGGCTTCAGCCCGTAGCCGAAATCGATGTCATCCTGATTGGGCACCGGCCTGGGCGCCGGCATTTCCGGCTTTCGATAGCCTGGATCGCCGGGCTGCAGCTGCGGGCTGACAGGCTCCGTGAAGCCGGAACTCGATTGTGGCTTGGGCACGTTCCTCAGGCGCTCGACAATCGTCACCAGGTCGACCTCATTGCCCGATCCGTTGTCCTGGCTGTCTTCCAGGCGCTGCGTGGCGCCCGGTATCAGCGCGGCTTCGACGCGCTCGAATTTCAGCCGCATGGTGGTCGCGACGCCTTCGCCAAAGGCAATTGCCTCGCGCTGTCCCATGGACGAGAGAAAGGCCAGGCTCGACGCCGAAGAGTCGGCGATGGCCGAGCGGATGATGGCCTGGTCATGCTCATTGGCGAGGCGCATGGCAAAAAAGGTCGAGCATTGTGACAGGATCGTCGGGTCGAGTTCGCCGGGCCGCTGGGTTACGACGCCAAGGTAGCAGCCGTATTTCCGGCCTTCCTTGGCAATGCGTGACAAAGCGTGCCGGGTCGGCGCGAAGCCCAGCCGGGCATCGGCCGGCATATAGCGATGCGCCTCTTCGCACAGCACCAGCAGCTTGAGTTTTCCTTCGCTCCACAGTGCCAGGTCGAAAGCCAGGCGCGCGAGCACCGAGCAGACGGAGTTGACGACTTCCGAGGGCATGCCGGCCATTTCGAAGCAGGTGACGGGCCTGCCTTCGTGCGGCACGCGGAAGATCTTGCCGATCGTCTCGTGGATGGTGTCCTCGATCAGGCGCGAGTTGAACATGAAGCGGTAGCGCGGGTCGCTGACCGCGGACTCGATCCGTGTCCTCAGCGATTTCAGGATCGGCCGGTCAACCTTGCTGTCGAGCAGCCCCATTCGCTCGTCGACCAGCTTGATGAGATCGGCCATGCGATAGGGAACGGGCGTATCGGCGGTCAGCGCATCGACGCCGCGGCGCAGGAACGCCCCGGCCGCCGGGTTGCGGTAGAGATTCTTGGCTGCCGGAATGAGGTCGCGCAGGATGTCGATTTCTTCCGGCACGTTTTCGCGACCGCGAAACAGCACCTCGGTCAGCTCCTCCAGCCGGAACATCCAGAAGGGCAGGTCGAGCGAACTGGAGTCGATGCGCACGCAGTATTCAGGCAACGATGCGGCGAATTCATTGTGAGGGTCAAGGATCAGGATGCGCAGGTCGGGCCGCGCCTCGATTGCCTTGCGCATCAGCAGCGATACAGCGGTCGATTTGCCGACGCCTGTCGTCCCGACAACGGCAAAATGGCGGGCCAGCGTGTCGTTGATGGCAATGCGCGCGTCGATATCGGCGTCCTGCGAGAGTTCGCCAATGGAAACGGATGGGCGGCCTGCCAGATCATAGACGGCCTGCAGGTCGGCGCTGCGAATGCGATGCGCGACGGCGCCGATATGCGGATAGATCGTGACGCCGCGGTCGAAGACCGGCTTGCCCGAACCGTCGAGATCGCGGACCTCGCCGATGAGCTCGATGCTGACCTCAATGGCGTTTGGCTCGCCATCGGTCCAGAAAAGATCAGACTTGCCGATCGCATAGACGAGCCCGACGGTACGCGCCATGCCAAGATTGATCGAGATCATTCGACCGACAGTCCACAGGCCGGCGGGAGATGTAGCGTCACCATCGGCGAACGCGGCGATCGTGGCGCGTGCGCCGTCACAACGCACGACATTGCCAATCGTCCTTGCCTTGTTCTGGTGTTCGTCGCGGCGTTCCTGGGACGTTGTCTCGCCGATTGAGGTATCGGATACGTACATTTCGCGCATTTCCCTGTCCACTGGCCGTACGCTAGCAAGCCGCGGTTAAGGTGGGGTGAGGGTGTTTGGTTCACCCGCTCCTAATGTGATTGCTACAAGTGTAACGATCCGTGGAAATCGGGGCACATGCGGTCTTTCGCTGGCGTGACACCAGCCATCGAAATATCCATTTGACTTGAGGCGTCATACGCCCTTATGGTCCGCGGCGATGAAAAAGATAAGCATTCTCGTGGTAGGAAGGCGCGTGGGCAAGGCGGTGTAACCGCCAGGCGAAATCCTCCCATGCGCAAGACACAGGCTCCTTCGGGGGCCTTTTTTATTGCCCGACACTGGACTAACGAACAACAACGCCAGTAGGCGAAGCGAAAACGGAAACCGACCGATGAGCCATGGACAGTACGAACAGCGCGAGATGACCGGCGCGGAAATGGTAGTGCAGGCATTGAAGGACAATGGCGTCCTGCACCTCTTCGGCTATCCGGGCGGCGCCGTTCTGCCGATTTATGACGAGCTTTTCCAGCAGGATGCGGTCCAGCACATACTGGTTCGCCACGAGCAGGGCGCCGGCCATGCGGCGGAAGGCTATGCACGCTCGACCGGAAGGCCCGGCGTCATGCTGGTCACGTCCGGGCCCGGCGCAACCAATGCTGTCACGCCGCTGCAGGATGCGCTGATGGATTCCATTCCGCTGGTCTGCCTGACAGGTCAGGTTCCGACCTCGCTGATCGGCTCCGACGCGTTCCAGGAATGCGACACGGTCGGCATCACGCGGCCCTGTACCAAGCACAACTGGCTGGTCAAGGACGTCAACAAGCTCGCAGCCACCATTCACGAGGCGTTCCATATCGCAACCACAGGCCGGCCGGGACCGGTTGTCGTCGATATCCCGAAAGATGTTCAGTTCGCCAAGGGCATCTACACGCCACCGCTGACGGCGCCACGCACCAGCTACCAGCCGACGGTCCAGGGCGACCTCAACCAGATCAAGGCGGCGGTCGAACTGATGGCGGGCGCCAAGCGGCCGATCATCTATTCGGGCGGCGGTGTCATCAATTCCGGCCCCGAAGCCAGCCAGCTGCTGCGCGAACTGGTTGAACTCACCGGATTTCCGATCACCTCGACGCTGATGGGGCTTGGCGCCTATCCGGCGAGCGGCAAGAACTGGATGGGCATGCTGGGAATGCACGGCACATACGAGGCCAACATGGCGATGCATGATTGCGACGTCATGGTGTGTGTCGGCGCGCGCTTCGACGATCGCATCACCGGCCGGCTCGACGCCTTCTCCCCCAACTCGAAGAAGATCCACATCGACATCGATCCATCCTCGATCAACAAGAACGTGCGCGCCGACGTGCCAATCATCGGCGATGTCGGGCGTGTGCTCGAAGACATGGTTCGGCTGTGGCGGGCAACCGTCAAGACCGACAAGAAGCTGCTTCACCCGTGGTGGGAGCAGGTCGCCAAATGGCGGGCCCGTGATTCCCTCGCCTACACGCCAAACAGCGATGTGATCATGCCGCAATACGCGATAGAGCGGCTTTACGAAGCGACCAGGGGCAAGGACACCTACATCACCACCGAGGTCGGCCAGCACCAGATGTGGGCGGCGCAGCATTTCCATTTCGACAAGCCCAACCGCTGGATGACCTCGGGCGGGCTTGGCACGATGGGCTACGGCCTGCCGGCGGCCCTTGGCGTGCAGATCGCACACCCGGACGCGCTGGTCATCGACATTGCCGGCGATGCTTCCGTGCAGATGACGATGCAGGAGATGAGCTGCGCGGTGCAGTATGACGCGCCGATCAAGATCTTCATCCTCAACAACCAGTACATGGGCATGGTGCGCCAGTGGCAGCAATTGCTGCATGGCAACCGGCTGTCGCATTCCTACACCGAGGCAATGCCCGATTTCGTCAAGCTGGCGGAAGCCTATGGCGGCCACGGCATACGCTGCGAGAAACCGGGCGATCTGGATGCCGCGATCAAGGAGATGATCGAGGTGAAGAAACCGGTGATCTTCGACTGCCGCGTCGTTTCGCTGGCCAATTGCTTCCCGATGATCCCGTCCGGCAAGGCGCATAACGAGATGCTTCTGCCTGACGAGGCAACCGACGAAGTTGTTGCCAACGCCATCGACGCCAAGGGCAGGGAACTCGTCTAGCCGACCCGACAATGCCGCCAAAGCAGCGGCTTAGAGCAGACCTCTCAGAACGAGATTCAAGCCATGAACGCACAGCTTCAACCAACCGGATCGGCCTATTTCATCGCCAAGGAGACCGAAAAGCCGGAAAATCACACGCTTTCCATTCTGGTCGACAACGAGCCGGGGGTTCTGGCGCGCGTCATCGGCCTGTTTTCGGGGCGCGGTTACAACATCGAAAGTCTCACGGTCTCGGAAACCGAACATGAGAAGCACCTGTCGCGCATCACCATCGTGACCCGCGGCACGCCGCATGTGCTTGAGCAGATCAAACACCAGCTTGAGCGCATCGTGCCTGTGCATCGCGTCGTCGACCTGTCGGTGATGGCCGAGGAACTTGGCCAGCAATCACCGCTGGCGCGCGAACTGGCGCTGGTCAAGGTCTCTGGTACCGGCGACGACCGGGTCGAGGCGTTGCGACTGGCCGACGCGTTCCGCGCCAGCGTCATCGACGCCAATACCGAGCACTTCATCTTCGAGATCACCGGCAAGGTATCGAAGGTCGAGCAGTTCATCGCCATCATGAAACCGCTCGGCCTGGTCGAGGTTTGCCGCACCGGTGTGGCGGCGATGAACCGCGGCCCGCAGGGGATGTAGGAGCCCGCACCGATCGAACCGGGGCCATGTCCCTCGACATCTTCCTTGCGCTTTCAGTCTTCGCCCT
>JBBSOT010000385.1:0-5102 GCA_038259455.1 Hyphomicrobiales bacterium | reverse complement strand
GTCGACCATGGCTTCAGCTTCTACACGCACAACTCCGATCAGCGAGCGCCCTACAACGTCAACATCATCTCGGCCGCGACCCACGAAGCGCCCTATGTGCTCGACGGCCTGACCAGCCACGGCACCGATCTCAACATCAAGGAACATTACACCGACACCGGCGGCGCCACCGATCATGTATTTGCGCTATGTGCCATGCTCGGGTTCCGGTTTTGCCCACGGCTACGTGACTTTCAGGATCGCCGTCTGCTTCCGATCGGTCCGACTTCGGAATATCCCTTCGTGGCGCAATTGCTCGGCAAGCGCATCCGGACCGATGTTATCCGCGAGCAATGGGTCGACGTCCTGCGCCTCGTCGGTTCGATCAAGGCCGTTCATGTTGCGCCGTCGGTCATGCTGCGCAAGCTCGCCGCGTACGAGCGTCAGAACCAACTCGACGTCGCCCTCCAGGAAATCGGCAAGATCGAACGGACGCTGTTCATGCTCGACTGGCTCGAAAGCCCTGATCTTCGCCAGCGCTGCCAAGCCGGGCTCAACAACAGCGAGCAGCGGCATGTGCTGACTCAGGCGATCTACACCTTCCGTCAGGGGCGCATCATCGACCGCAGCCACGAAGCCCAGCAATACCGGGCCTCTGGCCTCAACCTCGTCATCGCCGCCATCGTCTACTGGAATACTACCTACATGGCCGAGGCCGTTGACCACCTGCGCAATGCCGGCGAAATCGTGCCGGTTGACCTGTTGGCCCACACCTCTCCTATCGGGTGGGAGCATATCGCGTTCTCAGGCGACTTCCTGTGGGAGCGCGCCGCTGCCGCCAGCGGTCGAAAGGCGCTTATCCTGCCCGCGCAGACGCGCGCCGCCTGATGTTCGCCAATCGTTCTCGCTTAGCGTTGTTTAGCGTACTTTCAACGCGCTGCCCTCAGTTGGATGACATCGCCTGTTTTCATGGTTGCGTCTCAATGCGAGTTTCTGCGGATCGCGGCTTGCCGCGACCCGAAGGCGGCAGCAAGGCTCTTTGGCGATCAACCCACCCTTTCTCTGTTGGAGGATGCGGACCGATTTCAGCGGCCTACTCCGGTCACCAGCGCAGCAGGCGCCGGGCCAGCAATGCGCCGGCGATCGCGGGGACGATCATGCCCAGCGAATACCAGACCAGCATGAAGGAGGCCGTGGTTTCGGGGCAGTAGAGCGCATAGACGACGCTCGCCATTGCGCCTGCGCTGAGACCAGCCAAGAACCCCGCGAGCCGCAGCCGGGTTGGTGCAAGCCGCCGAAACGACCAGAGCAGCGCCCCAAAAATCGGCAGGCTCATAGCGACAACGCCGATCAGGCAGGTCTGCCACGTCGATCCCATTATCAGTGCCGGGCGGGCATTGGCCGATGTATTACCAAGCTCCATCGCGGCGGCCGCAGCCACCACCAGCGGTGGGGCAAGCAACCAGACCCAGCGCAGACCGAGATGTCGCCCGGGTCGTCCGGCGACCAGCAAAAGGCTGGCCGCGACCGCCGTCATCGCAATCGCATAAGCAAGCTTGACCGCGAACACCATCACGCCGGTCACAGCGACTGCACGAAGCGGTGAACCGAACAGCGCGTCGATCGCGAGCAACGCGACGAAACCGCCCGCGAGCAATGCTCCCGCGATACGCCAGGCGCCCGAGCCAGCGGTGACAGGCCGGGTGTCCGCTGCCAGCGTTCGAATGAAGTCGTCTGTGTTCATTTTGCCTTGCCTTGCAATGCATTCATCAGGCGGTGGAGCCCGCGATACACCCCCACCTTGATCGATGGTTCGGACTGCCCGCTTTGCGCCGCAGCCTCCTTGACCGACAGGCCGTCGATCCGGGTGAGTCTTATCGCCTCGGCGTGCTTCGCCGGCAGAGCGGCCAGCAACCGTTCGATATCAATACGCGCCATCGTCGCCGTACCTTCATCATCGATGCTGAAATCGGCTACGTCATCAATCGGCAAGGTCTCGCGAACGCGACAGCGGCGAAAGAAATCGATGAGCTTGTAACGCGCGATGGCGTGCAGCCACGCGGTGAACGGCAACGCGTGGTCATAGCTTTCGCGGCGCTTGTGTATCACCATCAGCGTGTCTTGCACCAGGTCCTCCACATCCGCTTCTCGCCCGGGAAGCCGCCTTGCATAATATTGGCGCAACCGATTGGCGCAGCCCGAAAGTAGTGCTTCCTGCGCACGACCGTCTCCGGCCAGCCCAGCTATCATCAACGCCTTGAGCCTGGTCTCGAGCATATCCACCGGTCAGCTTTCTAACCTATCCGCGTGACCGAACCATCTGGTTACGTGTGTTAAGCAATTTCGTCGCCGCACGATTTTTTGGAACACCGTCTGTAACCGATCGGGGACCCAGCGCGGATGGTTAATGTGCCCATACCGGCACCTGATCAATCAATGGAGACATCCTATGAAACCGACGACCACTGCTCTTGCCGCACTTGTCCTTTCGGGCCTGATCTCGGGCGCCGCCGCCGCCGCGCCCGGCGACATGGGGATGAAGAACATGGAGAAGTGCTACGGCGTGGCGCTCGCGGGCAAGAATGATTGCAAGGCCGGCGCCGGCACGAGTTGCGCAGGAACGTCGAAGGTCGACTACCAGGGCAACGCCTGGAAGATGGTGAAGGCCGGCACCTGCGCGAGCATCAAGACGCCCAAGGGCACCGGCTCACTGACCGAAACCAAGGCCTGACCCATGGCTCCGACCGCCGGCATCGGGCTCAAGCCCGAACATCTCGACGCAGCGCTCCGGTCGTCGGTGGACGGGCTATGGTTTGAAGTGCATCCCGAAAATTACATGGTCGCGGGCGGGCGCAGGGCCGCCATTCTGACCGCGATCAGTGAGGCGCGGCCGCTCTCGTTGCACGGGGTCGGCCTGTCGCTCGCCAGCGCCGCAGATCCGGACCCTACGCATCTGCGGCGCTTGCGTGCGCTCGTCGATCGTCACGCGCCGTTTCTGGTGTCGGAGCATCTCGCCTGGTCGCGGATTGCCGATACCTGCTTTCCCGATCTCTTGCCGTTTCCCCGCACCGGACAGGCGTTGCAGCGGATTGCCGACAATATCGACCAGGTGCAGCAGGGGCTGGGCCGGGCAATCCTCGTCGAAAATCCTTCGCTATATGTCGCCATCGACGGGCATGCGTGGGACGAGGCGGACTTCCTGTCGGAACTGGTCCGCCGCACCGGATGCGGCCTGCTGATCGACGTTAACAATGTCCATGTGTCGGCAAGCAATCTCGGCTACGACCCATTCGACTATCTCGATGCGCTGCCCTGCGGCGCCATCGGTGAAGTCCACCTTGCCGGCCACAGCGACGACCCGGTCCACGGCGCTGCCTTGCTCATCGACAGCCACGACGCGCCGATCGCCGAGCCGGTATGGGCGCTTTATTCGCATCTGATCGCCCGCACCGGACCGGTGCCGACGCTGATCGAACGCGATGACAATATTCCCGCCTTCGCCGAGTTGATGGTCGAGCGCGACCGTGCCGCATCGGTGCTGGCGGCGGTGCGCGAGACAGTCAATGCTTGATCTCGCGCGCTTTCAATCCGAATTTGCCGATGCAATCATTGGTTCGTCAATGTCGGGAGCACTTG
This sequence comes from Hyphomicrobiales bacterium, assembly GCA_038259455.1. Classification (GTDB taxonomy): domain Bacteria; phylum Pseudomonadota; class Alphaproteobacteria; order Rhizobiales; family Rhizobiaceae; genus CAMYMG01. The sequence continues at coordinate 1,487 of JBBSOT010000385.1, read as the reverse complement.
CCTCACAGCCTGGCTTTGCCGTCTATCGCAACACGCCGCTGAAAGCCGCAATCGATGCGTTGACTGCCAATTATCCGACGATCGATACCCTGCTGGGGAATAAAGCGTTCAGTGCGGTGGCGTCGATCTATGCCCTACAATTCCGGCCAGTGTCGCCGGTTCTGAACGATTATGGCGCCGAATTCGCCGATTTCCTCGCCAGCTCACCGCTGGCCGATGACCTCCCCTATCTGGCGGATGTTGCGCGCATCGACCGGTTATGGACCGAAGTGTTTGTCGCAGCCGACGCACCGGCGCTCATGCTCGACGCGGCAGCGGTTTCGTCGCTTGCCGATCGGATCGTGCTGCATCCGGCATCGCGCCATCTCTGGCTCGACAGCCCTGCCGCAACGATCTGGCTGGCGCATCAGCAGTCGCCGTTCGAGGCTATCGAGCCGGCGTGGACGGGGGAGGCCGTACATGTAACCCGACCAGAAGGCACCATTGCCGTGGAAAAGGTTTCAGCGGCTGACATCGTGCTGCTCGACGCGCTGGCGGGCGGTGCGACCTTGCCTGACGCCGCCGCGGCGATGCTGACGGCCTTCCCCGATGCAGATCTGCCCGCGACCTTCACGCGACTGCTGAACCGCGGCGCTCTGATGCTTGCTGACGCTTTCAAGGAAAACCGATGATCGAGCAAACTGCTGCCGGGGCCGAGTGGCGAGCGCCTTTCGCCCTTTTGGCGCGCATCGGCAAGCGCGCTCTGCCGCTATCGCTGCTCCTTCTGGTCCAGCGCCTTGGCATAGCCGCGATCTTCTTTTTATCAGGCCGGACCAAGGTCGACGGCATCTTCATGATGACAGATGCCACCCTCTATCTGTTCGAGACCGAATATGTGCTGCCCTTCATTTCGCCCGTGCCGGCAGCCTATGCCGCCGCCGGAGCCGAGCATATCTTTCCGATCCTGCTGGTGCTTGGCCTGTTCACACGCAGCGCGGCAGCAGCGCTGCTCGGCATGACGCTGGTGATCCAGATTTTCGTTTATCCCGACGCCTGGGCCACGCATCTCGGTTGGGCCGGATTGCTTGTGCCGCTGATTGCGCTCGGCGGGGGACGCTTCGCACTTGATCGCGTCTTCCGCATTCCCTGACCGGCGCCGGGCTATCTGACGTCTATTCGCTGGGGATGGACGGGCAACCATAGCCAATGGCCTTCGTTGTATGAATGTAATTTCGCTCTATGAAGTAGGTCCAAGCTTATGAAAAATATTGGAAAAGCGATGCTGGCCGGATTTGTGGCTACTGTCGCGCTATCGGTATTGATGGTAATCAAGGCGATGATGGGTATCATGCCAGAACTCGACATCGCTGAGAGTCTGACTCACAAGCCCGTTGGTCTGGGTTAAGCTCTTGCGATTCTTCGGGTTATGAGCTGGACGGAGGCGAGGAACAGCCACGCGGTGGCGGTTTCGATGTTTTGCTCGAAGTCTTTGGCGAGACGCCGATTAC
>JBBSOT010000384.1:0-5104 GCA_038259455.1 Hyphomicrobiales bacterium | reverse complement strand
GAAATGGAACGACCCGAGGGTGCGCGAAGCACTGGAATACGCAAAGAAGATCATCGATGCGGGTGCGTTTCCGGCCTCGTTCTCATCGCTCAAGTTAGGTGAGTCACATCGTTATTTCCATACTACGCCCGGTGCAGTGATGCTTCAAATGGGTTCATTCTATCCTTCACGAGCGTTTGCAGCGCCTGATGATGGCGGTCAGCCTGTGGATTTCGATCTATCGATCACCAATGGCCCAATTCCCGACGGCGCGGCCTGCCCGAAATGCAAGACAATCGCTGTTGGCGGATCATACGTGGTGAATGCAGCCAGCAAGCATGGCGACCTTGCCGCAGCTTTCCTGAACTCGATGGCCACGCCCGAGATGGGTAACAAATGGCTGGAAGCGAACCTGGTGCAAACGGGGATCAAGGCGGACCCGTCATCGATCACTGGAGACAAGGCGGCCTATTTCCAAAAGCTCGCCGCGGTGGATGCCGGAGCCATCTACACCTTTGGAATTCCAGACCAGCAGATGCAAGGCACGCCGCGCGAAACGTTTACTCAGACGATCAACCAGGCGTTTCCGGCGGGCTTGATCGGTGTGGATGAAGTCATCGACATGATGAGTGCCGCCTATTGAGCCAGTGCTATCTCTGAGGCCGGGCGCTGTGGCGCCTGGCCTCAGACTGGATCATGGCACCTGAGGTGCCGAACTTTAACGCAGACACACGGACGGATCTCGGTGGCAAACCAACTCGCCAGGCCTCAGAAGGAACGTGATCCGGCCAATCCCATCGGCGCAATCACAGCTTTCCTGCTTCCGGCACTGCTCATCTACGCCGCATTCACCGCTTTGCCCGTCCTGCGAACCTTTTACAACTCAGTTCACCTGATCGTTCCGAACAGGCCATCGGAATGGGTCGGCTTCACCCACTACATCGATTTGTGGACGGATAGGATCTTTTGGAAAGCGGTCTGGAACACTCTGACATGGGCGATTGTCGCACCGCTTCTTGAGGTCACCATAGCTACGTTCTTGGCACTTTGCCTATATGCCAAAGTACCGTTCTCGCGCTTCCTCAGAATCGCGTGGTTCACTCCAGTTCTGATGTCTTACGTGGTGGTCGGCATACTCTGGTCGTGGATCTACAATTACGAATGGGGCGCGGTGAACACGTTGCTGCGGGCGATAGGGCTGGGTAGCTGGGCACAGTCTTGGCTGGGGCATCCCGACACAGCTCTCGCCTCGCTGATTTTGGTAACCACATGGATGTGGACCGGGTTCAACATGGTGGTGATTCTTGCCGCAATGTCGTCGCTGCCCTCCGAGGTATTGGAGGCTGCAGAACTCGACAATTGCGGCTGGCTGGCAAAGCTATGGTTTGTAATCCTGCCGCTTATCCGTCCGACGCTTCTGAACCTGATCGTGTTGAGTTTCGTCGGCAAGATGAAGATTTTCGATCTGGTCTGGGTGACAACGCAAGGCAATCCACTTTGGTCGACGGAGACCGTGTCAACCTATGTCTACAAGCGAGCGTTTCAGTGGAGCACGTTCGATCTAGGCTATCCCTCAGCCATCGCGGTCATATGGTTTTTCATCGTTATGGCTGGCGTGCTGGGATTGACCTTCCTGTTCCGCCAGAAAGACAAGTTGGAATACTGATGCGAGCGCAACAATCCACTCCTCGCATCTCTGCTGATGGCCTGCGCATGGCGGCGCTCCTACTGTTCGTTGCACTATTTACCGCCTACTCGGCCGGGCCGTTTGTCTGGGTCGCATCTATGTCGTTACGGACGACGACCGAAATCGCCAATAGCCCCTATGGGCTGCCTTGGCCCCCGCACTTTTACAAATTCGCCAGTGCATGGTTCGACAGCAACTACGATACCTACTTCTTCAACTCGGTAAGCGTAGTTCTGTCGGCGGTGGCTGTGCTTACGGTCGTCGGCGGAATGGCGGCCCATTGCTTTGCGCGATACTCGTTCCGCTTCAAGGGACTACTCTATTTCCTCATCTTCTCGACCATCATCTTCCCACCGCAGGTGACCGTGATCGGTCTGTTTCAGATCATGGTTGAATACGGTCTCTACAATAGCCGCCTTGGTCTTGTGCTGGTCTATGTATCCATCCAGTTACCGGTAACAATTTACATTCTCGAAGCCTTCTTTGCCCGAATTCCCAAAGACCTGTTCGAGGCCGCGCGCATTGATGGCTACTCGGAATGGGCGATCTTCTGGAAGATCTCGCTGCCTGTCGCTTTGCCCGCCATATCGACCACGATCATCTTGAACACGATCCTTCTTTGGAATGAGTTTCTCTATGCGGTGGTGCTCATTACCGACGACGACAAGCGCACCCTGCCGTTAGGTGTCCTGCGTTTCCTTGGCGACCAGCTTGAGGATGTTGGGATGATTGCGACAGGTCTGATGATCGCGATCGTGCCGGTGGTGCTGATCTACGTGTTCTTCTCAGAGCGTCTCATCCAGGGGATGACCGCCGGTGCCGTAAAATAGGACCATCAGGACAATGGCAATAGTAGCACTCGACAACGTTGGGAAAGCATACGGCGATGGCAAGATCGTGGCTGTGCGCGACGTCAACATGACCATCTGCGACGGCGAATTTATGGTTCTGCTTGGACCGTCAGGCTGCGGAAAATCCACTACGCTTCGGATGATTGCCGGGCTGGAAAGCATTACCGAAGGTGAGCTCAGAATCGATGGTGAGCGCATGAACGCCGTGCCGGCCAAGAACCGCGACATTGCGATGGTGTTCCAGTCCTATGCGCTTTATCCGCACATGACTGTGCGGGACAATCTGGGCTTCGGGCTCAAGCGGCGGCAGACCGATAAGGCCTTGGTCAAGAGGCGGGTGAATGAGGTCGCGGCCTCCATCGGGCTGACTGACTATCTGGACCGCAAACCCCATGCGCTCTCAGGCGGCCAACGGCAGCGAGTTGCCCTGGGCCGCGCAATCGCGCGCGATCCAAAAGTGTTCCTCTTCGACGAACCGCTCTCCAACCTTGACGCTGCATTGCGGGTCTCAACCCGGGCAGAGTTGATACGCCTTCATCGTGAGCTGCGCAGCACCATGATTTATGTGACCCACGATCAGGTCGAAGCGATGACTATGGGAAACCGTGTCTGCATCATGTCCCAAGGCAAGGTGGCGCAGATTGGAAAGCCGATGGATGTATATCTCAATCCGGCGTCGACTTTTGTTGCCTCGTTCCTGGGCAATCCGCCGATGAACCTGATCCCTGCCATCGTGGGTGAGGACGTGATCGACAGTGGATGCGGCCGCATCCGCTGCAAGGGCTTTCAACCGGGTCGCAAGATCACTCTGGGTTTGCGGCCTGAAGACTTGGCCCCGATTGATAGCGCCGCAGAAGCAGTGATATCGGGCCGTGTCATCTCGATGGAATCGCTTGGCGCCGAAACCCTGGTGCATCTCGATACGGGCGGTGCGAAGCCGATTATTCTGCGTGGCGGGCGCGAAACTCCAGCGCAGCTCGACGAAATCCTTCATCTGACCTGTGATCTTTCCATGGCGCGCTTCTTTGACGCTGATACGGGTCTTGCCATCACCCCTGGAGACAAAAAATGAGCCTAGTCGATCAACTCAGGGCGGCACGGGTGATAGTCCGTGCAAACCAAAGTGACATCGCGGATTTTGCAGGTACGCCTGTGGGCAATATCGTCGATGCAATCGGGCGATCGGGTGCCATGGATGCGCCAATCAAGGCAATTACCAAAGAGCAACGCTTTGCTGGCAGCGCGTTGACTGTGGATGCCGGACCACGCGACAATTTGGCGCCTTGGGCGGCGCTGCGCCTCGCTCGTCCAGGTGACGTCATGGTGATCGCCACTGGTGGCCATATGAATGCATCTGTTTGCGGTGACCTGCTGATCGGAATGGCGAAGAACGCAGGAATCATTGCCATCGTCACTGACGGAGTGGTTCGAGATATTTCAGGAGCCAATGCAGTTGGGATACCGATCTTTGCCGCCGGCATTAGTCCTAATTCTCCACAAAAGAATGGTCCCGGATCGGTTGGTCTTCCGCTCGTAGCCGGGGGCGTGACGGTCAAGTCGGGTGACATCGTCTGCGGAGACGAAGATGGAGTTGTGGTGATTCCTTCCGAAAGGATCGAAAGTGCCAAGTTGGCGCTGGCTGCCGTGCGCAAGAAGGAGGCGGAGTTAGAAAGGGCGGTAGCGGCGGGCGCGGCCGCACCGGGCTGGATTTCGGAACTGTCGCTCGATCAGCTTTTCACCTTTGTGGACTAGCGCTTAGATGACCCGTCCTTTGCGCATTTTCTACAACTCGCTCGGAACCCCTGAAATGTATGAACTGATCCGTTCACACATGACGGCGGACCTGTCGCTGGTGACTTTGGAGACGGACGACGATAGCGAAAGACAGGCCAAAATCTCCGATTGCGAGGTTGTTATAGTAGCCGCAAAACCGTTGACTGCGGAAACTGTTGCTGCGGCAAAACGGTTGGAAGTGGTTCATCACCAGGGTGTAGGCTACCACGATACGGTTGCCACGGAGGCACTGGTTGCCCGTGGTATCCGGCTCGCGTTGACGCCTGAGGGCACGACAATTGGCGTAGCCGAACATACGGTTTTGTTGGCCTTGGGTGCGGCGCGGCGCGCGGCCTACGCAGATGCTGAGCTACGCAAGGGACGCTGGCTCGTGAACGCTCTACGTCCCGTCTCGGTCGAGCTTTACGGCAAAACAGTCGGGTTCATGGGTTTTGGGCGCATTGGGCAGCAAGCGGCGCATCTCTTTGCTGCATTCGGTACCCGACGCATCTTTTTCGATCCGGCAATTTCGTTATCGCCCGACCTGCCGGCAACAAGCGTCACGTTCGACGAACTGGTCGAGACGTCAGACATCTTAAGTTTGCACCTCCCTCTGACGAAAGGGACTCGACATCTTATCTCTGACCGGGTGCTCGCCAGGATGAAACCGAGCGCAATTCTTATCAATACAGCGCGCGGTGGGATTGTAGACGATGTCGCTTTAGCCAAGGCTCTGGCCTCTGGGCACCTGCTGGCAGCAGGTCTCGATGTCTTTGAAGACGAACCCATTAGCGCGGACAACCCTTTCTGCGGT
>JBBSOT010000383.1:0-5112 GCA_038259455.1 Hyphomicrobiales bacterium | reverse complement strand
GGCTCTCATCGTATGCCGACGTGTGGCGCAGATCGCGAACCGTCTGGCGAACCTCCTCGTCCATGTGGCGCGTCACAGTGCGGTAGGGGGCTGTCGTGCAGGCCTTGCGGATCGGGCAACCGCCGCAGGTTGCCGTGTCGCTGAAGTAGCGCTTGATCCGGGTGTCTTCGTCCACGCGACGCAAGGGCATCTCGTTGCCCTCAAGACAGGTGTAGCTGTCACGTCCAGGATCATACTGGAAATGGCTGATATCGTATTTGCCGCCCGTCTGATGCTTGCGATCCAACACCGGAACATGCGGGGTGACCTTGCGCCTGGAAAGCCAGGCCAGGAAGGGGCCGGTGCCGTATGATCCGTCCGCTGCGATCCGATCAGGCTGGAAGACATGCCGTTCGGCACTGCGCTCCAGCATGGTCTTGGCCGCGACGATCTCCTGCGACAAGCGGGCGGGCGTGGCCTCCACGTCCACGATGATCCCATGATCCGTGTCGATCAGGTAATTGGTCTCGTAGCTGAAACGGCCGGGGCCGTCCTTCACCGACCAGGCGGCTTCCGGATCGGTTTCCGATATATACTTGGGCGGCTTGTGCGTCGGTCCCGGCGTTGGCGGTTGATCGTCCTGTGCCAGCTTGGCCAGATATTCCTCGACCGGGCGCTGCACATGGTCCTTTCGTGACCAGACCTCCTCAACTTCCAGCGGCGAGCCTTTCCGCATCTTGTTGGCATCCGCCTCAATGGTGCTGCCATCGACCGCCGCATCGGTCCCGCCGACAAGGCCGAAGCCCACGCATTTCTCCACGACGCTCTCGAACAGGCGGCGCATGACATCGCCGTCGGCGAAACGGCCATGCCGGTTCTTCGAAAAGGTCGAGCGATCCGGCACGCGGCCTTCCAGGCCCAGCTTGCAGAACCAGCGATAGGCCAGGTTGAGGTGGACATCCTCGACCAGCCGCCGTTCCGACCGGATGCCGTAGAGATAGCCGACCAGCAGCATCCGCAGCATCCGCAGCATCAGCTCGGGATCGACCGAGGGCCGACCAGTATGGCTGTAAAGAGCGGCCAGCTCGTGCCGGATCGCGTCGAAGTCCAACAGCCAGTCGATCTTGCGCAGCAGGTGATCACCGGGGACGTGATTCTCGATCCGGAACCGGTAAAACAGGTTCTCCTGCGCCTCCAACCGTCCCATCATCGCCCGATCCTCCCCGCCTATAAGGCAAGTGAATCAGTCAATTACGCCCCGATCAAGCAGGAGTTTTTCACCAGTATCGACCGTTTTAGGTGAAGAACTCAACCCGCCAGATGTTGTGTTTCCAAGGCGTGAGTCTCCCTAACCCGCTATAATTAAGTTTCTAAAAATGCGGCCAAGTCAGCAAATTCCAAACGAAGATTTTGTGGGTTGCATGTCCCAATTGCATCTGCAAAATTCACGCTAGGCGTGTGCCGCTGTGTAGCTGATGATTTCTGGGTAGCAGGTTGTATGCAATCTAATGAAACTCTCTGGAGCGTTCACTTTCAATGACGCTTGCAGAAAGCCATTTCACAATTCTTAGGTCTTGTCTTGGTGCATTTCTTGTCACTCTATTACTGACCGCACCAAATCCATCTACCGCGGACACGCATTTTACAATTGGTGAACGGACTGTTTCACCCCTAGATGTTTTCCGAGACTGCGAAGAATGCCCGGAAATGATCGTCCTGCCCATGGGCAGTTTCGTGATGGGTGCGCCGCTGGAGCAATCTGCCGACATCCACGCGCTGATGTACAAATCCGAGCCGGGCGTGCCGCACGGTTTCGCCCATGAAGGCCCCGAACACGAGGTCGAAATCGACATTCCCATCGCCATGGGCCGCAACGAAATCACGCGCGCGGAATGGTTGGCCTGCGTCACCGAAGGCGGTTGTTCCCACGATCCCGATCCCCGCGTGCTTCAGCGCGACGGCACCTATCTGGTCGCCGATGATCCGCGCCATCCGGTGATGGACATCAGCTACCTCGACGCGCTGGAGTATGTGGCCTGGCTGAACCGCAAGGTCGGCGCGGAAGTCTACCGTTTGCCCACCGAAGCCGAATGGGAATACGCCGCCCGGGCGGGCACGCTAACCAAATTTGCCCAAGGTGACACGCTGACACGGGAGCAGGCGAATTTCGCCGTGATGCATCTGAAAGGTGGCCGCGCCGTCCCGGATTCGAACAACCGGAACATGCCAGTCACAGTAGACGAGCTGGACGCCGCCAATGCTTGGGGCTTGCGCCACATGGCGGGCAACCTTTTTGAACAGACCATGTCATGTCGAAGTGACCGACACCTCGCTTTGCCCACATCCAGCGCATATCTGGACGCGTTTCGCCAGATTTCGAGTTGTCATCGCGTGGTGAAAGGCGGCAGCTTCCTATTTGTTGCAGATATTGCGCGCGCCGCCCATCGGGGCAGCAGTAGAGAAGGAAGTACGGGGTCCGCAAATGGATTTCGTGTTGTCAGGGAAATGAAGGGGGCAGATTGATGGTACAGGGATCAGCATATGACGGGTTCAAAGAGGGTGATGCGATTGCGACTGCCCTATCAAACTTAATTCCATTCGCAAGTGTAAATGGAAGCACCTCGCCGACCGGCGATGTCTACAACTTGAGCTTTACCTCGTCGATTGGATCTATTGGCGGCGTGACGCTCAAAATGAGCTTTGGACCGCAAGGGCGGCACTTCAACAATACGGTTACAGCCAACGGCGGTGCGGAACTGGATTTGGTCACCGACCTCGCAACAGCCAACATTGATCTCGCCAGTTTTAACTTTGGTGCGGATTCTCTCACTATATCGTGGATTAGCGGTGATATTTCATACGATAGGAGCCAAATCCAAACAAAACTCGTCGATGATATTTTCAACGCAACCAACAATGCCCAGCTTGCACAAAACACGGCCGACCTTGTCGAGTGGGGAATGGAAATCTTTGCAGCGATTGATGATGAAGATGCTGTCATACCATGGAAAATAAAAGGGCCGCGCCCGACGTTCACGGCTGATTTTGAGCAGTTTTCAGCACAAAAGACGATTCTTGAAAGGATAGATACAACTGGATTGGAAAATGAGTCTTCCGGCGGTCCATTCGGTGGCCCTTATGGGTCAACCGACGGGTTCCAAACGATAAGCCATTTTGAAATCTACAATGAGAATTTTGTTGCGGTCGTTTACCACGGCGATGGCGCTGACTTTCAAAGATTTGAGGTTTGGCACCGATCTGATACGACCTATCCTGTGTCGGAATTGGAGGACGCTTACTACGATCCTGAAATACCAAGTTCCGATCTTGGCGCGGCCTTGATGTTTAATTTGCATACCCTCGGTTTCCAGTTCGACGGTGCATTCTACCAATTGGACCTAGAGGGTGCCGTACAAGGGGCATTCGTTAACTCTTTCGACGCGGAAATCGTTGCGAACGGTATCGTAGACGGAACCGTATCAGGCGACATTATCGATGGCTCCTACGTGGACGCTGATGGTGACAGCATTTCTGACGAAGGTCAGACGATTTTTGCGAGTAGCGGGAACGACAGCATCTATGCCGGTGCTGGAGATGACAGCATAAAGGGTGATGATGGCGACGACGTTCTGGTCGGTGGCGCGGGAGACGATACGTTGAGTGGCGGATCAGGTTCTGACACTGCCGTTTTCAACCTTAATTTTGCGGATGCAACTATTGAGGCCGCCGGAAATTTTCTTGCCGTAGTCAGTGCCGCAGATGGTAGCGATCTGGTTCAAGACGATGTCGAATTCGTTGTTTTCAATGATGTGACCTACACATTTGCAGACCTCTATGTTTTCGCGTCAAACGCTGAACCTGTCGCCGTCGCTGACACGCTGACGGTTGGCGAAGACCAAGTTTCAGAAATCGACGTGCTTGCCAACGATAGCGATGCGGATGGCGACCCTCTATCTGTCACGATGGTCGGGGGCCAGACGATCAGCGTCGGCAACCCGGTGACGCTGATTTCCGGTGCGATTGTTGCGCTGCTGCCCAACGGGGCGCTGAGCTACGATCCGAACGGCGCCTTCGAGAGCCTCGAAACCGGCGAAACCGCCTCGGAAACCATCACCTACACCATCTCTGACGGACAGGGCGGCACCACGGATGGCACGCTTTCCGTCACCATCGAAGGCTACACGCCACCGCCCCCGAATGAAGCCCCGGTTACGGTGGACGATGCGGCCACAATCGAGACCAGCGGAACGGTCCTCGTCGATGTTCTGGCCAACGACACCGATGCGGACGGCGATGCCCTAGCCCTCACTTCGGTGACGGGCGCGGCCAATGGCACCGCCGTGATCGAAGCCGGACAGGTGCGCTATACCGCCAATGCCGGGTTTGTCGGTGAGGAACCCCTGACCTATGGGATTGACGACGGGCAGGGCGGCACGGCGACAGGCAGCGTCACGATCACGGTCGCGCCGCCGAGCGGGCCTCTGGGCGATCAGACCGGCACGTCGGGCGCGGACGTGTTCTACCACACCACCGGAAACGGCTCCTATGCGATTCAGGACCTGTCCTATTCCGGGTCGGTTCTGGACCGGCTGGTCTTCACGGACCTGAACCTCGGCGACGTCACCTTCACCCAGAACGCGGGCGAGGATCTGGTGATCACGACCAATACCGGCGAAGTCATCACCATCACGGACCACTTCGACGGCACCTACGAGGACATGGAGCTGATCGAGTTCGCCGATGGCACCGTGCTCGACGCCCAGGCGATCCGCGACAAGTCCGTCGCGGACCAGCAAGCCTCCGGCCAGGTTCTGGGGTCCGAACACGCGGAAACCTACCACCACGCTCTGGGTGACGGCTCCTATACCATCCAGGACTTCTCCTATTCAGGCGCGGTGCAGGACCGCCTGGTCTTTGCGGATGTGAACGCAGCTGATGTCAGCTTCTCGCAGAACGCAGGCAAAGACCTCGTCATCACGCTCGGCAATGGCGAGACGATCACCGTCACCGATCATTTCGACGGCTCCTATGAAGACATGGAGCTGATCGAGTTCGCGGACGGCACCGTGCTCGATGCGCAGGCGATCCGCGACAGATCGGTCGCCGACATGAAGGCCGGCGGCGCGGTCATCG
>JBBSOT010000382.1:0-5117 GCA_038259455.1 Hyphomicrobiales bacterium | reverse complement strand
CGGCGGCTTCTGCAAGCTTGAGGATCGGGCGTATCTGATTGCGCAGGAAGGGTACGGCGATCATCAGCAGCACAAGAGAGGTGCCAACCATCCAGACCAGAAATATGTGCGTGTTTGAGGCGTAGGCCTGGCTGCGCCTGACAAAGACCCGCAGCACCTTGTTCTCGAGCTGGATGCGGACCTCAAGAACGCCGGAATCGCCAACCGTGTCGATCCAGAACGGCCGGTTTATCTGGCGGGTGATTTCTGACGATAGGATCTGGTCAAGAATGGAAAAGAACGGCTTCCTTCCGGGCGGCGGCAACGGGTCCGGCGGCAGGATGTCGATCTTCATCGACAGGCGGTCCTGCGCGATGCGTATTACCGTGGCGTAGTCATCGTCGCTGGGATAACTCTCGATCATCTCGATGATGGCCGCTATGTCGCGCGTCGTCGCGGTGGACAGCCTCTGCGTCACGGTTTGCCAATGACGCTCCATGAAGACCAGCGTAACGACGGACTGCAGCAGGATCATCGGCGTGATGACGATCAGCAGCGATCGGGCATATAGCCGCTTGGGCATGTTGATCGCAACAAGCCGCCAAAACCGGGTCCAGCCACGCCTGAACAGGTCGACTGCCCGTCGACCGCGCGACACCAGACCGTTGCTTTTCTGTGACTTTGGCGTCTCTAGGTCTGTGGTAGCCATCCGCTCTTCCGGTTGCCGTCAAATGTCCGGAGACATGCTGAGGCTGGCGGCATCCTATTCCACACTCAGGCGATACCCAATACCGCGAACGGTCTGCAGCCAGATCGGATTGGATGGGTCGCGTTCGATCTTGCGCCGAAGGCGATTGATCTGAACGTCAATGGTGCGTTCGCCGACATCTGTTTCGCCCGTGACCAGTTCATGCCTGGGGATGGTCTCTCCGGCGCGGGCGGCGAAAATCGCCAGGATCTCCTGCTCACGATCCGTAAGCTTGAGCGGCTCGCCGCCGCGCTTCAACTCACGTTTTGCAATCTGGAACGTATAGGGTCCGAACACAAGCTGCTCGACCTTTGGCGTGGCCGCAGGACCTCCACGCCGAAGAATATTGTTGATGCGCAGGATAAGTTCACGCGGATCGAACGGCTTGGCGAGATAATCGTCGGCACCGGCCTCCAGCCCTACGATGCGGCTGTCAGTCTCCGACAGCGCCGTCAGCATCAGGATCGGGACCTTCTTGTCGATCCGCAGCGACTTCGTCAGGTCCACGCCGGTTTCGCCAGGCATCATGATATCGAGAATGAGAAGATCGAAATCGAGGCCGGCAAGTTGCCTGCGGGCCTCCGCCGCATTGCCGGCGACGGTCACGCGAAACCCCTTCTCAGTCAGATACTGCTTCAGAAGATTGCGGATCCGGGTGTCGTCGTCGACAACCAGGAGGTGGGCAGCGTCGTCCCCGGGGATGCCCTGCTGCGTGACGGTTTCATTAGTCTCCATGAGGCTTTCCTGACGCGTTTCCGGGCAAGTTGTCGATCTGCGTACGCAGTTCCGGGTCTACCATCGCCTTCAAAAACCGTTCTACGGCGGTCCGATCATCGGGGCCGGCCGCCTGCAATGCAGCATCGATGCGACGCGACTGTGGCCTTGCGAGGGCAAGGGCCAGCGCACGTCCCTTGGCCGTAGGATACAACTCGCGCTGGCGCCTGTCGCGGAGGCCCTGAACCTGAATGATGTGGCCGGTGTCGATGAGTTGCTTGAGAACTCGCGCCAGGCTTTGCTTGGTTATCTTGAGCACTTCGAGAAGTTCGGCAACTGTCAGGCCCGGCATGCGGTTGACGAAGTGCAGTATTCGGTGGTGTGCCCGGCCAAATCCGTATTCGGCAAGGATCTGGTCCGGATCGGACGTGAAATCGCGATAGGCGAAGAACAGAAGTTCTATGATCGACAGGTCGATACCATCCTGGCTGGTGATCGCAGTGCGGATGGGCTTGCTGCTGTTTGCTACGTGGTCTGCCGTCATGAAGTCGCACTTCCCTGCAAATTTACGTCAGTAGTGTTGACATAAATTTTTACCGATGGTAATTTTTGCCAAGCTTTTCCGGTTTTAGCGAACGAAAAGGCCAGGCAGCATCGCATATTTCGGAACTTTCTTTGATTTGCCTTGGATGCGGGTTCTGCCTAGGATTTAGCGTCCGGGCAGTCTTGGAAGCAACAGTTCAGGGTCCTGACCCTTTAGAGATTGATCGGGCGAAAGCCCGCGGGAGGTAGTGCATGGCATCCGTTCCTTTTGACCAGCTTGAAGGCTTCATCTGGATGAACGGCGAGTTCGTCAACTGGGCTGACGCAAAGGTGCACGTTCTGACGCACGGGCTGCACTATGCCAGCGCTGTCTTTGAAGGCGAGCGCGCCTATGGCGGCGAAATCTTCAAGCTGTCCGAGCATACTGAACGATTGCATGAATCAGCGAAGCTTCTCGGCTTCAAGATCCCCTATGCCGTCGACGAGATCAATGACGCGTGTCGCGAACTGCTGCGCATGCAGGGTTTCAAGGACGCCTATGTGCGACCGATTGCGTGGCGTGGAAGCGAGCAGATGGGTGTTTCGGCACAGAACAACCGCATCAACTGCGCGGTCGCCATCTGGCAATGGCCAAGCTACTTTGACCCCGCGCAGAAGCTCAAGGGCATCCGTCTCGATCTGGCGGAATGGCGACGCCCCGATCCCCGCACGGCGCCTTCGAAGTCAAAGGCTGCTGGCCTTTACATGATCTGCACGCTGTCCAAACACGCAGCCGAAGCCAAGGGTTACGCCGATGCCATGATGCTTGACTGGCGCGGTCAGGTTGCCGAGGCCACAGGCGCAAACATCTTCTTCGTCAAGGATGGCAAGATCCACACACCGGATCCGGACTGCTTCCTCGATGGGATCACGCGCCGGACCGTTATCGGCCTCGCCAAGGATCGTGGGTTCGAAGTGATCGAGCGGGCAATCATGCCGGAGGAACTGGAAGGGTTCGAGCAATGCTTCCTGACCGGAACGGCGGCCGAAGTAACGCCGGTGTCGGAAATCGGCCCCTACAGATTCGAAGTCGGTGAAATAGCCAAGACATTGATGAACGACTATTCCGCCGCCGTTCAGCCGAAGCATGCGATCGCCGCGGAATAGATTGTAACCTGGCTTGTTTTACGGGTCCGGCGGCATTGAAGATGCCGGACCCGCACTTTTCTCTTAGCGTTTGACTTTCGTAACATCAGGCGTCTGATGTGAGTGCCGATTCTTATCATGTCGGTGCTTAAGGAGGGAAAGTCACATGGACATGAATGCACTTCTTCCGATTATCGTGCAGGTGGTGACAGGTATTATTGGCGGTCAGGCCGTGGGTGCGGCGTTCAAACAGGCGGCAATGTCGCAACTTCCAAAGCTTCTCAGCGGAGCGGTTGGCGGCGTGGCCGGCGGCGCCATCCTGGGCAGCCTGCTCGGCGGTGGAGACCCGGCAATGGCAAGCGGCATGGGTGGTTTGCTCGGTGACGCTGTCGGCGGTGCTGGCGGCGGCGCAATCCTTACCGCTATTGTGGGTGCTGTGATGGGCGCGATGAAGAAATAGAACCTGTCCGGTTCACCCTAACCTTGACGGGCGACCTCGCGGCCGCCCGTTTTCATGGAAGGGCGTCCGAGCCCGCTGTTTTGAGCCCGGAGACAAAGTCGCAAAAGGATTTCCATGGGACAGTTAAATGCCGGGATCATTCCGGTAACAGCCTTCCAGCAGAACTGCACGGTGCTGTTCGATACCGAGGACAAGCAAGGCGTCGTGGTCGACCCTGGCGGCGATGTCGAGCGGATACTGGCCGTTTTAAAGGATAACAAGATCGACGCGAAGGAGATCTGGTTGACGCACGGCCATATCGACCACGCTGGCGGCGCGATGGACCTTAAGGAGGCGCTGGGAGTCGATATAGTCGGTCCCCATGAGGCGGATCGCTTTCTGCTTGAACGCCTGGAGTTGCAGGCGCGGCAATTCGGAATCTCCGACGCGGTCAGGAACTGCACGCCAGACCGATTCCTGAGCGAAGGCGAAACGGTATCGTTTGGCGAACATTCGTTCGAGATACTGCATTGCCCGGGGCACGCTCCGGGGCACGTCGTGTTCTACAACCGTGCGGCCAAGTTCGCCCATGTCGGAGACGTGCTTTTCAACGGTTCGATCGGCCGCACAGATCTGCCGGGGGGCAACCATGAGACGCTGATCGCCTCGATCAAGAACAAGCTTCTGCCGCTCGGCGACGATATCGGCTTCATCTGTGGACATGGACCCGGCGGTCGCTTTGGCGAGGAGCGACGCAACAATCCGTTCCTCGTCTGATCGGCCAGGATCAGGCGCCCCGCAAGGTGCGGGTGCCTGAAACCTTTTCAGATCGGGTCAGTTGGCTACGCAGAAATGCTGCTGACCGTCATAGCCGGTGAAGGTTCCGCTTCTCGGCTTGAAACTGCGGTAGCGGTCGGCACAATAATCGTACCAATCGGCCGTCCATGGCTCGATGGACTCCTCATATGCATACCGGCTGTCGTCGTAGGTGACGGGATAGCCGCGATCGGGCTGTGGACGCGGTGCGTAGGCAGGCTCGCGGTAGACCGGTTCGGCATAGGAAGGCTGGGCTGCGAGGCCAACGACCAGTGCGCCGGCCGCGAGGCCGAGGATGCCTGCCACGGCGAGGTCTTCGCCACCGGAGCGGTGATAATCGTGGTGCCTGCGCCAGTGCCGTTCGCCGGCATTGGCCGAGGGAAGGGTGGCCAGCGTCGCCGCGGCGACGCCCAATGAAAGTACAGCCGATTTGAAAAAGCGGTTCATGTCGTATCCTTTGCGCCGGCGGTTCACCAATGGTGATGCCATGTCCGAGCACAAGAGATAGGCGACTGTCCCTGAACGGTGGCTGAACGACATTCGTGGCCGTCTGCCGCGTTCGGCCATTGCATAGGTGCAAGGAGAGCTCCTGCCCCGCTCCACGAGGCAGAAGAGCTGGAGCAGTTGTCGTCGAAGCCACCGGCAGCGAACAGGCCGGAGCTTTTGCCAGATCAGCCGACCGACAGGTTGACAGCCTTGGGACCTTTGCCGCGCTTGTCCGGCTCGGTTTCGAATGTCACTTTCTGTCCATCT
>JBBSOT010000381.1:0-5165 GCA_038259455.1 Hyphomicrobiales bacterium | reverse complement strand
TAGGGTTTGAGCAGATCGCGGCGCGCCTCATCCTCGATCGAGTTGAGCAGCAGGAAGCAGGCGATCCCGATGATGATCGCGTATTCGAGCGCGGGAAGAATGCCGAATTTCACAGCCACTCCTGCGTGAAGGACAAGCATCATCAGGGCAGCCGCCTTGATCCATCGGTTGGCGATCAACATGATGCCGATGACAGCCTGGATCACCACGAGGAGAAGGCCGAACGATCCGTCGGCAACCTTGTGCGGCGCGACCAGAGCGCCCTCGTAGGCGGTCAACAGAAAGCTCATCCCCGTGAAGACCCGCAAGATCTCCATGAAATCGTGGCGAAGCTTCGATTGCGCGACGCGCAGAGTCGTTAACTTGCCGTCGAGCCAGATGGAACACATGACCATCAAGGCTGCCAAGACACACCATGACAGGAAATCCGGGTCAGTCGGACTAAAATTTGCAAGCGGTTCGGCGTCGCTTTCGACGAACCAGTTGACGTGTGCAGCGGCCCCGGTGCCTATCCCGCAGGTCAGCAGAGTGGCGCCGGTTTTCGTCCACGTTATCATACGTACACCTTGGTGTTATCGTAACATTCTAATCATGAAGTGTTAAACAGATAGACCTGAGCCGTGTTTTGGATACCGAGCGTGGTCTTACGTCGTAGATCCTGAACGCAAGGCGCTCCTGTTTGTTCATGATGATGAACCGCGGGAGTGGTCGCTTGATGAGATCCGCTCCATGCAAGCCATTATGGATCGCGCCTACGCAGAAACAGACCGTCTGAAATACGACTCCGAGCGGGACGTCATGGCAGCCGAAAAGGCCCATCGCATGAAGAACGTGCTGACGATCGCTTCAGATCGTTGTTTCACAAAGCCTGCGCAACGTTAGCGACATGGGTGCAGCGCGCGATGCAATCTGGGCCCGTTTGCGGGCTCTGGGAGAGCTGATGCTGTTAAAGCGCATTTGCTGATGCCTTACAGCGCAAATTGCGGTTCGACTTGAGGACTTTAGAAATTTTTCCGAAGCTGGTCAGATTAGCTGACAGCCCATTGGAATTCGCTACATGCTTGAAATGCTCACCTACGATGTGTTCACCGAGACTCCGTTTCTCGGGAACCCGCTCGCGATCGTGCCGCATGCAGAACTCCTCACGACGGAGCAGATGCAGACTCTGGCGCAAGAACTCAATCTCTCCGAGACGATATTTGTCATGCCGCCCGACGATGTGGCAAACACAGCGAAAGTGCGCATTTTCTTTCCGAAAGCGGAGATACCTTTCGCCGGTCACCCGACCATCGGCTGTGCAATCCATCTTTCGGGTTTGGTCGACGCCGTGGCTGATGCGACGGTTGAAATTAAGTTGGAGGAAAAGGCGGGACTGGTTCCGGTCCTCGTGCAACGGGCGCATGGCCGGTTGACTGCGGAATTCACTGCGCCACTCCTTCCGCTGCGGGCCCGCGTAATGGCAGACAAGATCCTGGCAGCAGACGCGCTTGGACTCGAACCCCGCGACATCGGCAATGTCACCGTGGCAATGCCCGAGGTCTGGCAGGCCGGGCCGTCCTATCTGCTTGTTCCCGTTGCGTCTGTTAGCGCTCTCGGCCGGGCTCGTCCGGCCGGCAGCCACTGGGACAGGCTGACTGAATGCGCGGAGACAATCAGCGCATGGCTTTTCACTTCGGACGGAGAGCATGGAGTCCGTGCGCGGATGTTCTCACCGGCGGGCGGAACGCCAGAAGATCCAGCAACTGGATCAGCTGTTGTGACTTTCGCGGGCCTACTGGCCTATCATGGCCACTGCACGCGTGATGAAACAAGTATCCGAGTCACGCAAGGCGTTGAAATGGGACGCCGCTCGGAGATACAGGCGCGGGTCACAATGAAGGATGGGAAACTTTCGGCCGTGCGAATTGGTGGCTCCGCTGTTCCGATCTCTTCGGGCAGGATAAGAATTCCATGACTAAGGGCTCTGCGTTCATGACCTGCAAAACACTGCTTAGTGGTAGCGCGGACTCGAGGTACCGCCACTGCTTGCAAATGCCGGTTGACGAAGCCTCAAACAATGCATCGGCAGCGAATGTCCGGAAGGTTCCGCATAGCCGACCAACACAGTTTGCGGACACCCCCAAAAAAATTTGCTATAAAGTGGCAATCTCACCATTGTTTTGACTTGCACGATAAGTGCGGTGCGCAGGTTTAGGGCTGGGACCGCCTGCGGATCGCGCATCTGCCGACTGCCGATGGCATCGGCTTCGAGCTGTTCGAGTTCAAGGGCAACGAAGAGCCAGACGACAATTGCGCCAATCGCCGACACGGAACATTTCACTTCACAGTACAGGACCCCAATCTCGAGAAGCTGCTGGAAAAGATCCTTGCCGCTGGCGGTAAGCAGCGTATGCCCGTCCGCGAATGCGGCCCCCGAGGAAAAGCCGTATCGCATGGTTTATGTCGAGGACCAGTCCGGCGTCATCTTCGAGCTTTATGGCAATAGCTACGAGCTGACCTATCCTGCAGGCGCCTATTCCTACGACGAACACGCCCGATCCACTCAACAAAGGAGCCTACACTATGAAAGCTGCCGTCATCCGCGACTACGACACCGAGATCGAAATCGCCGACATCAACCCGCCCGACCTGAAGGATGATTCCGTAGTGATCGCGGTCCATGCGGCCAGCCTGAACCCTATCGATTACATTCTACAATCTGGCGCGATGAGGGAAATGATACCATTGGAATTCCCGCATATTATGGGGTTCGACGTATCGGGCGAGATAACAGAGGTCGGCCAGGCGGTCACAGATTTCAAAGTTGGCGACGCGGTTTTCGCACGTGCCAACCAGCAGGATGCGGGCGCAATTGCTCAGACTGCGCGTCTCAAAGCGACCGAAATTGCCCTCAAACCCGAAAACATTAGCCATCAGGAGGCCGCATCTGTCCCTCTTGCGGGCCTGACGGCGTGGCAGGCGCTGATTTCCAAGGCCAAATTGAAATCGGGAGACAAGGTTTTGATCCATGCCGGGTCGGGCGGCGTCGGCACCCTGGCGATCCAGATCGCAAAACACTTTGGGGCCCAGGTCGCAACTACGTGCAGTACTCGAAACGCGGACCTCGTCCGCGATCTTGGGGCAGATGTCGTGATTGACTACAAGACAGAGGCGTTCGATGAGGTGCTATCTGAATATGATATCGTCTTTGATATGGTGGGAGGAGAGACTCTGAACCGGTCATTCAAGGTATTAAAGAAGGGCGGTACGCTGGTTTCGATCAAGGGGCAGGACACTGAAAATCTGGCATCTGAATATGGAGTTCGGTTCGAGTGGTTCTTCATGGAGCCCGATGGCGCAATGCTGGCAGATCTTGGGTCGCTGATCATAGACCGGGTGGTCAAACCGGTGATTGACAGCGTTTATCCCATGAATGAGACAGCGAAAGCCTATGAAGCTCTCAAGGGTGGTCACACCGTGGGAAAGATCGTGATCGCAGTGTCATGAGACAGGTGTCCCGGCTCGTCCAGCACGAGCTCGGGTGACAGAATGCGCATTTTTTAGTGAGTGGCGGCCCCATTGACGACGATTGACAATACACCGCGGTGCTTTCGAACGACCGATCTTTGCTGCCATTTTTCACCTTAATAGCAACCTCGTTGGCGTGTCGTTGGCCTGATCAATTTGAAGACGTCAAATTACAACAAAAAGCGAGATTGCACCTACAATAATGAGGCTAAGCGCCCATATCAAATCGAGATTTAACCAGCTCTTAGACAGGAGCTTCAACCCAAACCATCGATAAACTCCAACGGCGATCAGTCCGCCGGAAAGTGTCATTGCCAAGGTATGGATCATGGCTACGTTCACGGCGATCCCGGCATTACTGGTCATCAGCTCTTGCGCAGCTGAGTGTCCGGCATCCGTGTCAACCGTGCGGCACAGGCCCAGATAGATCGGCACCAGCATCAAGCCCGCGCCATGGGCCATGGCTGCAAGAAAGGACCACAGCGCCAGTCGGGATGGCGGCACTCGCGCCAGAAAGCACGGATGGCGGCGGTTGAAAATCAGGTATAGGCCAAGCCCGATCACCAGACTGGCCGCTGTGATCTGGATCTCGCGCTGCCATTTCGCAAGAAACAGTAGCACCGTGAAGGGAAACAGGATCGCCGCCATGGCCAACAAATGACCGGCGGCGAGAGCCCAGATAGCCTTGAAAAGGCTGCCCTGCGACCTGTCCATCAAGGCGGCCGAAACCGCAAGCGGCCAGCCCATACCCGGATTGATCCCGTGATAAATGCCAGAGACCGCAACGGCCCACCAAAGGGCCGATGCGGTTGTCATTTCCATCACGAGTTTACACGGACGGGTAGCAGAAACTGTCGGTCGAGCAGTCGCCGCCTTCAAGCCGGATCTGGTGGCTACGATACCCTTGCGGGAATTCGATGAAGAAATCTTCTGACAGAGTGATCCCGCCATTTTCGCCCACATTAGCCATTACCATCTGCCCGCCCTCGTCATCGGGATAGAACTGGTCATCCCACGTGGAATAGAGCGAGTTGGTCCAGTAGACACGTTTGCCGTCCCGGCTGATCTCTACCATCTGCGGACCATAGGCAAAGGTTTTGCCGTTGGGATGCCTGGTGCCGCGGGCGATGCCCCCAAGTTCGACCTTGCCTGCGAGTTCGGGGTTCATCGGATCAGAGACGTCATATTGATGCATCTCTCCCAGTCCCCAGCAGGCGACGTAAAGGTATTTGTCATCGAGACTAAGGTCGATGTCGGTGACCAGCGGCGGCACTGCGCCGAACCCCTGCAAGAGTGGCGGCAGATTTTCCGCCTTTTCGGGCCGTGGGTCGATGGTGATTGTCTTCTTGGCCTCAAATGTGCCGTCGTCCTTTTGCCACCAGGTAAAGATCGCGCCCTGAAGGTTGGTGGTGTCCACGACGACGCCGCAAAAGCCGTAGTCTTTCGAAGGGTCATGAGCCGGGCGGATTTCCAGAGCCATCTGGTAATTCTCGCCGAAGTCGATGGTCTGCACATTCCTTGGATTCAAGTTTGAAGTGCGACAGTTGATTTAATGGCCGCAAGTTCTTCGGCCATGGCTTCGGCGGGAGTTCTCCATCCTAGTGTCTTACGAGGACGGTGGTTCATCATGCGTGCAACGTCGTTCAGGGCGGTTTGAC
>JBBSOT010000380.1:0-5184 GCA_038259455.1 Hyphomicrobiales bacterium | reverse complement strand
GAGCGGGTGGTCGTACTCACTGTGCCTAGCGATCGCGCGATGTCTCGTAAACGGCGATGCCTGCGGCAAGATCTTCGAGGGCCGCCCCTACCGACTTGAAAAGGGTGATCTCCGTCTCCGTTTCCCGGCCCGATTTTTCGCCCCGGGTCAGCTCGTGAAGATCGGCTATGATCTGATCGGCAGTGATTGTGTCTGACCTGAGAGCCTGCACGACGTCGCCTGCTTCCTTGGTGGCTCCTGCACGGGTATCAACAAACACCCTGGCGCGCTTTATGGCATCGTCGTCACTCTCGCGCATATCGGGCGTGAAGGCTCCGACAAGGTCGACATGCACGCCGGGTTGCAGCAGCGCACCCTTCACCAGTGGTTCTGTCGATATGGTCGCGGAAGAGATTATGTCTGCCCAACCCAACTGTGCGTCGAGATCGGACACGGCCTCAACCGAAACATCCGGGATCGACAGCGCCGCGGCAACCTTGTCGGCATTGTCGCGGGTCCGGTTCCATATCCTGATCTCGCGGATCGGACGGACCGCACTGTGCGCCCTGGCCAGGAAAGGTGCCAACGCGCCTGCACCGACGATCAGCAATCTTGAGGAGTCAGAGCGCGCAAGGTAAGTTGCAGCGAGAGCAGAGGCGCATGCGGTGCGCCATTGTGTCAGTCTCTGGCCGTCGATCAGGGCGCACGGCTCCCCCGTCACGCCGTCAAGTAGAAGATAGAGGCCCATCACGGCGGGCTTGCCGATGCTGTTGTTATCCGGCGATACGGTGACAACCTTTACACCGACATAGCCGCCTTTGGACGTGCCCGCTGCGGTGAAATCCGTCCACGCAGGCATCAGGAGCAGGGTCGAAGCGGCACCGTCGGGGCGCTCGATCGTGTGATGATGGCGCGCCGGCTGAACCGCGCTGGCCGAGAACGCGTCGCGCATAGTCTCGACCAGCCCGGAAAAGGTAAGCGCGCGGTCGATATCGTCCGCCGAGATGGTCAGCATTGTCTATCCCCGTTTGTGCTTTCCGGAATTAACCAGGCCAGGCTAGGACCTAGGAGCTTGGCAGTGCGGCCTGCTGGTTCTGGGCGGCAGGTGTCCGCGCCGCAGCCTGGCGGAGCTGCTCGGCCTCTTGCCCACGCTGCCGCGCCATCTTGCGAGCGCGGCCCTGTTTGAACCACGTCGCGAGGCTGCCGACGATCATGCCGAAGGCAACGGCAAGGAAGAGCAGCACGAACAATGGCAGTTGCATTGTCAGCGCCGGATTGCCGGGGTTGAAAGGATCAACGGTAAACGGCACCGGGCTGCGATTGGCGACAGCAAGGGCCACCAGAATGACGGCCAAGGGAACGGCAACTGCGATCAGCACAAATCGGTTGAACATATTCTCTTCCAATGACCTTTAGGCAGCGTGTTCACTTGCTGCCGTTGAGCCGTTCGCGCAATTCCTTGCCGGTCTTGAAGAACGGTACCCACTTTTCTTCAACCTCGACAGACTCGCCAGTGCGCGGATTGCGGCCTGTTCGAGCGGGACGATTCTTGACGGAGAAAGCGCCGAAACCCCTCAGCTCGACACGGTTTCCATCAGCCAGAGCATCCGTAATCTCCTCGAATATCGCGCTCACGATGTTCTCGACATCTCGAAGAAACAGATGCGGATTTCGTGACGCCAAGAGCTGCACGAGTTCGGATTTAATCATATGAGCGGTCCCCGCCAATATCGAAACTCAAAGATATGCGAATGATTTTGCTGTCTTTTTCAATCGCTTGTGGCGACCTCCTTAAGGGTGCCAGACAGATACGAGACCGTCAAGGAACAAGCGCTCGGTGCCAAGCCTGCCCAAAAGCCCTGCTGCGCCCTCGTGCAGGCCGAGCAGGCTCATCGCAGCGGCCAGTGCCTGAGAGAACGGAAACAAACTGGCATCCTCTGCAGGCTTCCATTCGAGAACATTCAATTCGCCGTCCACCCCCTTCGTAGCCAGCCAGCCGACGGCCTCGCTCTCGCCACCGAGTTCGTCGACAAGTTTGTTCTGCAGAGCCTGGCGCCCGGTGAAAACCGAACCATCGGCAAGACGCGTCACTTCGCTTCTGGTCAATGGCCTGCGTTCTTCGACCAGACCGACAAACCAGTCATAGCTGTCAAGGATCATTGATCTGATCATCGCCCGCTCCGCATCGGTTGTCGGGTTGAAGGGCGACGGTTCGGCCTTGAGAGGCGATGACTTTACCTCTTCGAGCTTGATGCCGACCGTGTCCATCAACCCGGTGACGTCGGGAAACTGAACAAGCACGCCGATCGACCCGACGATGGACGACTTGCGTGCAACGATGTGATCTGACGCGCTGGCGATCATGTAGCCGGCCGATGCGGCGAGCGTCCCTACTTGAGCGACGACCGGCTTCGAGCCGGCCAAGCGCCTGACTTCATCGAAGATGGCTTCGCCGCCTGCCGTCGTGCCGCCTGGAGAGTCGATCGACAGGATGACCCCCTTGACGGACGACGACTTCCGAACCTGCTCGAGCAGAGCAAGCAGTTTCTCGTCTTCAGTTATTGTGCCCTCGATCCGGACCTTCGCGATGTGGTCGGCAGAAGTTCCGCCAAAACCGTCGCCCAGCATCCACGCAGATGCGGCCGTCAACCCAAGGGCGGCGATGCAGATCGCCATGACCCGCCAGAAAGTGAGCTTGCGGCGCAGCCGGCGGCGGTCGATCATCTCGTCGGGCCGTATTGCCATCAGATTGTTCCTCGTTGACGAATTCAATAGAATTTTAGGATATGCTCGAGACAACTGCCACCGGTTTCATTACCGCGGCCGCGACCAGAAGCAAAAGGTCGGGCTGGTCAAACTTCCCAAAATAACCATATTGGGGTTTCATTCGCGTGGTTGTAAGATTTCGTGAAGTGCCGGTCCAACGGAAACCGTCTGTTGCAAGCGTCTCCGTTACAAGCGTCAATGGGCTCAGCGTGGGGCGAGCGCATCGGAAAACGTCATGAAGCTCCTCGCCCTTGCCAGTGCGCAGCGGCAGGCAATGAATTCCGGCATCTAGTGGGCGATTGAGCCTGTTTTGTCGGCCTTGGAAATCGAAGACGGAAGGCGGGCGCGTTGGCGCAAACGATAGACACCACGGACAATCAGTCAGTGCTTTCGGTGCCGGCCATGGATAGGCAAGCCCGCACGCGCACCGATGCATTCGGGCGCGCAGAACGGCATTCCCGAACCGTCCGTCTGCTGAAATTCGCACTTCCTGTCGCAGCCGCAGCGATGATTGCAGGCTTTGTCGGGCTTTCCATCCTGTCCACTCCCACAGCGATCCCGGTCAACCAAGAAGGCTCCGATTTCGCCGAAGGCGAGCTGGTGATGGCCAATCCCAAGTTGGAAGGCTTCACCAAGGATGGCCGTCCCTATTCAATGGTCGCCGGCCGCGCCCTCCAGAATTTCGACGATCAAGGTATTGTGATGCTCGAAGCAATTGATGCGACCGTACCGGTCGACAAGGGCAACTGGGCAAGGGTTCAGACCGATAGCGGGGTGTATAACCGCACCGATAATACGCTGGATGCAAAGACCGACATTACTGTCACCACTTCCGATGGGATGATAGCTAAGTTGAAGTCGGCCTTTTTGGACATCAACAATGGCAACTTGAAAACAAGTGAGCCGGTCGATATTCAGGCGAATGGCGCCACCATTAGGGCCGGATCCATGGCAATTCTCGATAATGGCAAGCGTATCGTCTTCGAGGCCAGGGTGCGGATGGACATAGACCCAGTGAGAATGAAGGCTGCGGAAGCGGCCAAGGGAGGCCTTGATGTGTCGAACTAATTCCTTTGCAGTTGTTTTCGTGACTGCGCTTTTTGCGTTCGGCTCCGGGGCAGGCTCCGCACTCGCCCAAACCGCAGAAAGTCGAATTTCCGGGTTACGGCTCAACGGCGGGGAGCCAATTCAAATCGAAAGCGACAAGCTTGAGGTAAGAGAAGAGGACAATCTGGCTGTTTTCACGGGCAATGTCAGCGTTACCCAGGGACCAACACTGCTCAAGGCTGGGCGCATGACCGTCCACTACGCCAAGGATGGTGGCTCGGCGGCCACCGGGTCGTCCAATATCGAGAGTCTTGAAGTCGACGGAAAAGTCTACGTGAAATCCGACAATCAGGTCGCGACGGGCGACAGCGGCGTATTCGACATGAAAACCGAGGTGCTGGTGATGTCTGGCGACAAGGTGGTGTTGTCGGAGGGATCCAATGTGCTGACCGGCTGCAAACTTACAGTCCAGATGAAGACTGGTCGGGCCCAGGTGGAGGGTTGCTCCAAGAGCGGGCGTGTCCAGATGGTGATCGAGCCGGGGTCGACCAAGAAGTAATGGCCGACGACAGGTCATTGCTGTCCCGTCTCTTCGGGCGGCGGGAACTGGCTGCGCCAACTGTGCGCCGAAGTGAAATTGCGGCTTTCAAGGGAACACTGATCGCCAAGGGGCTTGCAAAAAGCTACAAAGGGCGGCGTGTCGTCAACGGGGTTTCCCTCGGTGTCAGGGCGGGCGAGGCAGTCGGTCTGCTAGGTCCGAATGGCGCCGGCAAGACAACCTGTTTCTACATGGTCACGGGACTGGTTCCGGTGGACCAGGGGACCATCGAAATTGACGGCTTCGATGTTACGTCGATGCCAATGTACCGCCGCGCAAGGCTTGGCATTGGGTACTTGCCGCAGGAGGCCTCGATCTTTCGCGGTCTGACGGTCGAACAGAACATTCGCGCTGTGCTGGAAGTGGTGGAAAAAAGCCGCAAGCAGCGGGAAATCGATCTCGATTCCCTGCTTGAGGAATTCCACATTTCGCACCTGCGCAAGGCCGCGTCGCTTTCGTTGTCAGGTGGCGAGCGTCGTCGACTTGAGATCGCGCGGGCGCTTGCCAGTCGACCCAACTACATGCTTCTCGACGAGCCCTTCGCGGGCATCGATCCCATCGCTGTTGCCGATATTCAGCAGTTGGTGCGTCATCTGACCCAGCGCGGTATCGGGGTCCTTATTACCGATCATAATGTGCGCGAGACCCTGGGACTGATCGATCGCGCCTATATTATTCACGCCGGTGAGGTCCTGACACATGGTCAGGCCGATGAAGTGGTGGCAAATCCGGATGTCAGGCGCCTTTATCTCGGCGAAGGTTTCACTCTCTGACTGCCGTATCCCAGACATGTT
>JBBSOT010000379.1:0-5227 GCA_038259455.1 Hyphomicrobiales bacterium | reverse complement strand
CATGCACATACCGAATCAGACAGCGCGTCGCAGGGGAAGCCTCGAAATGGCGAAACCCCGGGGTTTTGCCCCGATTACCTGAAAAGGCCGTAAACCACGAAAATTGCAAGGAGTTTCTGCTGATGGGCTGCTGATTGAAGGAGGATTTCGTAAGGTATTGCGCGATCTTCGGCCACAGGAGGACGTATGGTAGGGGTAAAAATTCCCTCTTGGGTTGATGGCTGACGGCTCCACCGCTTCGAAACGATGCGCCCCAGGCACGGCGGGCCAAGGAGGAGCAGATCACCCAGTGGAACGGCGGTATGCCCGAAAGCTGGCCGACGGTGCGCGCCCGGCAGACCGACCGCGAAAGGCAGTGGACCATCAAACGCGGGCGCAAGCCGACGCGACCAGCAACCAGCGCCAGGCCGCGACCGAGACCGCGCTGCCGGTGTCCGGCCACAAGAACCATCCTGGTAGCGACCGCGGGCATGGGGTCATCCGCCTCCCTGCGGTCACGCCGGAAGTGAAAGGCAGGGTGGCGGGAGCGGAGCAGTGGTTGTCCTGTGCAGGCTGGGCGTCACGCGGGTTGGCCAGATCGGGCGTGCAGACGTGCAAAGTCGCGGGGCGAGCAATCCCCTGGCCAGCTGGACCCGGCATGCCGCAGGATCCAACACCCGCTGAGGGCGGCTTGTTGCAACCCAGGGCCAGGAGGTCACTCGGCCGACGAAACCCACAACGCGGGCATCACCGACTGGACGAACTACCAGACGGTCCGCTTACGGCGAATGGATGCCGGCAGGCAGATCGACGGCTTCAAAAGGGACCATCTGATATGCAAGCCGAGGGCGTGACCGGCGCAAGCGAAACGACGTCGCTGCGGACTTTTGCCTGGCGTTCGAGCATCTCGCCAGCTGCGGTTGCGGCTGGGATCCATAATATGACCAGACAAGGCGCCGCGCGGCGGGCATCCACCTGCGCCATGCCTGGGCGTACCGCTGGCCCGGCTTGCGCGGGCGGCTCGACCCAACCAGGGACCCAAGTCGGTTCAAGCCAATCCTGCCTGCGACGGTTGCGCCTGCGTCGCGGCCAGCTTAGCCTTGGCTCCAATAAGAAACGAACCACAGAGGATCTCTGTCCCAGTAGCCGGGAAGCACAAAAGCGATCGGCCTGCGGGGATGCAGCTTGACCTATGTGTATGCCTTGGATTGTCTAAGGCAGGGAAACGTCCGGGGGAAGCAATGACCAATAGGGACAAGAACGACCGCATCGTCCATGAAGTCGGCGGCGCGGCGATCCGCCGTCGGCATATTATCCGTGCGGGCATGGCCGGCGCGTCGCTTGCCGCAGTGGCCGGCATCTCCAGCAGTGCGCAGGCGCAGCGGGCGGAATTCCGTTTCCGCATGCAGTCCTTCCTCGGACCAGGCACGACCGAGTGGGACGTCCTCCTGCCCCGCTACGTGAAGCGCGTAGCCGAACTTTCGAACGGACGCATCCAGATCCAGCCCTTCCCGCCAGGCGCGCTGGTGCCGACCTTTGAGATGCTGGACGCGGTAGGCAAGGGCGTCGTCGATATTGGCTATGGCGCGCAGGTCTACTGGCGGGGGAAGATACCCTTCACACTCTGGACCTGGGGCATCCCCTTCGCCTTCTCCGCCCTCGACCACTATGACTATCTTTGGCACGAGACCGATCTGCTCAGCATCGTCCGCGCCGCCTTTGCCCAACACAACGTGCATTTCCTGGGGCCCGTCTATTCCGACGAATGGGGCGCCACGATGTCGCGGCGCGAACTGAGCCGGCTGTCGGACTTCAACGGCATTAAAATTCGCAGCTTCGGTCTTGGCGCCGAGATCTGGAAGTCGCAGGGGGCCAGCATCGTCACGGTCCCTGGCGAGGAGCAATACACCGCAATGTCCACCGGCGTCATCGACGCTTCAAATTGGGGCTCCCCAGACGGCTTCGTCGCTGTGAAACTGCACGAGGTCGCCAAATTCTATCTTGGTCCCTCCATCATCAAGTTCGACATGGAGGATCAGTTCATGAGCATGCGGGCCTACAACCGCCTGCCGGACGACCTCAAGGCGGTGATGAACCTGGCGACCCGCGTCTACGCCGTGGAGCGGGCTACAACATCCACGATCAATAGTGCGAAGGCCATCAGCATCATGCAGGCGGCGGGGGTCAAATTTTCCGCGTTGCCGGCCGAGGACATCGCCGCCATGAAGAAGATCTCGAGCGAGGCGCTCGACCGCATGGCAGGCAAAGACGCGGACACGCAGCGCGTGCTCAAGATCATCTTCGACACGCGCGACACCCTTGGTTTGCGTCCCGCCGACATCTGATCGCAGCCAGCCCCTTCAAGGCCTCTGCCCCGTACGCCATCGGGGGCGGTTCTCCGGAGCCGCCCCATGCTGCGCACGCTCACTGTCCAAGGATAAAGCAATGAGAGCTTACCAGCTCGCCGTTCAGGCGATCGAGGCGCTGAACGGCGCCATCGGTCGCATAGCAGCCGTGTCCCTCCTCGGCCTGATCGGGCTGGTTGTCTGGGAAGTATTTCAGCGCTACGTGCTTCAGGCACCTACATCCTGGAGCAACGAGCTCGTCGGTTATGTGTTTGCGGGCTACATCCTGCTTGGCGGCGGCTATACCCTGCTGCACCGCGACCACGTGGCGATGGACATCGTCTATGCGCGGCTCAGCCCGCGCGCGCAGGCGACGCTCGACGTCCTGACCGCTGGCTTCGTGATCATTTATTGTGTCGTGCTGCTCCGCGAGACTGCCGTGATGACCTATGATGCCTGGGAAACCGGGCAGCGTGCCGGTTCGGACTGGAGCCCACCGCTCTTTCCCGTCTATCTCGTACTGCCGATTGGCGCGGCACTAATCCTGCTGCAGGCGATAGCCAAGCTTATACGCGACCTCCATCTGGCCTTCACAGGGCAGGTGCTGCTTCCCTCGCCTGATGGTACGGCCGGAAAGGACCTGGCGCTGTGAGCATCGAACTCATCACCGTCCTTCTCTTCGGCTCCTTCATGGTCCTGATGATAGCCGGTGTTCCGCTGGTCTTCTCGCTGGGCGGCTCCGCAGTCATTGGCACCTACTTTTTATGGGGGCCGGACGCGCTGTACGCCGTCGGGATCCGCACCTTCAGCTCGGCCACCAGTTTCGTCCTGCTGGCGATTCCCATGTTCATATTCATGGGGGCAATGCTGGAGCGCGCCGGAATAGCGAGCGACCTCTATGGCATGATGCAAAAATGGCTCGGCGCGGTCCGTGGCGGCCTCGCTGTCGGCACAATCTTTGTCTGCACCATTTTTGCCGCGCTGGTGGGCGTCAGCGGTGCGGCTACTGTGACGATGGGGTTGGTGGCGTTGCCGTCAATGCTCAATCACAAGTACGACAAGGGCATCAGCCTTGGCAGCATTGCGGCCGGTGGCGCACTCGGCGTGCTGATTCCGCCCAGCGTCCTCATGATCGTGCTCGGCCTCTACACCAACACCTCGGTCGGCATGCTGTTCATGGGTGGCATCACTGCGGGCCTCTTGCTGGTCACCCTGTTCACCGCTTACATCCTGATCGTGTGCGCAATCAAGCCACATCTCGGTCCGGTGGTTCCCGAGCATGAGCGTGTGAGCTTTCCGGAAAAGCTCATTGCGCTGCGCTCGGTCATCCTGCCAATCTCGCTGGTCATGGTCGTGCTAGGCAGCATCATTGGTGGCGCGGCAACGCCAAGCGAGGCAGCCGGCCTTGGCGCTTTCGGCGCGATGCTCTGCGCTTTCGTGAAGCGGCGGCTGACCTGGTCCGCCCTCTACCAATCCTGCGAGATCACGCTGCGGCTGAGTTGCATGGTCATGTGGATCGTCTTCGCTGCCGCGATATTCACCTCACTTTATGCCGCTGTGGGCGCCGACGAACTCGTCCGCGAGGCGCTGTCGATGCTGCCGGGCGGCAGGTGGGGCGTGCTCATCGGCATGCAGGTCATCTGGATCATCATGGGGTGCTTCCTTGATCCCATCGGTATCATGATCCTCACTGCCCCGCTCTTCTTCCCAATTGCGGTTCAACTCGGCTTCGACCCGGTGTGGCTCGGCGTGTTGTTCATTGTGAACATGGAGATGGCGTTCCTCACCCCCCCCTTCGGCTTCAACCTGTTCTATCTGCGCAGCGTGGCGCCGGCGAGCGTGACCATGGCGGATATCTACCGCTCAGTCGGTCCCTTCGTGGCACTGCAGGCGCTGGCGCTGATCCTGATGATGATTTTCCCCGGGCTGATCACCTGGCTGCCATACACGTTGATGCGTTGATGGCATCGTCACGTCCACTTGCCGGCCTGTCGCTCGCACCTAGTGCACTGAAACAGACGGACGATTCACGTCCCTGTTGGGGCGTGCCAAGCTGGGCGGATGGCTCAGACGATTTGTGTCATTGTTGATGCTGATGGTCGCGCGCGACTGGCTGCAATCATCTCCGACCGAAACCGCCCGCAGAAGCACGTCCAGCGTGCCCGGATCGTCCTGCTATCCGCCGACCGGCTGCCCGTTGCCGAGGTAGCCCGTCAGGCCGCGGCGAGCCGACCAGCGGTTTGGCGCTGGCAGGCGCGCTACGCGCTGGCTGGGGTGGATGGCCTGCTGCACGACAAGACCCGCCCACCCGGCAGAGCGCCGGTGCCGACGGCGACCGTGGCCAAGGTGCTGGCGCTCACCTGCTCCGAGCCGCGGGGGCAGGCCACCCACTGGACCGGCCGGGCGATGGCGCAGGCCAGCGGCATCAGCCTGCGCTCGGTGCAGCGCATCTGGGACGCCCATCGGCTGCAGCCGCACCGGTTGCGCACCTTCAAGCGCTCCAACGATCCGGCCTTCGCCGAGAAGGTCGAGGACATTGTCGGCCTCCACATGGATCCGCCGATGCACACCGTGGTGCTGTCCATCGACGAGAAGTCGCAGATCCAGGCGCTCGACCGCACCCAGCCGGGGCTGCCACTCAAACCCGGCAAATGCGGCACGATGACCCACGACTACAAGCGCAACGGCGTCACCACCCTGTTCGCCGCGCTCAATGTCCAGGATGGCACCGTGCTGGGCCGCTGCATGTCGCAGCACCGGCACCAGGAGTTCGTCCGCTTCCTCAACGCCCTCGAGCGCGACATCCCGGCGGGCAAGACCGTCCACGTCATCCTCGACAACTACGCCGCCCACAAGCACGCCAAGGTCAGGGCGTGGCTCGAGCGCCACCCGCGCTGGACATT
>JBBSOT010000378.1:0-5237 GCA_038259455.1 Hyphomicrobiales bacterium | reverse complement strand
TGACCGACCCCGGCTGCGCGCGCGAGGCCGAACTGGGCGCGGCGGCGACGCAGCGGATGCGCGCGCTGCTCAACGAGGGCGCGTTTACGCTGGAACCAGTCGATCGCGACCGCGACCGCTACGGCCGCCTGCTGCGCACCGTCACCCGCGACGGCGAGAGCCTGGGCGCGGTGCTTGTCGACGAGGGGCTGGCGGAGGAATGGCAGGGCCGACGGCGGGGGTGGTGTTAGCCAACCCGCTGCAGATCGCTCAGCCGAGGTAGTACCAGCCGGTCAGCGCCGCGAGCGCGATTCCCTGAAACCCGGCAATGCCGTGCAATTCGCTGGAGAAGGGCTGTTTGCGGGTCTTGTGGCGGAACATCTGCCGGCCCGCATAGGCCCCAGGCGTTCCCCCGATGAAGGCTAGGTGGAGCAGCGTGGCCTCGGAGATGCGGCGCGAGACGGCTTCGGCCAGCATCTTGTCGACCCCGAACGCCGCGAAGGCGAGGAAGTTGATCGCGATCAGATAGGTCGCGATGTTCGCCGGGGTGAGGAGGGCGAGCGGGTCCATTGGCGGGTTATAGCGGGGGAACGGTTACGGATTGATTTCATCGAACGTTGGCCTGACGTACCGGGAAGACCGGAGCCTAGCTTCTCCAACAGCAGCGCTTTAATCTAATAGGTGAACGAGCCCGAACCGAGTCGAGCAGCCCTAACTTTGCGACCCGCTAGCCGCGGAATGGCCTTTGCGGAACAGATTGAAATGTGCCGCAAGAAAATTCATTTCCTGTTGCTCGTCGGTTGGGGCTTAGGAGGAGCAGGTCGGGCTGCTGGTCTCTCAGACGTAATGCGACCCGCATTCTCTCGCCCGTTCTGAATTACGACCCGGCCATCCTTGAGAGACTGCCGATCTTTCGGATTATCCGTCATCATTATTCTCCAAGCAAAATTCTAAGTTCATCTGTGATGATGGTCTGCTAATATACAAAGCATGCTGATCGTATGCCTTCTTTCCATCGAACCCATAGACCGATACGTGTGCGAGTAATAGTTCTCTTATTTCAGGACCATCCGAATACGCCTTAACCCATCCTTCATAGATAGTCTCATTTTCAAAGTCTCTAAAGTGCACCCAGTTCCCTACAGGGCTCTGCTTACTAAGTGAATACTCCCAAATATCGTCACATCCTGAAGCATCACTTATCTTTAATTTACGCAATGCACGAGGGATTACACTGTGGGTCTTAGCTGCGATCCAAGCGCATGAAAGAAGTAATGCGAGTGGAATGGAGAATACAATCTCATCAGCTTTTGCAGAAAACCTAGCATCATCGGTAGTTGCTAGCTCAAACGCGTCAAAATCTATCCCGAATACTATATCCCGATTATCCCCTTGACCCACGTTACCCGACATGGCATAAGATGGCATGTCCAAGAAAAGCCCCTCTGCTAGCCCCGAGTTCAGCGTCCGCGAGTTCTTTGCCCGCTTCCCCGACGAGCAAGCTTGCCTCGAGCATATCATGGCGGTGCGCTTCGGCGGAACACTTATGGATTGCCCTTCGTGTGGCGTAGAAAGCCAGTTCCACAAGCTGCGTGACCGCCGCGTCTATGCCTGCCCGCATTGCCTTCACCAGATCGCACCGACTGCCAACACCGTGCTTCACGACACGCGCACCCCGCTGGTTTCGTGGTTCTATGCCATGTATCTCTTCTGCACGACCCGCCACGGTGTGAGCGGCAAAGAACTCCAGCGCCAGCTCGGGGTGACCTACAAAACCGCCTATCGCATCGGCCAGCAAATCCGCGATCTTATGTCCAAGGCGCAAGGCTTTGACGCTCTGCTGTCGGGCCACATCGAACTGGACGAAGCTTATGTTGGCGGTCGCCGGTCGGGCGGCAAGCGTGGTCGCGGCGCACCGGGCAAGACGATTGTCATGGGCCTCGCGCAGCGCGGCGGTCGCATGAAGGCGGTTGTCATTCCCAACGTGAAGAAAGACACGCTGCGCGATGTGGTGCTGGCGAATGTCGAGCCGGGCGCGACCGTCTCGACGGATGAACTCTACAGCTACGGCTTACTGACTGGTGATGGCTACTCGCACGGTGCCGTGAAGCACGGGCGCAAAGAGTATGCGTTCTATGACTACCAGCGGGACGAAACATTCCACGTGAACACCGTGGAGGGCTTCTGGAAGCTGTTTAAGGCGTCGGTGCGGTCAACCCACGTGCAGATCAGCGGCAAGCACATGCAGCGTTATCTGGACGAGTTCACCTTTCGCGCTTCGAACCGTCACCGCGTAAATGGGATGTTTGATCTTCTGGTTGGGGCGCTGTGAGCGTTCCAACCAGCGCTTCGAACTGAGTGCGATCGGCGGGGCCGACACCATCCGCCTCCGCTTGAGCCGCAAATTCGTCCAAGCGACCGCTCGCCAGCGCCTCGGAAAGGGTTAAGCGAGCGGTCGTGGTCATTATGCTGCGTCCTGCTGGCCAAGACGCAGACGGTTCGGCACGATTGCCAACAAGTCATCCTGTTCAGAGATGCGGAGCATACGCATGTCGCGCACCACTTCCCAGAACCAGGGGAACTTATCGTACAATTCCAGCACCGCACGAGCGCACGTCATCGCAGACGTGCTCTCGTCACCATAGAAAACGCTGCCTTGCTGGCGTCGAAAACCGTGGTTTTCGAGAACTCGAGCAATCTTTGCCCATGCGCCATGCTTTTCAGCAGCGTCGTTATTCAGGTCGTAAGCTATTGCGTACACTCGACCCGTTCCTTTTAGAGGGCGATGCCCCATTCCTCTCCCAGAGGACATCGGAGTAACAGACATAGATCGGCCTCTCGAAAAGCGTACAGTTCGCTTTCCGACTAGACGAATCCTCTTAATTTCGCTAGACGGAAAACACCGAGGGCGAATGCCCCCGGTGCCGACCGTCAGCTTACGCTAACAAGGCGGTTTGCCACATGGGATGCTCCTTCCTAGCTGGCCCAGCCTGGATTTGAGTTTTCTGATGCCGGGGGAGGTGGTGGTACACCCCATCCGGCGGCGTCTGAGCCGGAAGCGGTTACGCTTACCGGCTCATTCTCTTTCTGGGCATCTTCCTTTTGATCCCCCGATTCATCGTGATCCTCGTTGACCTCAGGTTCGGCGGGCGACCCAAAGGCCGTCCAGCCCGCGCGACCGTGTCCTTTAACTTTGGAGCTTCGCGCGAGAAGCGCGGACAGGGCATTGACCTTGTTTTCCCCACGAACTTCGATCTGGCGGAATTCAAGTTTCTCCAGCAGCTCTCGTGTGGCCACGGGGCGCTGATCTTCACCGGGCAGCAGAGGTAGAACGGCATCAATCACGCTTTGGCCATAGCTGCCAAACTTATCCTGTCGGTTCGAGCTAGAGCGTGGCGACTTAGCTTTGGGGGTCGCCTTCCGCGCCGCACCGCCAGCCCCATTGGGGGCAGCCCCAAAGGTCGCGAGGACTTGGCGGACGGTCGCCAGCTTATCCATATAGAAAGCCTCAGCCTTACGCGCCGACGCCACCAGTTCCGTTTCTACGTCTTCCACGCGCGTGATTCCTTCAAAGGCTGTTAACCCTCATAGCCCGCGTGGCGTGGCGTGGCAAGGTGCGTGGTGAGTTTAACGCGAGACGTTAAGCCATACTGTAACACATAAAGAGTTCTTTATATGTTCCCGCGCAGCAGGTGCGTAGCGCGGGGTGGGTCTGACCCTACATCTGCAGTCGGCTTTCAATGTCAGATACACGTTCTTCAAGCTCTTGTGCGGCCATCAGCGCATTGACGGAATTGGCGCGCGCGACGTCAGCAAGATCGTAGGCTTCCGCAACAGTGTGCCTGTCGAAGGCGCTCCCGCTACAGCTCCCGAGCAACAGCGCTGCAACCAGACCAATTTCAGTACGAGCATGTAGAGTGAGTTTCATGTTTGCCTCCTGTCTGGAAGCAATTGACCCTATCTGTCGGCTGACGTCAAGCGTGGGTCAAGGGGATAATCGGGTACTATATATATTAACG
This sequence comes from Hyphomicrobiales bacterium, assembly GCA_038259455.1. Classification (GTDB taxonomy): domain Bacteria; phylum Pseudomonadota; class Alphaproteobacteria; order Rhizobiales; family Rhizobiaceae; genus CAMYMG01. Next base: position 1,239 of record JBBSOT010000378.1, on the reverse strand, counting down.
CTAGCAATGCGTAAGTAAATACGCCGAATAAGAAAACTTTGAGCCAGAACTTAGTGTTGGAGTATCTAGATCCGTGAACCGTCGATGCCTCCATCGATGCCCATACGAGTCCAGGTAGCGCAAGCATCGCAATCTGAAGAGATGCGAGACTGAGATCCATTCGGCCTATTTCTTCCGGTTGTAAGGAGACTGATTTGTGGGCTTAAGAGAAATTCCCTGCTCAGAAGCCTTTGCGTAGATAGAACTCTCCGTGCGACCGAGTTTCAAGCCAGCAACCCTCGTCGGCGTATTGCCCATCGCGAGTTCCTTAAGCGATTTAACCTCAGTCGCCGACCAAGGTTTCCCGTGATTCTTTGGCGTCTTGACCATCGGTTTCTCCCTCAATGATTACCACTTGTTGCTATCGTGCTCTCGCATTCCGATGAAACTCACTCCGCCGCGACGCTCGCACTGCTGTCCTGATCGCCGAACAGCCCCGGGCCATCGTCCGTGCTTACCTCTTCCTCGTTCGCGGCCTTGGCGCGCGAGTTCGAGCGCTTGTCGAAGCTCGACCACACATCCTGCCAATTGCCCGTGGTCGCGCCCTTGGAATATTCGGTGGCGCGGGTTTCGAAGAAGTTGGCGTGCTCGACGCCGTTGAGCAGCGGGGCGAGCCAGGGGAGCGGGTGGTCTTCGACCATGTAGATCGGCTTGAGGCCAAGCTGGCCCAGCCGCCAGTCGGCGATGTAGCGGATGTATTTCTTGATCTCGTTGGCGGTCATGCCGTGGACCGGGCCCTGCTCGAAGGCGAGATCGATGAAGGCGTCCTCCAGCCGCACCGTCTTCTGGCACATGTCCATGATGTCTTCCTTGACCGCCTTGGTCAGGCAGCCGCGCTCCTCGCAGAAGGCGTGGAACAGCTTGATGATGCCTTCGCAATGCAGGCTCTCGTCGCGCACCGACCAGCTGACGATCTGGCCCATGACCTTCATCTTGTTGAAGCGCGGGAAGTTCATCAACATTGCGAAGCTGGCGAACAGCTGCAGCCCCTCGGTGAAGCCGCCGAACATCGCCAGCGTGCGCGCGATGTCCTCGTCGGAATCGACCCCGAACTGGTCGAGATAATCGACCTTGGCCTTCATCTCGCTATAGTCGCGGAAGGCCTCGAACTCGGTCTGGGGCATGCCCAGGGTCTTGAGCAGCAGCGCATAGGCGTCGATATGCACCGTCTCCATGTTGGTGAAGGCGGCCATCATCATC
>JBBSOT010000377.1:0-5254 GCA_038259455.1 Hyphomicrobiales bacterium | reverse complement strand
CATCGGCAGGGACGGCCAGGTATCGGTCGACGCCCTTGCCGCGCTGTTTGATGTCTCTACCGAAACGGTCCGCCGTGACCTCGGCCTGCTCGCTGAAGCGGGCATCGTGCAAAAGGTGCATGGTGGTGCCAAGCGCCCAAGGCTTCAGTCGGAATCGAGCTTCCAGCAGCGCATGGCGGAGAATGCCGACGGCAAGCTGCAGATCGCCATCAAGCTCGCAGGCATCATCGAGCGTGGCGACACGCTGTTCATTGACACCGGGTCGACGACGCTGGCATGCGCCGAGCAAATCGCTTCGACGGGTGGCATGACGGTGATCACCAATTCGCTGCGTATAGCCCAGGTTTTTGGCGCGTCGGCTGCCGAGAACGCCGTCTATCTGCTCGGCGGCAGCTACTCCAGCGACAATTCGGAAACGATCGGCCCGCTGGCCATCGGTCAGGCCGAAGCGTTTCAGGCCGACTATGCGGTGCTGACGGTGGCTGCAATCGACGCCAGGGCCGGCGTGATGGATGCCAATTTCGACGAGGCGCAAATGGCGCGCGCCATGATCGGCCGCTCCCGCAATGTCATTGTCGTGGCCGACGCCACAAAGTTCGACCGCCGCGCCGCATTTCAGGTCTGCGCGCTCTCCGATGTCGATCTGCTCGTAACCGACACGCCCCCGGCGCCGGCTTTGGCCACTTCGCTAAGGACCGCGGAGGTGACAATCCGATGAGTTCCCGCCACACTGCAATTTCGTGCCCATTCTCCAGTCAGGACCAGATGCAAGCATGCCTGCAGCAATAAGATATTATGTGCGGATCGTAGACCGGCTGTCGGACTATGTCGGCTATGTTGCGATGATGCTGATCTTCGTGATGGTCGGGGTCTTGCTGCTCGATGCGGTGACGCGCAACGTCATCAATATCCCCCTGCATTGGTGCGTTGAGTTGGCCCAGTTCACGCTCGCCGCTTACTACTTCATGGGCGGGGCGATGACGCTGAAGGACGAGTCCCACGTGCGCATGGACCTGTTCTACGAATGGTTGTCGGTGCGCGGCAAGGCCAAGATGGACCTTATCACCATTGGCTGTCTGATGTTTTATCTGAGCGTTCTGCTCATCGGCTCGATATCGAGTCTGACCTACGCCATCGAGACCGGCGAGCGCCGCTTCTCGATGTGGAATCCGTCGATGATCCCCATCAAGACCCTGATGGTCGCCTGTATCGTCCTGATGCTCCTGCAGAGTGTTTCCCTGGCTTTCAAGCACATCGCAACCCTGCGCGGAGCCGACCTTTCATGAGCTATGAACTCATCGCCATACTGATGTTCGCATCGATGATGGTACTGCTCATGACGGGGCAGCGCGTCTTCGCGGCCATCGGCTTTGTCGCGGCAGGAGCCGCGCTTCTGCTCTATGGTGAGGGCGCCGTCGAAATGCCCTTCAGCGCGGCGTTCAAGCTGTTCAACTGGTTCCCAATGCTGACGCTGCCCCTGTTTATCTACATGGGCTACATCCTGGCGGAGTCGGGCATTGCTGAAGATCTCTACCGTATGCTGCATGTCTGGTTCGGACGGGTGCGTGGCGGGCTGGCGATCGGCACTATCTTCCTGATGGTCATCATCTCGGCGATGAACGGCCTGTCGGTCGCCGGCATGGCCATCGGCGCGACAATCGCGCTGCCTGAAATGCTGCGGCGCGGCTATGACAAAGTGCTGATTTCGGGCGTCGTGCAAGGGGGGTCGTCACTTGGCATCCTTGTGCCTCCAAGCGTCGTCATGGTGCTTTATGGCATGATCGCGCGCCAACCGGTGAGCCAGTTGTGGCTGGCCGGCGTGGTGCCGGGCCTTCTGATGGCCGCGATGTTCGTCCTCTACGTGATTATTCGCTGCCGGATAAACCCGGAACTCGCACCCGTCGTCTCCGATGAGGAACTGGAGATGCCGCTTCGCGAGAAACTCGCTCTGCTGCGTGCTGGCATCATTCCCTTCCTGATCTTCTTCACGATGACCGGCCTGTTTGTGATGGGCATCACCAGCCTTGTCGAGAGCTCGGCGGTCGGCGCCACCTCGGCTACCCTGGCTGCGGCTCTGAAGGGCAGGCTGTCCTGGAGCCTGATCACGGAGACCGCGCGCAAGACGCTTGGCATCTCCTGCATGTTCCTCTGGTTGATCCTGGCAGCACTCGCTTTCGGCGCAATCTTCGACGGGCTGGGCGCCGTTCGCGCCATAGAGTCGCTGTTCATCACCAGTTGGGACCTGTCGCCATGGCAGGTCATCATCATGATGCAGGTGTCGTTCGTCATCATGGGCATGTTCCTCGACGACACAGCCATGCTGGTCATCGTCGCACCGCTCTACGTGCCCCTGGTCAAGATCTTGGGATTCGACCTGGTCTGGTTCGGTGTCCTTTATACGATGACGTGCCAGATCGCTTACATAACCCCGCCCTTCGGCTACAATCTGTTCCTGATGCGGGCGATGGCGCCGAAGGAGATCGGCCTCAGGGACATCTACCGGTCGATCTGGCCATTCGTGCTGATGATGGCGCTGACCATCGCATTGGTCATGGTCTTTCCGCAGCTGGCGCTGTGGCTGCCCGAATATGTTCGTGGGGGCTAAACCCCGGCTAACGGTCCGCAGAGGCCGCAACACAGGTTCCACCAGAGGAGTAAACTGAAGATGACGAAAGACAACAACACACTATCACCATCCGAAAAGATCCTGCAGAGCCGCCGGAAGTTCATGACCAATGCCGGCTTCGGTGGCGCGGCACTTGTCGGCTCGACGCTTGCCGCACCGGCGATCGTCCGGGCGCAGGCGCCAATCAAGTGGCGGCTGCAAAGCTATTCCGGCGCACCGCTCGGCGCGCATGTCATCAAGCCGCAGATCGACGCGTTCAATGCCGCCGCCAACGGTGAGATGGAAATCGAACTCTATTACGCCGACCAGTTGGTGCCGACGGCAGAACTTTTCCGCGCCATGCAGAACGGCACGATCGACGCGGTTCAGTCCGACGATGCCACCATGGCTTCGCCGGTCGATATCTCGGTGTTCGGCGGCTACTTCCCCTTCGCCACGCGCTACAGCCTCGATGTTCCGTCGTTGTTCAACTATTACGGCCTGAACGAGATCTGGGCCGAAGCCTATGGCGAGGTCGAGAATGTGACCTGGCTTTCTTCGGGCGCCTGGGATCCTCTGCATATTTTCACCGTCAACAAGCCGATCCGCAGCCTCGCCGACATGAACGGCCTGCGCGTCTTCGGCGTGCCGACCGCCGGCAAGTTCCTGTCGAAATACGGCCTGATCCCGGTCACCGTCCCGTGGGACGATGTCGAAGTGGCGATGCAGACCGGCGAACTCGACGGCGTCGCCTGGTGCGGCTTCACGGAAGCTTACGAGGTCGGCTGGGCCGATGTCTGCAAATATGCGCTGACAAACTCGGTCACAGGCGCCTGGTTCGGCAGCTACTTCGCCAACACCGAAAGCTGGAACAAGGTGCCGCCGCACCTGCAGCAGCTCTATCGCTCGACCATCGACCAGTCGCACTACTATCGTGACGTATGGTACTGGGGTGGCGAGGCCAAGCTGCGCGTCGAAGGCGAGAAGATGGAACTGACGTCAATTCCAGCCGAAGAGTGGGGCACGGTCGTTGACGATTCCGAAGCCTTCTGGGACGAGATTGCCTCGGCCAGCCCACGTTCGGCCAAGGTTGTCCAGGCGTTCAAGGATTACGCTGCCGTGATGAAGAAGGCCGGCTACCCTTACCGCTGAGCTTTGTCGAATTTCTCTTCCGGGAAGCCGGGAGAACGATTTCAGGATGGCGGGCTTCGGCCCGCCATTTTCTTGTCGCCCGAACCGGGACCCCGACCTGAAGCGCCCTATCGCGTTGCCGCTGTTTCGGCATTGCTGCGCAGCATCGCCATCAATTGTCCGGCCCGCTCGGCGGCGGCATCCTCGTCATGACGCACGATCGCCTCGATCAGGGCGACGTGGTGGCGCGCCGAGACGGCCAGCCCTGTCTCGCGATGGTACCGGTACCAGAAGCGACGGCTGTGCGTCTGCAAGGGGGCGGCCAGCCGCGCCGCGAAATCATTGTCGGCCGCCATCGCCAGCGCTTCGTCGAGCGCCTTGTCGGCTCCCAGAAATCCCAGCACATCGTCAGATGCGGTGGCTTGCTGCATGGCCAGCGCGGCGGCCTCGAAGAGCTTCGCCTTGTCGACGGTGACGAAACGGGCCGCTGACCGTGCCAGCACGATTTCGATGCCGCTGCGGGCGTCGATGACGCGCAGCCAGTCGCCGCCATGAAGCGGCGCGATGGCAAGACCGGCGCGCGGCCTGATCTCGAGCAAGCCTTCCCATGCAAGCCGCTGGATCGCCTCACGAACCGGCGTACGGCCGAGCGCCAGCCGATCGAGCAGCATGCCTTCCGTGGCGATGCTGCCCGGCGCCAGTTCGAGCGTCACGATCATGCGCTCAAGTTCGCGATAGGCCCGTGTGGCGGCCGGCTCGGGTTTCTGGTTCATTCCTGCTCGCCTTGCCAGCCTACCGATGGGCGTCGGGTATCCGGTATATTAGTGATATATCAAACGCTTGGCGTCGGATGCAACCGGTACTTCGCTGTTCGGCTCAGAAGAGCGGCCCGAGCGTCGCAATGGCGTTGTTCAGGAGCCGGCGTGGCAAAGACCAGGCGGCTACCTGCTCCACGGTTACTGGCCGTGACTGGGCGAGATACTCGTGCTGGCGCGTTCGCATCGCCTCGGTCAGTTGCTTGTCGTACACCAGGATATTGTTCTCGTAGTTGAGGTCGAGACTGCGCCGATCCATGTTGGCCGAGCCAATCAGCATGATCTCGCCATCGACCGTCAGCGACTTGGTGTGCAGCAGACCGCCGTTGAATTCATGAATCTTGACGCCAGCGGCGAGAAGGTCGGCGTAATAACTTCGGCTGGCGGCGCTGACGATCCTAGAATCGTTGCGGGCCGGGAACATGATCGTCACCTCGACACCGCGATAGGCCGTGGCGATCAGCGCGCCCTGCAGTGCCTCGTCGGGCACATAATAGGGCGTGGTGATGATGATCTCGCGCTGCGCGTCAAACATCAGTGACGTAAACACTTCGCGCATCGCCGAATAGCGCACGCTCGGGCCGGTTCCGATCACCTGTGCAGGCATGGTGCCGGTGTGAGCGGAGGCGTCCTGTCGTCCGAGCAGTTCGCCAAGGTTTTCATCGACGCTCGCCATCCAGTCGCTTGCGAACAGGATCTGGTT
>JBBSOT010000376.1:0-5257 GCA_038259455.1 Hyphomicrobiales bacterium | reverse complement strand
CCTGCGGGATCAGCGTATAGGGGTCGCCCTGCCAGTCCGAGAACCGTTCCGGGCGGAAGGCATCCGGGTCGTCCCAGAAAGCGGGATCGCGATTGGTACCCCGGATGTCGAGCGTGACGAGGCGACCCTTCGGGATGTCGCGGCCGCACCATGTCGTGTCCCGCCTCGCACGGGCCGCGAGAAGCGGAAAGAACGGGTAGGTGCGCCGGACCTCCTGCACGAAGTGGGGGATTCGGGTCACGTCGGCTCGCAGGGCTTCGGTTTCGCCAGGGCGGGTGGCGAGCGCATGGGCGGCGAAGGTGAGGAAAGCCGAGATCGCCACGAAGGGCCGCAGGATGTTGAGCAGTTCGACAGCCGCCACGTGCGGAGCGAGGAGCGTGCCGTCGGCGTCGCGCCAACCGGCCACCACCGACAGGGCGGAGCCTTCAGTTGGTGACAGGTCACCGTTTCGGACGGCCTCGATCTTTTGGGCGGCCCAGCGGTCGGCGCGACGCCGAGACAGGAGTGCTAGGACATGGCTGGGCTCGACAGGGGCGGCATGTTCGAAGAGGTTCGAGAGCATCCGGGCGCAGTCCGGCAGTTTTTCCGAAGGGACAGGCATTCCCGCCCAGTCGCAAACGGTGGCGGTCAGAACTTCTTCGGTCGCATCCTGAAGGGTGATTGTCCCCCGCTTGCGCAGCATATCAGCGAGACATTCAGCGGCTTGTTGCGTCAGGTCATCGGTGCGTGCAGGACCCACAAGATTGAGGAACATCGCCTTGCGCTGCTTGTGTGCGGCGCCGTCGAGCCCCTGCACGCCGCCCTTACCGAACAGGGTGGCTTTCAAAAAGCCCGGGGCGGCGCCTTCGCGCGTGAATGTCTCGCGGTCGTAGAAGAAGCGCGCGGCATTAGCCCCTGACAGGCAGATGATCCGTTCGAGCATGAGGCGCGTCTCGAAGGAATCCGAACGCAGGTCGGCGCAGGTTCGTTGAATAAAACGATATGGATCGCGGCGTAGGGCCAGCGTACTGTCAAAGGGAGGTGTCATTAGTGTCGTCCTCTCTCTAATGGTTTAAAACGCCAATACAAATTTTTCGCATCTCCTTACCATTTACCCGAGTATGCGCCTGATGGGCTTTGGTTGGATCATTTCAAAATTGCGGCAGAGGCACGACCAATCCTAAGTTGCCATCTACAAGCTCAACGATAAGTGCTGTTTTGAAGGATTAGGTGTCATCCCGCGACGGCTGATTTGATTGACAGAGATCGTTCGCAGAGCTCTTGCCCCAAGCATTATAATATCACGACCTCGACTTTTGCCGACGTTGATTCTGAGTTCGATGCCAGCTACGGGAATGGTAGCAGCCATGATAGAAAACTCATTCAACAGGAAGCTCGGAAACGTGTTTCTTGATTTCGTGATATTGTCCGGCTAGCAAATCTGAAATAACGTCGTGACCATTTACGGTCCATTCCGCAAGAGTGTTGTCGTAAATCTCCATAAGAGCTTGCTCGCCTTGCCGGATAGCTAGCAAAGCGTTCACGTCAAGACCCGCAATCCAATCTCGAACCGTCACAACTGTCTTGTTTACGATGCCGCAAAACGATTCGTCATCTTCACCTGTATCCTGAAGGGTCCGTATAGCTTTTTCCTGTTCTACCGCGTGGCGCCGGTGCAGATCATTGAGACTGTTGATTACGGGAGAAATTTCGGGGTCGGCGCGCTCCCGCATCGTTCCGTAACCTGCCAGCACATCGTTGGTAGCTGTGTGGATCGTATGAAGAACCTGACGAACGTCCATGGTCATGATTTCACCTGTCGAACTCAAATCCAAGGTGTAACGCCAGATGCGAGAATTGGTTCCGCTCAATGAGTGTCTGATCCTCGACATATCTGCTTGCGCGCCGCTACTCAAAGACGGGCAATGCGATCGCTGATTTCGAGGCTTCGGGTGTTGGGAAAAAGATTTGAGGCAGCTTTTCCGATCGAAAACGATTCATATTCAGTGTCTGCGTAGGTGCACTTTCAGCAACTCCTTTGCGTCGATCTTGGAGTGTTTTCAGGTCTTTACGGTTTGCCACCTGCCCAGATCCGCCGTAAATCGTGATTGTTCAGCGGCATTTTAGACCATCTGTCCTCCAAGACTTTCGCTCTCAACTTAATCGCTCGGTTGCTACCGCTGCCCTTTTCTTTGACGCCGGTGACGATGTCGGGATCGGCGACGAAGTCCTTGAGAAAGCCGTGCCATCCATCCGGTGATCGGCGTGCGTCGTCGAGCATGTCTTTCAGTTCATCGATGCCATCATCGGTCAGGGCGGTGATGGCTTTTTCGTTTCCGGTGTGGATGCTGATGATGGCACCGTCGTGGAGAATGTCGTCGTTTTCGACGATTGCTGCCAGCATTTGGAGATCCTCGCCGAGCATTTTTGCGACGTCTTCGATGGCATAGACGTGAGTCTCGGTGGCCAGCATGCAGCCTCAGCCTGTGAGACGGCCTTCGGTGTACAGTTCCATGGCAGCAGGGCGTCGAGACGGGGGTTATTGTGGTCATGGATACGATCCAGGACGTCGGCCAGATAAGCCTGCGGATCGAGGCCGTTTATTTTTACAGTTTCAATGATGGTCATGGCGTCTGCCAGGGTTTCGCTGCGGACATCTGAGCCCGCAAACAGCCAGTTCCGTCTGCCAACTCCAATTCGGCCTGAGGGCCCGCTCGGTTGCATTATTATCGGGCATGCTGTTCGTGACGCTTCGATTTCAACGCTCGGTTTTCCATCTGTCTTGGTAAACTTGGGTATCGGGATAGGGGCGCTGGCGTGCGAAGAAGCGGGCAGGCCGTTTTGACTATGAGCTGCGAGATCGCGTTGTCATCTGGCCGCCCCTGCGAACTGCCCGTTTGCGCCGAGCCAAGAGCTTCAGGCTTGAACTGGAGTACGATACAGTGGTGGCGTTCGGCAAAAACCTCCGGAGGGACGACGAGGTGGTGCTGGAAGCGACGGGGAGCACGGCAGTAATCGTGAGGCTTTAACACCGTTCGTCGCAAGGCTTGTGATCGCCACCCAATGCAGGTGAAAGTGATCGCGCATGCGCGGGTAAAGACCGACAAGGTCGATGCCCGCGCACAGCTGTATACTACTGGCTTCCCTTCCGAAGTCTGGGCGGCGGATGATGACACGCTCGCCCTGCGGCGGCTCGTCTCTGAATGTGTGGCGGTGGTAAGATCGATCCGCCGGGCAAAGAGCCGTGTGCATGCGGTGCTGCATGCGAACCTGACCCCAAATATGAAGGCCACCTTTTTGGTAAGGGCGGGCGACAATGGCTGGCGAAAGCACCGCTGCCGAAGACAGAGCGCGATCTGCTCGGCCGCCATCTTGATGAGCTGGACTGTATAGCGCGGCGATCTGGATGAGACCTCGGCCGGCCGTCCGCGGGTTCGCTTTGCCTCCATTGCGCTGCGCCGCCGGAAGCTTTCGACGTTCATTTCGAAGATTGTGGCGTGGTGGACCAGCCTGTCGACTGCGGCGAGCGTCATGGCGGGGTCCGGAAAGATCCTGTTCCATTCACCGAAGGGCTGGTTCGCAGTGATCAGGATGGATCGTCGCTCGTATCGGGCCGAGATCAGTTCGAACAGGACGCTGGTCTCGGCCTGATCCTTGGTGACATAGGCGAGGTCATCGAGGATGAGCAGGTCGAACTTGTCGAGCTTGGCGAGTGCGGCTTCGAGCTGCAGTTCGCGCCGCGCTACCTGCAGTTTCTGGACGAGATCGGTGGTTCTGGTGAACAGGACGCGCCAGCCATTCTCGATCAGGGCGAGGCCGATGGCGGCCGCCAGGTGGCTCTTTCCTCCCCCCGGTGGGCCGAACATCAGGACATTGGCGCCCTTGGCCAACCAGCTGTCGCCTGCGGCCATGGCCATGACCTGCACCTTGGATATCATCGGCACAGCCTCGAAGGCAAAGCTGTCGAGCGTCTTGCCCGGCGGCAGATGCGCTTCGGCGAGATGACGTCCGATCCGGCGGTTGGCGCGCTCGGCCAGTTCGTGCTCGGCGATGGCCGCGAGGAAGCGCGCAGCAGGCCAGCCCTCGCGATCGGCGACTTCAGCGAACTGGGGCCAGAGGGTCTTGATCGTCGGCAGACGCAACTCGGTCAGCATGATGCCGAGACGTGCCTCGTCGATGGGATAAGCCGTCTTCATGCCGTTTCTCTCATCCAGATGGCCGGGGTGACAAGCGCGTCATAGCTGTCGAGGCCGACCTGCTGCACCGTGACGGTTGGCAGATCCGATGGGTCAGGACCGAATTGCCTGCGCAAGGCCACGGGATCGGGCAGTTGCCCGGCATCCAGGACTCCCTCCAGTTCCTCGGCCAATTCCCGTTCGCAGCCACGCTCATGCGCCAGCGCGAGCAGCTCGACGGTGACCTTGCAGGCCATCTTCTCGGGCAGATGGGCAATCAGCGCCTCGAAGGCACGCCGATAGGCCAGACGCGGAAAGAGCTTGTCGCGGTAGACGAGGTTCAGCAGCGCCATCGGCTTGCGCCGCAGGGAGTGAATGACATGGTGGTAGTTGACCACCTGATCGTGCCTTCCATCGGAATGGGCACGCCCACGCGGCAGCGTCATCAGTTGCGTGCCGCCCATGAGGAGCTCCAGCCGGTCGTCGTAGAGCCGGACCCGCAACCGATGACCGATCAGGCGCGATGGCACGGTGTAGAAGACCTTGCGCAGGGTGAACCCGCCGGTGCTGGAGACGGTGACGATGACCTCCTCGAAGTCTGTCGTGCGGTGGGCAGGCAAAGCTTGCAGATAGGTTCGCTCAGCCGCGATACGCTTGCCTTGGGCCGCGTTCCGACGCCCGACGATCTCATCGATGAAGGCACGATAGGCTTCGAGGTCCGCAAACTCTGCGCTGCTCCGCATCAGCAGGGCGTCACGGATCGCCGCCTTGAGATGCCCATGGGCGCTCTCGATCGAACCATTCTCGTGTGCCACGCCGCGGTTGTTGCGCGTCGGCGCCATCCGGTAATGGACACAGAGAGCCTCGTAGCGTTTGGTCAGGTCCAGCTTCGCGTCGGGGTCGAGATTGCGGAAGGCTGCCGAGAGACTGTCGCTGCGATGCTGATGGGGCGCACCACCCGCCGACCACAGGGCGTTCTGCAGCCCTTCGGCCAGAGCCACATAACTCTCGCCGCCCAGGATGACATGGGCATGCGCAAAACCCAACCACGACAAGCGGAAGTGATACAGCATGTGTGCCAAGGGCTGACCGGCAATTGCGAT
>JBBSOT010000375.1:0-5301 GCA_038259455.1 Hyphomicrobiales bacterium | reverse complement strand
TGAGGGTTGGTCCTGCAACCAAATCCTCGCATCAGGAGGCCATTCCCGCCAATACCAACGCCTCTCCCGCGTCAGCGGGTTAGTTCAATCCCAACGATTCAGGTTTCGGGTCGGACGCTTTAAGTTGACGCAGTTCGGTTGTCTCAAAGGTCTGGTCAGGGTCGGACATCGTGATCTCCTCTTGGCCGTGCTGAGAAGGATTTGGCTGACGATCAGCGGTAGCCGACACCCGTCACGAAATCGATCATCTGTGCTTCCTCGTATTCGGCGTCGCCCAACAGGGCGCGGAGAATGATGCGGGCGGTCAGCACGCCGATCGGCCGATTGTCCGCATCCACTGCCGGGATGTTCTTTAGATGTCGCTGCTGCATCAATTCGGACACGGCTTTCAAGTGATCAGCGCCTCGGCACAATTGCACATCGCGTGTCGTGACATTCGAAACTGGGCACATGCAGGTCGCGCCCTGGCAAGTGCTGATTTGCCTCACGACATCCGTTTTTGTAACGACACCTCGCAAGATACCGTCACCGTCGCACACGACCACAAGGTCATTCTGAGCGCTCAAAAGCTTGGCCGCTTCGATTAGTCTGGCGTCATCACGAATGGTGACCAGCCTCTCCGATGCCGTCTGCAACAGTCCTTCAATCAGCATGTCTTCGTCTCCCAATGACCACGCGCGGTGTCGTCGTCGCAAAATGCCGAAGCGCTTCGGTGTGCCACTCTCAGGCCGGGCGTATAAACATGCGTTCGGCGTCGCCGTCGGGCGCGATCTCGCCGCGGATGGCACGATACGCGTGCCAGGTGGCGTGTCCCAAAAGCGGAAAGATCAGGATCAAACCGAGTAATCCCGTCAGCATCGAAAGGACGAACAACACGAGGACGATGGCCCCCCACGCCAGCATGACGGGCAGGTTGTTCCACACCATCGCCATACTGATCCCCAAGGCGGACATGGCATCGGTCCGTTCGGTCAGCAGCATTGGTACCGCAAAGACGCTGATGGCGAAGGAGAATGCCGCAAAAAGAGCACCGACAGCGCTGCCCACGAACAGGACCGCCCAGCCGGTTGGCGTCAGGAACAGCATCGGCACGATCTGCTCTGTTCCGGGAAATGGCACAATGCCAAAGAACAGCGCCCAGATCAGAACGGCCGCGCGCATCCAAAGTAAAAACAGGCACAGCAGCAGGACGCCCATGAACAAGGCCTGATAGCCTGACCGCGGTTTGACGAAGATCATTTCGACGTAATTGCTCGTCGTATCCGTCTCAAGCCGCCGGCTTTTCTCATAGAGACCATTCGCGATCAACGGACCGATGACCATGAAACCGGCAAGTGCGGGGAGAAGCACGTAGCCGTAGTCAAAACGAAACAACGCCCACACGATCAGGGCTGAAATGGCAAAGATTCCGAAGCCGTAGAGCAGACTTGGCAAAGGGTTATGCCACATGTCGGACCACCCGGCCCGTAGCCAGTCAAACGCAGTGCGCCACGGCAGCTCCCGCGCTCGCTGGTTCTCCCTTGGCAGGGGTGGTACGATTTTGGGAATACCGTCGTCGGCATGTGGATTGTCGGGCGGCGGTGGCGCGTCATTGTCTTGGGTGTGATCGCTCAGCATGATGGTTTCGCCGCGCTATAGACCACGACGCCTTCCTTTGCGGGTTGCAGGACACAATCGGGTTTCGACGCGAATGACACCGCGATCAGATGCGCGTTGGCCCCGATGAACAGGAGCATCACCGCGGCGGTGGCTGCCATCGCAAACAGGCGCGGGCCCGTCCAAAAGCGGTTTTGACGGCCGAGGAGTGGGCGGATGATGTCCGTCATTGCAGTGCCTCCTGACCGAGATGTTGCAGGTAGACGGCGATAATCTTGCGCTCCGTCAGGGACAGCCGCCCCTCCCAGGTGGGCATCCAGCCTTGTCGCCCGCCCCAGATGGTTTGGTACATTGCCTCGTCATCACCACCATAGATCCAGAACGCGTCGGTCAGGTTCGGCGCGCCGATATCCGTGTTGCCATAGCCATTTTCACCATGACAGGCCGCGCAGTTGTTCGCGAAAATCTCTCCCCCTGCGGCGATCCGGTCCGGGGGTGCGGCCGTACCTGACAGCGACTGGACGTAGTCGATGACCAGCCTGATATCATCGCGCGGCAGGATACCGTCCCGACCAAAGGCCGACATCTGCGCATACCGCGTGTCTGGATGCGTCGAATTGATGCCCACCCGCAGCGTCTCCATGACCGTGTCGGTGCCACCACCCCAAAGCCAGGCCGCGTCGATGAGACTGGGAAACCCAGGACCACCGGCCGCATCGGTCCCATGACAACCAGCGCAGTTATCACCGAAAATCTGGTGAGCGGTCCCCGTCACCCGGGCCATCAATTCAGGATCCTTCAGGATGTCATCTGCGGGTAGTGTCGAAATGCGGTCGGCCCAGTCGGCACGAGCGATATTCGCAAGCACGATGTCTTCCTTGACCACCTCGCGCTGATCAAAACCAAGAAGTCCTTTTGTATATGTCGTGACCAGCGGCCACGTCGGGAGCAGTATCCACATGAGCAGCGCGAACAAGTGTGTCACGATGATGAAGAACCAGACTATCCGGGGCACACGGGTGTTCAGCTCCGTGATGCCGTTCCATTCATGCCCGGTGGTCTGGTGTCCGGTGAGAGGATCGCGTTCCTTTACCGACATGTCTTGTCCTCCGGCTTGGTCGCGGTGGGCTGCGCTGGACCGTCCTCATCGTCGAGGATACTGTTGGCAGCCTTGTCAAACCGCCCGCCCAGCGAGGGCCAATAGGCATAGGCAGTGATCAAGACCGACAGGCCAAGAAGCCAGAACAGGCCAAACGACTTGGACAGGGCGACATACCATTCGTGGGTCATATCCATCGTCTATTCCTCCGCCATCGGCTGGGTGTTCTGCGCCACATCCGTCAGTTTGCCGAGAATCTGAAGATACGCGACCAGCGCATCCATTTCAGTCAGGCGATCGATTTGCCCGTCAAAAACGCGCACGGCGGTCGCCTCGCCATACCGGTCCAGCACACCGTCCGCGCGCTCGCCATCGGGTCGCGCCTGCCCCAGCGCATCGTTGGCTGCGTTGGTGATCATTTCATCAGTGTAAGGCACGCCCACGATGCGAAGCGCATCGAGCCTGCCCGGTAGGTCGTCGGTGCGCAGCGGGGTCTCCTGCAGGAAAGCGTATTGCGGCATCACGGATTGCGGCACCAAATCGCGCGGATTGATCAGATGACGCACCTGCCAGTCATCGGAGTACTTTTCTCCGACCCGTGCGAGGTCTGGTCCCGTGCGCTTTGATCCCCACAGCATCGGGTGGTCGTATTTCGACTCCACGGCCAGAGAATAGGGCCCGTAGCGTTCCACCTCGTCGCGCAACGTACGGATCATCTGGCTATGGCAGGCATAGCAACCCTCGCGGATATAGATATCGCGCCCGGCTTGTTCCAGCGGTGTATAGACCCGCATGTCCGCCACATCCTCGACTGTGTCGTCGATGGTGAACAAGGGTGCGATTTCGACAAAGCCGCCGACACCGGCGGCCAGAATGATGCCTGCAGTCAGCGCCATCGAATGCCGTTCCATCCGGTAATGGGTCTTCGCCTGAAACTCGAAGACGCGGGCGAAGGGTTTGAGAAGAGTTTTCAACATGAGCTTACTCCGCCGCCGGCACTGCCGGCTCCATGGCTTCGGATGTGGTCGGGTAGTCGATCGCCGGGGCGTGATGTGGAACGCGCCGGATCGTCATGACGACGTTCCAGAAGCAGATGCAGGCACCCGTAAAGAACAGCAGCCCGCCAAAGGCCCGTGCAATATAGTAGGGATGCATCGCAATCAGCGTATCGACGAAGGAAAAGCGGAGTGTGCCGCTCTCGGTATATGTCCGCCACATCAGGCCTTGGGTGATGCCGCCGTTCCACATCGCAAAGACGTAGATAACCGTCCCGGACAGGGCCAACCAGAAGTGCCACTCTACCGCTTTCCAGGAATACATCGTCTCTCGTCGCCACAGCATGGGCGTCAGCGCATAGATTGATCCGAACGTAATCATCGCAACCCACCCCATCGCCCCGGAGTGGACATGACCGACAGTCCAGTCGGTATAATGGGATAGGGCATTGACCGGGCGGATCGCCATGAACGAGCCCTCGAACGTTGACAACCCATAGAACACGGCTGCCACCATCATGAAGCGCAAGGTCGCATCGTCGCGGACCTTGTGCCACGCCCCGTTGAGGGTCATCAGCGCATTGCCCGCCGAGGCCCAGCTTGGCACCAGAAGCATGACCGAAAACGTCACACCCAGCGTCTGCACCCATTGCGGCAGGGCCGTGTAATGAAGGTGGTGCGATCCGACCCAGATATAAAAGAAAACGATACCCCAGAACGACAGGATCGACAGGCGGTAGGAATAGATTGGCCGCCCTGCCCGCTTCGGTAGAAAATAATACAGCATGCCAAGAAAGCCGGTCGTCAGAAAGAAGGCGACCGCGTTGTGGCCATACCACCATTGCACCATCGCATCCTGCACGCCCGAGAAGGCCGAATAACTCTTGGCACCGGAGATGGATGCCGGGATCGCCAGATTGTTGACGATGTGCAAGATTGCCACGACCAGGATGAACGAAAGATAATACCAGTTGGCGACGTAGATGTGCGGCTCATTCCGACGGGCGAGTGTGCGGATGTAGAGCACAAAATAAACCACCCATACGATCACCAGCCAGAGGTCGGCATACCATTCAGGCTCTGCGTATTCCTTCGATTGGGTGATGCCCATCAGATAGCCGCTGGCGGCAACAACGCAGAACAGGTTGAACCCCAGCAGCACGAACCAGGGCGAAACCTGGTCCGGCATGCGTGCACGGCTGGTGCGCTGCATGATGTGATAGGATGTGGCAATCAGGGCATTGCCGCCGAACCCGAAGATCACGCCCGACGTATGAACCGGGCGGATGCGGCCAAAGCTGGACCAGGCCGCGTCGAACCGCAGATCCGGCCATGCCAGCTGCGATGCGACCAACACACCCATTCCCATCGCGACGACGGCCCAGAACAGGGCGAGAAGGATTCCGACCTTCGTAGGGTCATCGTAGTAGGATATGCTGCGGTCCTCGGTCGGCTCTGCATCATACAGCCTTTGCCCCACGAGAAAAAACAACACCCCGCAGAACAGCAGGACAAGCCAGCCATGTGCGCCCATGGGATCGTTGCGACCCACGACGGCCATCGTCAGGCCGACCAGCACGCCCGCGCCCGTGATCAGCATGGCCCTAGCGC
>JBBSOT010000374.1:0-5301 GCA_038259455.1 Hyphomicrobiales bacterium | reverse complement strand
GGCTGCTCGCTCTGCGTCAGCATGAACGGCGATCTCGTCGCCTCCGGTGAACGCTGCGCCTCGACGTCGAACCGGAATTTCAAGGGCCGTCAGGGCCCCGGAGCACGCACCCACCTGATGAGCCCGCAGATGGTCGCCGCGGCGGCACTCGCCGGACATATCAGCGACGCACGCTTCGTGATGCCGCAGACCGGGCCGGAGGGCGTGACATGAAACCCATCCGGACCATCACCGGCCCTGCGGCCGTGCTGCCTCGCGCGAATGTCGACACGGATCAGATCATCCCCGCCCGGTTCATGAGTCGCTCGCGCGCCGAGGGTTACGGCGAACAGTGCTTTCACGACCTGCGCTATGCCGAAGACGGCGCGCCCCGTGCGGACTGGCCGCTCGCCACCCTGCCCAAAGGCCCGGTCGTGCTGGTCACGGACGAGAATTTCGGTTGCGGATCATCGCGCGAGGCGGCGGTCTATGCCTTGATGGATTATGGCGTGAAGGTGATCATCGCCCCTAGTTTCGGCGATATCTTCAGATCGAATGCCGGCAAGAACGGCCTCCTCACCATCACCCTGCCCAGAAATGACGTCGAGGAGATCGGCGGCATCCTGCGCGCGGCTCCCGGGATGGAAGTCTCAGTCGATCTGCCCGGCCAGCGCCTCCATGCCGGACAGGTCGATACCGGTTTCGAAATCGACGCCCGCCTCAAATATCGCCTCGAACGCGGGCTGGACGAGCTGTCCGCGACGCTGGAGCATGAAGACCTCATCGCGGATTTCGAAGCTGATCACCTCGGCTCAAGCTCATGGCGGATCCCTAGAAAAGGCGCGATCGTGCAGGACGCATGAGGAGCATCCAGCCGTCAAAGAGGTCAGCGCAAAAGCATTAACCCCTCGGAGCCGTCTGCCTCATCGCTGTCGTGTCGCTCGAGCCTATAGCGTCTCGCCTGTGGCAAGCACCGTCGGGTTTGTATCCTTTTTCCCGACTAATATCATCAGGGACAAGGGCTTGCCGTCCGGCTCATCCCGCCGCTACCGCGGCCGACTATTGCACCGCCGTTCTCAAAATGCCCCACCATGATCTTGGCGGATCAACAGATGACGACAAAAGTCGTGCTCAACCGATCCTGTAATTTCAACTGTTTGGCCGCAAAGCGGGTGAAACGGATAGGTGACAACCGCGTAAAAACCCAGAATCCCGACATCATGACGCTGCTTCCGATGACGGTGCCGAAAATTGGCCATGCTTGCTTCGCTGGTCGCCACCTGCAGGATGGCCGGCGTCAACCCCGTCGACTACCTCGACACCGCTCCTCGCGCGATCCTCGACGGCCATCCGCAAGGCGGCATCGAAGAACTGATGCCGTCGCGCTACGCGCAGCCGTCAAGCATCGCACCATAGGATAGCGCCGTAGCGCTTACACCTGAAGACCGACCTTCCGCCGTCCAACGCCCGGGGTTGCAAAGAAAATGCTCGCAATTCTGGCTGCGATTAGACGACCCGATCACATGCTTAGGCGGTAAGAAACTCCTTGCATCGAGGGGCATCCAAATATGAGGCTCGGCGCCAGCCCATCCGGCGCAACCCTCGAACGGAGAATGCCGCGGGAGAGGCCACCTGCCCAGTCAACTCACACCGTGATCATAGGGTCCGGTAGTAGGGGTTCTCGACCCAGCGGGCGAGCACAGCCGCGATCATGTCGGTGAGACGCGGACGAAGGAGATCCTCCTGCTCTTTCTGACGGGGATGGGGCATCATCGGGGCTCCGAAATCTGCAGGGTTTCGAAGGCCAGAATACAAAATCCTGCAATTCTATGCCAGCGTCTCAGCACAACCTAGAAATGAAATCAGTAGGTTGAGGATTGTTCAGGCTAAACCCTGTAGTGCGCGGCCGCCTCGGTCGGCGCGGCGGCGCGCCGTCTGATTCTCGGCACGTAAGGGATCATGGGCGACAATCAGACGGTGGCTCTCAAAGCAGCCTTCCAAGAGTCCTTCGTCAACGAAGTCGAGGTTCCGGAAGGTCCCGACCAGGTCGCCGTAGCGTCACGCCGGGACGGCGAGAATGAACTCCAGCGTTCGGCCGTCCTGATCCATGTCTGGCGATTGCCCTATCGCGAATCGATGGATCGAACCCTGATGGCCGAATTCGCAACGTAACATGGCCTTCCGGAAATTTGGCGTCGGATGATTGAGGCACCTCTGGCGCGCGGGACGATGGAGGATTGGCGACCCCCGCTTGAGACGCCGCAGTGAGCGGGCTGAAAGCGAACTCAGATGCTTTTTCGTCTGGTTCTTTCTCCATTCTCGGTCAGGATGACATCGAGAGGGATATCGTGCGGTTACGGGTAGATGATTGCCAGCTGCGCGGTATCGAATCCGATGCCGATTACAAAGGGCCGGGGTTTGAGGGCCGCCAGCGTCCGGTCGAAATACCCCCCGCCATAGCCAAGCCGATAGCCATCCACACTCCAGCCGACAAGTGGTGCAAGTGTGATGTCGGGTGTGACCACAGTTGCCTCGGGCGGTGGCACGGGGATGCTCCAGTCGCCGCGCACCATTTTGGTCTCGGGCGTCCAGATGCGGAAGATCAGCGGGGCCGCCTTGGTTTCCACCAGCGGCAACGCCACCGCAACACCAGCTTCGTGCAACCCGGTCATCAGAATGCGCAGGTCGGGCTCGCCTTTTATCGGTCAGTGGGCGCAAAAGACCAAGCCCGCCGCGCCGTCGAACCGAACATTCAGCAGCTCTCTGAGATGGTCGATTAGGGCTGAACTGATAGCCTGCCGGTTCGCGACCGACAGCGCCTGCCGTTCTGCGCGCAGACGACTGCGTTCGGACTTGCGCCAGCGGGCCAAGTCACGGGCCTGTTCAGGATCGACCGCCAGCAGGTCGAAATAGTCGGGCGCAATTTCGAAGGCGTAACAAGGCGGAGAGGAAAACTCGCTCTGACAGCGGAAGCCCTTCTTGTCATCGCTCATGCGGTTTTCTCCGCACAGTCACAGGCGTTAGCGCGCACAATGAGCTTCGCTTGCGCAACCATAACTGAGACGCGCTCCGCCGCCGGAACGATTTCACAGATGCCGTTGACCCCCTCCCCGGCGTAGAGCGCCATCGCCTCAAGATTGCCGGTGGTGGTCCGCAGTGGAGAATCCGTGCTGAACCGCAGTCGCGGCTGGTCGTCGTCCCAGGCGATGACTTCACGAGGCAGCGCGTCAGGGTCGTGTCCGAAATAGTGACCGTTGAGGCCGTCGGTCACGCTGTTTCCGATCACCCGCACCGCGGCACCTCTGGGCCAATTCATGACGAAGGCATCTGTCAGCACAGTTTGTCCGCCGTCCGCCTCGATGACGCGGGTCTTGTGATAGAGGTGGGCGAAGGATTCGTCGGTCGCTAAGAACGCGGTGCCGCAATGCACACCGCTTGCGCCTATTGACAGAGCTGCGGCCAAACCCGCACCGTCCACGATGCCACCCGAGGCGACCACGGGCAAATCCGTCTGCGCGAGGATCGCTTCGGTCAGGGCAAAAGTTGGGCTGCGTCCGTGCACGTGGCCCCCAGCCTCGATGCCCTGCGCGATGATCACATCGGCGCCGGCATACTCGGCCATCCGGGCAGCTTCGTCCGTGCCGACCTGTTGGAGGACAAGGCACCCCGCCTGTTTCACACGCGCGATAACCTCCGGCATGACGTCCCAGAAGAACGCGAAGGCTGGCACCTCCAAATCGAGGCAGCAGGCGATTTGAGCGTCGAGCAGTCCCGGATCGGTCGCTACCGGGATTACGTTGACCGCGAACGGCCGGTCGGTCGCCGCCCTCAGCGCCGTCACTTCTTCGGCGATCAGCGCCGGGTCTTCCCGCACCATTCCGAGCATGCCGTAACCCCCGGCATTCGCCACCGCTGCTGCCAGTTCCCAGCGGGAAACACCGCCCATGCCGGCCAGAAGAATGGGAACATCGCACCCCAGAAGGTCACAGAGCGATGTGTGAAGCGAGTCCCCATGTTCGCCATCAGTCATCTGCGTTTTCCTCCCGGGCCAGCCATTTGCGCAAGAAATCGCACAGCACCACGGCGTTGTTGTGTGCTTCATCCTTTGATGCGTAAAGCAGCGTGACGACGCCATCCCGTGCGTATCCGGCAAGCTCGCACACCAAATCGTCCTTTCCCGCCAGTTCCGTCTCATAGCGGGATTTGAATGCCTCCCACTGGTCGGAATTGTCGTGAAACCACTGGCGCAGATCTTCGCTCGGTGCGATCTCCTTCGTCCAGGCAAAGAGCCGGGCACGGTCCTTTGCCACGCCGCGTGGCCAGAGACGGTCGACAAGAATCCGCTTCCCATCCGACACACGCGGCGCCCGGTAAACCCGCTTGATGCGGACACGCCTGGCCGGATGGTCGGGAACAGGAGGTCTGGGCGGCATCAGTCGTCTTCACCGGAGCTGTTGGCATCTCCCAGAATGTCCACAGTCTTGAGAGCATGGGCCGATGCGGCACCCGCACGCATCTCGGAAGCGACCCAGACAGCTTCCATGATCTGCTTATCAGAGGCGCCTTCGCATTGTGCGGCTTTCACATGTCCTTCGATGCACCAAGGGCATTGCGTGACATGGGCCACTGCCACGGCGATGAGTTGTTTGGTTCGGGTGTCCAGCGCGCCCTCGGCAAAGACCGCTTTGGAAAACGCGCGGAACGCGCTTTCCGCATCGGGGGCGAGAGCATGGCGGCGGTCAATCAAGGCCTTGGTCGCCTTCGGTCGATTAGGTTCTGACATCGAATCCCTCCGATACAACGCATTTTTAAGCAATGGTTTGTGGGCGCCTCCGCCAATCAAATACAGCGTTCGTTCGTGCTCATATATGGCACCTTGTGACAAACGGACTTTTTGGTGGCTACGCGGAACATGACCAGACATCGCGATCATGTCCGCACTACTGGGCGCGGCTAAGGTTGCGGGATCTTTTCTCAGGCAAACCTCCCGGCGGATCCGAACAGGTCAATGCCGGCTGTTACCTCCAGCAGGCGGGCATTTGAGCGAAGTGCGGCAGCGGTCAGCTCCGCGTCGCCGTCTTCAAGCGACATATCGACGACAATTGCAATCAACGCCCACATGATCTGCCGACCCGTGTGGGTCTCGCTGAGTGTTGCAATGCTCGGCAGTATCTCACCGACACAGCTTAGGCTCAAGATTGAAGTGCGACACCTTGCGCCCTTAGGGCATAGGATGTTGCTATGGAAAGCCACTACAAACACCTGAACGCCGAGGAACGCGGCGTAATCTTTGCAGAACATCAACGGGGTTCAAGCCTGCGT
>JBBSOT010000373.1:0-5309 GCA_038259455.1 Hyphomicrobiales bacterium | reverse complement strand
GACGGCGCCGAGGATGCAACGATGTCCATGAATTCGTCGTAGCCGATCTCGCCGGCCGAAAGGCGCTGGCGCGATTCCCATACGATGGTGCCGGAGCCGGTGCGCTTTCCCTTGTGCCAGCCATTGAGCATCGGCCCGACCGACAGCGCGATCGCAGGGATGTTGACCGTGGCGGCCGCCATCAAGAGTGCCGGCGTTGTCTTATCGCAACCGATTGTGAGCACGACGCCGTCAAGCGGATAACCGTACAGAACCTCGACCAGCGACAGGTAGGCAAGATTTCGGTCTAGCGCTGCCGTCGGACGCTTTCCGGTTTCCTGGATCGGATGACATGGAAACTCGAAGGGAACGCCGCCTGCTGCCTCGATGCCGGCGCGAACGCGCTTGGCGAGCTCAAGGTGGTGGCGATTGCAGGGCGACAGGTCGGAACCTGTCTGGGCAATGCCGATCAACGGCTTGCCGGACTGCAGTTCCTCGCGGGTAAGGCCATAGTTGAGGTAGCGCTCGAGATAAAGCGCGGTCATTCCCGGATTGTCGGGATTGTTGAACCATTCCTGCGAGCGGAATTTTTTGATTGTGGTCGGGCCTGCCATAATAGTCTCCGAATTTTGCTGCTCATCGATAGGACAACGCCCGGTTAGCGGCAAGGGGCTGAGGGCCTTCTGGAACGGAGTATTGTCACTTTTGTCAGACAAATGAGCGATTTCGACAGATTTCGACGCACACGGTCGGTTTTCGCCCGATAGACATGACAAGATTGCTAAGCTAGGTCTCGGCAGATTTTGCGAGGAGAAGCCCATGGCCCTGGTTATCGAAGGCGAGGAGCGCATCGACGCCCCGGTAGAAAAGGTTTGGTTGGCTCTCAACGATCCAGAGATGCTCAAGGAGTGCATTCCAGGCTGTCAGAGCCTCGAGAGGACATCCGACAATGAGCTTGCCGCAAAGGTTGTGCTCAAGGTTGGTCCGATCAAGGCGACATTTGCCGGCGAGGTGACGCTGACCAATCTGAACCCGCCGCACTCCTACACAATATCTGGTGAAGGAAAGGGCGGGATTGCCGGCTTCGCCAAGGGCGGCGCCGATGTCGTGCTTGTCGAAGACGGACCGAACACCACGATCCTGAAATATTCAGCCAAGGCAGACGTTGGCGGCAAGATGGCGCAGCTTGGCAGCCGGCTTATGGAATCGACGTCGAAAAAGCTCGCGGGACAGTTCTTCTCCAATCTCAACGAGAAGGTAAGTGCCGGCTGACATAGTCGCTACACATAGGCCTTAGTGACCTCGGCAGCCGCGGTCGATACGGCGTTAGCCTATTCGAAGACGATGCTCGGAACCGACGCCTCAGAAACGCCGCGCTCCTCCTGGACCCGCTCCCAGACCTTCTTTGCGATGTCTATATAGATCTTGGCTTCGGGGCCGTCGGGCTTCGATACCACAACCGGCTCGCCGGAATCCGAGGTTTCGCGGATTTCCATCTGCAGCGGTACCTCACCGAGAAAGCAGACACCCAGACGCTCGGCTTCTCGCCGCGCCCCACCATGGCCAAATATGTCGTATCGCCTTCCGGTATCGGGGGCGATGAAATAGCTCATGTTCTCGACGATCCCGAGCAACGGAACGTCGACCTTCCTGAACATGTTCAGGCCCTTGCGCGCATCGATCAGCGCAAGATCCTGAGGGGTCGAGACAATGATGGCGCCAGCCAGCGGCACTTGCTGAGCCATGGTCAGCTGAGCATCCCCGGTGCCGGGAGGCATGTCGACAACCAGCACGTCGAGTTCACCCCACTGAACCTCGCGCAGCATTTGCGCCAAGGCCGACATGACCATCGGTCCGCGCCAGATCATCGGGGTTTCCTCATCGACGAGGAAGCCCATGGACATCACCTTGAGGCCGTAATTCTCCATCGGTCGCATGACCTTGCCGTCGACGGTCTGCGGCTTGCCATGAATCTTGAGCAGTCGTGGCATTGACGGTCCATAAATATCGGCATCAAGGACGCCGACCCTCAGGCCAGTTGCCGACAGACCGAGCGCGATATTGACCGCGGTCGTGGACTTGCCGACACCGCCCTTGCCAGAGGCAACGGCGATGATGGAGGCAATGCCAGGCACGCCCCGCTTTCCGGAGCTTTGCGACGGGGGCGCCGAGGGAGCGGGACGGGCTGCCGCCGAAGAAACCGGGGCCGCCGGGGGACGCGGAACTGCCGGCCTTGGCGCGACCGGCGCCTCCATCCCGCCACCCCTTTTCTCGGCAGTCAGCGCGACCATGGCGCCGGCAACGCCGGGGATCGACTTGACCACGCGTTCGGCAGCGGCGCGAAGGGGCTCCATCTCCTGTGCTCGGGCAGCCGGAACGGTGAGCGAAAAAAACACCTTGTCGTCTGCGATGAAAATTTCCGAGACCATGCCGAGCGAAACGATATCGCCCGTGAAGTCTGGTCCGTTGACGGTTTTCAGGCGCTCGAGAACGGCCTGTTTGGTGATGCTCATGTTCAATGGTCCACTGTGTCTGTCGGCCTCAGATAGTGTATTGCGGCTGTCGAACCAAGCCGCTTGCCCAAAAGCTGGCCGATCCCTTGCTGTCCCTGTCAAGGTCGATGGATCCTGAACCTAGGCGAACCGGCCGGGTCCGTATGGAGAAAGCAGGGCATCACGACTGCCCGAAAGAATTTCCTGGCCCGCGAAGAGTCCGACCGCCGGCGCCAGCGTGATGCCGGAATGCATGACACTGACATAGAGGCCAGTGGTGCCGGGCGGGCGGCCAATGATCGGAAAGCCGTCGGCGGGCGTTGGGCGATAGCCGACCGTATGGAAGTCTAGCGCCAGGTCTTCTGTGCCGGCCAGAGTTGCCTTGACCTTAGCGAAGAGGTCGCGGGCCGTGGCGGATTCGTCGGTACCGGGCTCGGCTCCACCGAAATCGGAACCGGCGACGATACGCCCGTCAAGGGTCTGCCGTATATGCGCGTGCTCGCCAATAACCAGGCCGTTGAGCAACCGCGCATGGGGCCGCG
This sequence comes from Hyphomicrobiales bacterium, assembly GCA_038259455.1. Taxonomy (GTDB): domain Bacteria; phylum Pseudomonadota; class Alphaproteobacteria; order Rhizobiales; family Rhizobiaceae; genus CAMYMG01. Next base: position 2,296 of record JBBSOT010000373.1, on the reverse strand, counting down.
AATGCACAAGCAGCCCGGGTGGCGTTTCCAGCGGAATGGCGATGCCGACGCTTCCCAGAAGCCTGTTGCTGTCCACCCCTGCAGCGACGACAATTTCGTCGCCCTCGATTGTCCCGGTGTCGGTTTCCAGGCCCAGGATGCGGCCCCCGCTGGAGACGAGCGCGCGAACCGGGGTATTGGCCAGCAAAACCGCGCCGAGCCGTTCGGCATCGCCGAGCAAAGCCAGTGTCGAGGCGACTGGCTCTGCAACGCCCTCACCGGCAGCGTGTAGGGCAAACTCCGGCGGGCGAACGAGACGTGGCTCGATCCTCGCCGCCTCATTGGCATCAACGCGTCGGATGCCATATCCCCAGCCGCCATGTTCGCTGGCGAACGCTTCCAGCTGATCCGCTGGCAGGTCAAAGCACAAGGCGCCGGTCCAGCTGAGCTGCAAGCCCGGCACTTCGGTTGCCAGCCTCGTCCATTCGGCCATGGAGCGGATGCGCAGATTGAAATAGGGTTTCGGATTTCCCCAGCTGGCATTGATCCAGGCGAAGGAATTTGGCGTGGCCACGCCACCTGCGCCGCCCGCAGCAACGATTGTAACGCGTGCGCCTGCTCTTGCCAGGTGCCAGGCAACCGATGCACCGATGATGCCAGCGCCGACGACGATGACGTGCTTTCGAATTGCCAAGCATCAACCTCCGGATTCGGGTCATGAATATTGGCTCGGTCGAAGCGACGCAATGGACCAGCGGGCACCGGCAGGTTAGCGTCATCTGATGATCGACAAGCTGGAATTCTTCATCGCCCTCGCCAGGGAACAGCATTTCGGGCACGCTGCGGAACTCTGTGGTGTCACGCAACCGACACTGTCAGCGGCCATCAAGCAACTCGAGGGCATGCTCGGCGTGATGCTGGTCAAGCGCGGCTCGCGGTTCCAGGGGCTGACGCCAGAGGGCGAACAGGTGCTGATCTGGGCGCGGCGCATTGTCGGCGATACGCGCAGCATGAAAGACGAGATGCGGGCAGCGAGGCATGGTCTTGCCGGACGCATCCGCATCGCCGCAATCCCGACGGCGCTGGCGATGCTGCCGCGCCTCACGACGCCGTTTCGCGAAAAGCACCCCGGCGTCACCTTCTCGATCCTGTCCAGAACGTCGATCGAAGTGCTGTCGATGCTCGGCAATTTCGACATAGACGCCGGCATCACCTATCTCGACAACGAACCGCTCGGCAGGGTGGCCAGCGTTCCGCTTTATTCGGAGCGCTACCAGCTGATCACCGCGGTCGGGAACCCCTACTCCGACGCGCGAACCGTCAGCTGGGCCGAAGTCAGCCAGCTGCCACTATGCCTGCTGACGCCCGACATGCAGAACCGGCGTATCATTGACCTGCACCTTTCAGAGGCCGGCGTACAGGTGCGGCCAACGCTCGAATCAAACTCGATGATCGTCCTGTTCTCCCACATCAGGACAGGCAAGTGGTCTTCGATCATGCCGCTCAACCTGGCGGAAACCTTCGGCTTTGCCGAACCGATCCGGGCCATCCCTATTGTCGAACCGGATGCCAGCCACACGGTCGGCCTGGTTGCTGCGCCGCGCGAACCGCATACCCCGCTGGTCAAGGCGCTGATAGACGAGGCGATGGCGCTGGCAGACGGCTTCCAGCCAGACAGGGCAACCTAAATCATTTTGGAACCGCTCAACGATAGAAGATCTCTATCGTTCGACGAAAGCGCTTTATTGATAGACGGCGTTTATTCTGGTTTCTGAAAGGCTTAGCGATTGATCGCTGACATAAGGGAGGGCGCTGCGTGACAATGCAGGCCGCAAGTACCGAAATCGCGTCGCGGACAGCGGCGGTAATTCAGCAAATTAAGGGCCTCGAAGGGCCTCTTTTGCCTATATTGCACGGGATTCAGGAGGAATTCGGCTATGTTCCGGGCGAGTCGCTGCCTGTCATCGCCGAAGCGCTGAACATTTCAAGAGCCGACGTGCATGGCGTCGTGACGTTCTATCACGACTATCGCAATCACCCGGCCGGCCGGCACGTCCTGAAAATCTGTCGGGCCGAGGCGTGCCAGTCAATGGGCGGTGACGCCATGGCATCACGCATCCAGCAGTTGCTCGGCATCGGCTTTCACGAGACGACGAGCGACGGGTCGGTGACGCTGGAAGCCGTGTATTGCCTGGGATTGTGCGCCTGCGCACCAGCCGCCATGCTGGATGGCGAGGTGATAGGCAGGCTCGATAATGACAGGCTTGAAGAGATCGCGACAGAGGTTCGGACATGATGGTTCGCATCTACATACCCG
>JBBSOT010000372.1:0-5325 GCA_038259455.1 Hyphomicrobiales bacterium | reverse complement strand
GGTTAAGCAGCCGCGCAGTCCGCAAAAGAGTGCCCCTGTGGTGGAATCGGTAGACGCGCTCGACTCAAAATCGAGTTCCTAACGGAGTGCCAGTTCGAGTCTGGCCAGGGGCACCATTTCTGTGTTTTCGGACTAAAATGATCCTTTTTCCTGACAGCAAACAGGACAAACATGGGCACCGCCGGTAATTTCTCGACATGAGCGCTGATCTAGCATTTTGATAGGTCGGATGTCCCTTTTTTGCTTTCTCCTGAGGTGGTCACCCCTTCTTGCACAAGGTTGAGGCTAAGTTGAGCTGGCCGGTGTATCAAACCGACGGGTTTTTGCAGGTGTCCAGCTCGTGACGAAGCCTTGCCAATGGTTGGAAAACACGAACTGGCTTCGAAGCGATCTCAGTATCGCGGGTGTCCGCCTCACGGGCATTCAGCTTCTCGGCTGCCCAGGCGCAGCCGAGTGCAAGTACCACACCAATGGGAAGATCGATTAAGTAATGCCAACGTGAAGCTACTGCATCAATGCTAATAAAGGCGAACAGAAGAACATAAAGCGGCACCAGAATACGAGCGTATCGCCATGCAAATAGGAGGAACAGGAACGATCCTCCGGTGTGCAGGGACGGCATGGCCGCAAGGCCGACGGTGAGATGAGTGGCACCTTTGGCCGCAATCCATTCGGCACCGCCCGCGGCGTTCGCTTTGTAGGCAGCCAACATCGATTGTTGCGCGCTGGTTTGCGATGGCTCGATGCCCGCTTCGTACAGAAAAGGTCCAAGTGCTGGCATGACAAGGTAGGCCAATGCTCCGACCCCCTGAAAAAAGAGTGCTGCTTGAAACAATGTGCGAAACTCGCGAGAATCTCTCAAGGCGTGGAGGCAGAAGCTTAAATAGAACATCGCAATGAACGCGATCATATAAAAGTTGCTGTCTAGTGAGATCATCGGCGCTATTGCTTGTCGAAGAGCAAAACATAGGTCGACCACAGGGCGAAGGGCAACATCGGTCCGCCAGTAGAGATCATCCCATAATGCTGGATTGACGTGCGGGATCCACAGCTTCAGGTTGAAATGGCAAAGCAATACGATTGCATAACACGGCAGTGCGACGAAGAACGTCTGGGTGACATTCTTTCTTTGACCATATGAAGCGAATACACCCCAAAGCGCAACGCCGAGCAAGGGGTAGAGATAGTGGATACCTACGAACGCTGCTCGGTCTCCGCCAGGAAGATTTAAGGGCAAGCCAACAACCACTGAGATGATTAGCGTTATGCTTAGCATGGCGCCAGTGAACCATAGTTCAGGCAGAGATCCGCTCTTGGTTTTCATGATCCTAATGCTAACCTCAGATGGTTAACAAGCGCCTTACACCCGGTAGAGACCTGACGGAATTCAGCATATTTGGGCGATGCCCTGAACTACCAGAGACCCTATGTTTAAGTTGCGCAGCCATGGGTTGTTCATCAGGCACGGCGTAACAGTGCTTCTCAGCGGGATCTGACGGGGCTTCGGCATCGTGGCAAGTTACTGTGAGCTATTGTAATCAAGGTACCTCAAAACCTGGCGCTCCGGACTCCGCCGGAGCGGTCAAGTACCAGCCGGCTCCCGAATCAATGAACCAACGGCAGCCAAGGCAGACTGGCGCCTATAAGCGGATGAGGTGGATGGCTCCCGCTCACGGCATCTAAGTGCCAAGATGGGTTGCTATCATGTAACCCGAGCAAAGAAGCCATCCGCCATGGAAATTAGCACAACCGGCCTCGATTTGGCCAAGAACGTTTTTCAAGTTCACGCAATTGACGCGAGCGGTAACGTTGTGGTCCGCAAAACACTGCGGCGATCGCAGATGCTGCCGTTCTTCGAGAAGCTGCCGCCGTGTCTTGTCGGCGCCGAAGCCTGCGGAACGTCGCATCATTGGGCGCGCGAACTGACCAGGCTTGGCCACGAGGTGCGGCTGATGCCCGCGGCTTACGTGAAGCCCTATGTAAAGAGGGGGAAGAACGATGCTGCCGACGCCGAGGCAATCTGTGAAGCCGTTACGCGCAAGACGATGCGGTTCGTGGCCGTCAAATCGCGCGAGCAGCAGGCGGCGCTGTCGCTGCACCGCTCGCGCAGCCTGCTGATCAAGCAACGCACGCAATTGGTCAATCTGATGCGCAGCATCCTTGCCGAGCTTGGCATTGCCATCCCGGTCGGGCTCGGAAAGGCTTTGCAGATGGCTCGCCAGATCGTCGATGGAGAGATTGAGCTCGATCTGCCGGCAGAAGCCACGGCCGTGGTTGCCATGCTCTCGGGGCAGATGCTTCAGCTTCACGCCCAGTTGCGCAAGCTCGACCTGCGTCTCGCCGCCCTGCAGCGCAGCGACGAGACGGCGCGCCGCCTGGCGACGATCCCTGGCATCGGCCCGGTAGGTGCAACGGCGCTTGCAGCGTCGGTGACCGATCCCGATCGGTTCGCCTCGGGTCGGCAGTTCGCCGCCTGGCTGGGTCTGACCCCGCGCCAGAACTCGAGCGGCGGGAAGGAGCGCCTGGGCCGCATCACCAAGATGGGTGACAAATATCTGCGGCAGCTGCTTGTCGTAGGCGCCACCTCGATGGTCCGGGCGCGCGAAGAATAAGCCCGATGCCGTCGCCCCACGCTTCGTTGCGCTGCTGGCCAGAAAGCCCGCGCGTGTCGCGACTATCGCGATGGCCAACAAGATGGCCCGGATCGCATGGGGGGTCATGACGCGCGGCGAAGTCTTCCAGCCGGGGCACGCGCCCAAGCTGGCCGCCTGATCGATAAACAGTTTAGCTGAGGAGATCAGCTTCACGATGTTGCAAGAGCGAAGCGATGTGATGGCAAAACCGGTCGGACCGGGAGCAAGGACAACCCAAGGACAGTCTTAGGCGCACGAGCCTGCAAAGCCGATAGGACCTTGTTCGTGGACCCCATCAGGGCCAGCAGTCTGAACCGACTGCATCAACAGGCCGGACAGACGACTGCACCCGACCAGACGCCACATCATCACTTTATGCTTGCAACGCGGGAGCCATCCACAGACGCCTGTCGGGACCGTCCGACGAAGCGGACGTTCCAGCTTTAGCTGTCAAAGTTCCTTTTTGGGGTGATGGATGAATGGTCTTTGCTGGCCAAGCTCCGGGCGCAAAGCTCACATAATCAGGGCAGTTTTACAAAAATTCTCCAATGATTTGAGTGCCCATCTTTGTCTTCTCTGGGGCACCACTTTCCTATTCTGATGATAGCAGACCCGGCAACCCGGGCGCGCGGATCGCTTTGCGGGCTATCTCGGTCTGCCCGTCGCACGAAGTACTCAAGGCTCGATATTTTGAAGAGACAAGTTTCGGAGGGCGGCGAGTTCGAATTCACGGATTTTGGATAGCGCCTGTTTCTGGACGGCTTTCCGCACTTCTTAATGGTTAACAAGCAAACTACCGCTATCGCTCGCGAGGTCTGCGGCAACCCGCTTGCCGCGAAAGCATTCGGGGCGATAGTATGCCCAGTGTTGCGATCGAGCCAACAGTGACCAGCAAACTCAAGAAGTTCCGGTTTGTCGCGGCGAATTTTGCTGGGTCTTTCCTGCTGTTTCTGGTTCAACCGACGATCGCGCGAATGGTTTTACCGCGTCTCGGCGGAGCGTCTGCGGTCTGGAACTCGGCCATGCTCGTGTATCAGCTGCTACTGCTCGGTGGTTATTCTTACGTGCATCGGACGATTGGCGCCTCGAACGCAGGGTGCGTTGCAGATCGCTTTCCTGGCCTGCACCTCGCTGCTTTTGCCGATCGGTCTCATCAGCGGCAATCCTCCGGCAGATGCCAATGTGTTGCTGTGGGTCCTGTGGTTCCTGATTGTATCGATCGGACCTCTGTTCCTGGCCGTGTCGACACAAGCGCCGTGCATCCAACGATGGTTCGCATTGACAGGCCGTGGCGATCCTTATCCGCTCTATGCAGCGTCCAACATGAGAAAATTTGGCGGCCCGATAGCGCATCCACTGATAGTCGAGCCGTGGATCGCCTTGTCATCGAATTCCAGAACCATAGCTTCCCTGGAAACACTCAGCGGGCCAGCGAAGTGGGCGGAGCTTCGGGATGAACCGAGCTTCACGCCATGGACCGACGATCACGGAAGTATTCTTCCTACTTTGCGGGCATTGAGGTGAGCCCTGCGCGGCTGGTGGAACCGGTATCTGTGGTTTTGGGCATCGAAGAGGAAAACCGCTGCAGCTAGCAGATCAAGCGACTGGCACGTTGATAGCGGTCCAGATGATGCTCGTCGGCCACTTCAGGCACATTCAGGTTCTGCCATTTCGCACCAGTTTCCACAGGCCGGGCCCCAAATCGCGCTTTGCCTCTGATGAAACCTGTCATGCCTGATTTCCAACCCATCATCTATTCTCCGTCCTGTGCTTTCGTCAGGCGGCATGCCTTGCCTAAAGGACAACTTCGTGACGTTCGGTGTCAAAACCGGAATGTATGGGTGAAGGAATCGCGAAAGATTGATGATCTGCCCAGCCGCCGCTTTGCTGGGCCCGCTCACTCGGCCTGCGGCATTGTTTCCGGCCTCAGGTAAGTGAACATGTGGGCGATATAGTCCGCTTTCCCGAGGTCGACACCGCGGCTGCGCAGGATCGCATAGGCGGTCATCACATGAAAATAGAATTGGGCGATTGCCCAGTCCCTCGCATACTGTTCGGCGGTCAGGTCGAAGATCATCCCGTTCGGTATCGTGTGCGCGATTGTTTGGCGCGCGTCAGCCTCCGGCTCAGCGTCAGGTAACGTCTGCAGGAACGTCAGGGCCTCGCCGATCCGCGTCTGCGCGTCCGCGATCGTGCCGGGGTTGTCACCCGCGCCCCGGCCCTCGTCGAGCAGCACCTGCACGGCAGGCGGAAATTCCTCGTTTCGCAGTCGGGACACTCCCTCCAGCGCTTGTACGCAGGCGAAACGTATCTGGGTGGCCAAGGGGAACATGTCGGGGGCAAGCCGCGCTGCGGGCAAATCCGCGGCATCGCCGCCCTGCAACTGCGCTTCGGCCTTACGAAGCCAGGCGGACAATGCGGTCAGCATTTGGACATAGGTCGGCGCAAGCAGGTTTTCCGGTGACACGGCAGGTCCTTCGAAAAGATGGGGGGCTTGGTGGGCAATCGAGCAATACGGTAACCCGTTCGGCATTTCCAAACGAGCGCAATCGCAGGTTCCTCACCAACTTTCCTATCGCCAAACAATTTTGCCGAATTCGCTTGTGTTTAGTCCCGCGCTTTGGGATTCGGCCCGCCAGACGATGTTGAGCATTCCCTCCTTCCACGCGATTGCGGCCATGGCGGTGACGAT
>JBBSOT010000371.1:0-5356 GCA_038259455.1 Hyphomicrobiales bacterium | reverse complement strand
TTCGGCTGGTGCAGGTTCCGCATCGGCAGGCGCGGCCTCGCCGGCAGGAGCCGACGCGTTCTCGGGCTCGGGAGCGGGTGCTTCCGGCAACGGCACGGGACTGTCAGACAAAGTGCGCAGATAGGCGATCAGATTTGCGCGCTCATCGGGCTTTTTGACGCCTGCAAAGCCCATCGCAGTTCCCTTCACCAAGCCTTTGGGCGACAGAAGGAAGTGGTCGAGGTGGTCATAGTCCCAGACGGTGCCGCCTTCTGCAAAGGCTTTCATTGCGGACGAGTAGGCAAAGCCTTCGTGCGAGGCTACAGGACGATCGACGATGTTCCAAAGGTTTGGCCCAACCTTGTTTGGTCCACCCATTTCGACGGTGTGGCAGGCGGCGCACTTCTTGAACACAGTTGCGCCAGCTTCAGGATCGGCTGTCGCCAGAAGTGTGGCAATCGACACTGCAGGCTCAGCTTCAGGAGCACTGCTTTCAGCAGGCTCGACGGCTTCGATGATAAAGCCCTCTTTTTCCGGCACAGGCGATGCAAAAATCGAATCCGATATAATGCTGACCGAAAATACAATGAAAACCACGCCCAAAAGGGCGCCGATCAACTTGTTGAATTCGAAAGAGTCCATTCGCCCGAGGCTCCGTTGGCCGGCAAACCGGCGGAAGCTGACTTCAGCGCGGTCGTTGGCATGAAATGTGTCCGGCCGGGCCGGTCGATTTGGCCGGAAACTAGGTCTTTTGCTTGGTTCTTGCAACACCTATAAGGGCGGTTCCAGTGAGACCTTTTGCCACTTTTAGCCACCAATCAAGCTGCAACGGATCCGATGCCAACACTTGTCCTGATTCCGGCCCGTATGGCCTCCACGCGGCTCCCAGGTAAACCATTGGCCGATATTTGCGGGCGTCCGATGATCGTCCATGTTGCCGAACGGTCGACTGAAAGCGGGCTCGGCCGGGTCGTGGTTGCCACGGATACGCAAGCGGTGGCCGACGCTGTGCGCGCTCACGGTTTTGAAGCCGTGATGACCAGGACGGATCATCAGTCCGGTTCGGACCGGATCTACGAGGCGCTCGGTGCCATTGATCCGGAGGGACATTTTGACACGGTGGTCAACGTGCAGGGCGACCTTCCGACCGTTGACCCTGCTTCCATCGAGGCCGTGCTGGCGCCGCTTGAAGACCCAGCGGTTGCGATCTCGACGCTCGGCGTCGAAATCACGCTTGAATCAGAAAAGACGAACCCCAATGTGGTGAAGATCGTTGGTTCTCCAGTTTCAGCTAACCGCCTTCGCGCGCTTTACTTTACACGAGCTACTGCGCCTTGGGGTGAAGGTCCTCTTTTTCACCACATCGGACTCTATGCATATCGCCGCGCAGCACTGCAGCGTTTTGTGTCGCTGCCTCCGTCCACTCTGGAAATACGGGAACGGTTAGAGCAGTTGCGTGCGCTTGAAGCGGCCATGCGAATCGACGCCCAGATCGTAAACTCGGTTCCGCTCGGTGTTGACACGCCCGAAGATCTGGAGCGTGCGCGCCATTTGCTTTCAAACCGAAAAAGGCCCGGCCATGTCTCCTGAGGAAACGAACCGTATCTCCTTTCAGGGGGAGCCAGGTGCCAATTCGGACACGGCCTGCCGGAACATGTTTCCGGGTATGGAGCCCCTGCCGTGCCCAACCTTCGAGGATGCGTTCAACGCAGTAGAGACCGGTAAAGCCGATCTCGCCATGATCCCGATAGAAAACACGATTGCCGGCCGCGTAGCCGACATTCATCACCTGCTGCCGGAATCGAAGCTGCACATCATCGGCGAGTATTTTTTGCCGATCCATTTTCAGCTGATGGTATTGCCTGGTGTTGCACGCAAGGAGATCAAAAGCGTGCACAGCCACATCCATGCGCTCGGCCAGTGCCGCAAATACATCCGCAGGAGCGGATGGAAGCCAGTGATTGCCGGCGATACGGCAGGCGCAGCGAAGCTCGTCGGTGAACTCGGCGATCGATCGATGGCGGCACTTGCGCCACGCCTGGCAGCTAGCCTTTATGGCCTCGACATACTGGAAGAGAACGTCGAGGACACCGACAGCAACGTTACGCGATTCGTCGTCCTTACCAAGAGCAAGCATTGGGTCGAGCGACCGTCAGCCGACACCCGCATGATGACGACTTTCATGTTCCGCGTGCGCAACGTGCCGGCAGCGCTCTATAAGGCCATGGGCGGATTCGCCACGAACGGCGTCAACATGACCAAGCTGGAGAGCTACCAGCTTGGCGCCTTCACGGCGACGCTCTTCTACGCCGATATCGAAGGCCATCCGGAAGACGCCATGGTCAAGCTGGCACTCGACGAGTTGCGCTTCTTCTCGCGTGAGGTGCGAATTCTCGGCGTTTATCCCGCGAGCCAGTCGCGCGAAGAGTGGAAGATCGCGGACTGACCTGTCAGGTCACGGCCAGAGGCACGTAATCGATCTCCAGAAACGCCTCGACTTCTGGGAGCCAGCGGTCGCGCACATAGGCGACGTGGTCTGGATGGTTGTTGTAGCCGTCATACGCCACCTGATCGTCGAACTCCATCGAGAAGCCGTAATGGAAATCGTTCTTCTGGCTGATCTGCTTCAATGGCTCGAACCGCTTGACGCCAGGGATTTTCGCCAGAGCCATGCTGTCGGCCAGGAATGCTGCCTCCTCAGGCGATCCGGGCCGATGCTTGAGGCGAAAAGTGACGGTATGGCGGATCATGTATAGCTCTTCCTTTGCATTGTGTTTGGGCTCGCCACTCCTGTCTTGATCGGCAAGCGCTTCAGGAACTTTCGGCCCAGTCCCGAATGAGGTGATACGCAATTGCGCCGCTTGGTGGCACGAAATGCGTCGGATGGGTCTTGTTGAGCATGGTGAGCACTTCGTCCCGCGAAAACCAGCGGCAGTCCTCAAGTTCTTCCAGATCGGCGTTTATGTTTTCGTCAAGCGCTTCGCCGTAGCAGCCAATCATCAAGGAATACGGGAACGGCCATGGTTGGCTTGCGTGATAGACGACCCGGCCAAGACGGATGCCTGCTTCTTCGAGCGTTTCCCTCCTGACCGCATTCTCAATCGTTTCGCCGGGTTCGATGAAGCCGGCCAGTGCCGAGTACATGCCAGGCGCGAAATGCTTGCTGCGCCCGAGGATGCACTTGTCGCGCATGACAGTCAGCATGATGGCAACAGGATCGGTGCGTGGGAAATGCTCCGCTTCGCAGGCTGTGCACAGGCGCTTGTAACCACCAGCGCGCATTTCACTGGGATGGCCACATTTGCTGCAAAAACGGTGGCTGGCGTGCCAGGCAAGCAGCCCCGCTCCTTGGGCCAGCGCGCCGAGCGTTTCCGGGTCGAGCACTCCCTGCATATTGATCGATCTGTAGTCGATCGCCTTGATCGTCTCGGGCAACGCCTCCGGATCAACCGATATCGAAGCCGCGAGCATCGGGCCGTGCGGCGAAAAGCCGAGCAAGATCGCCTGATCTTCTGCTGCGCCGAAGGATTTTGCTTCTTCTCGAGAGAAAAGGCCGTCGAAAGCATCGCCCTGAACCTTCAACACCGCACGTCCGCCGCCCAACAGCAGCAATCGCGCGTTCGGGTCTTCAAGCGCGCGAAGAGCGGCGTCGTCACTGCGGTTTTCAGACTGGCGATCGAGAATGTTGCCGGCAAAACCCATCTTTTGACTGGGCTCGGCAGTCGGCGCGTCGAAGAGACTAAAATTCATGCGGGACTCAAAATAGAGGGCTGGTCGCCGCTTTATAGCGCCGCCTTTATCTTTTCGGCAAACCGATGGATGTCAGAGCGCCTGTAGGGCTCGGGAGAGCCCAGTCCCCAGACCGGACCTGGCCAGCCGGGATCACCCTCAGAGCGGGCAATGACATGGACATGCAACTGCCGCACGATGTTTCCGAGGGCCGCAGAGTTGATCTTCGTGCATCCGGTAACGGTTTTGAGCGCCTGCGCGACCATGTTTGTTTCGAATGTCAACATAGCCTGATCGAGCGGCGTCATGTCATGGATTTCCATGGCGCCGGCGCGCCGAGGTATTAGAATAAGCCATGGCCAGCGGCAATCGTTCATCACGCGCAATTCGCCAAAGCCGAGCCGCATTAATGGCTCACTGTCGGCTTCAAGCCGACCGTCCAGCTCAAATCCGGCCCTGACGCCCGACTGCATGCGCGTGTCCTCGGTTTTCCTAAAGGCTAGAGCGGCTCCACATCCGTCGCAAGCGAATCATTGATCTGATTGTCCGATCAGCGTTCATTGCTGCGCGCTCTTGCATTCGCCGGCCAAATTGCCGATATGAAGAGCGGGAGGTTGGTGGTGGACGAGCCACTCGCCAACCGGGTCAGGTCCGGAAGGAAGCAGCCCCAACGAGCACGGAACGGGTCATTGTTCCAGCCTCCCACCTAGCCCATGTGATGGAATCAATGAACGCCGCGTTGTTGACGGCGCGATACCGCGCGGGCGAAGGTCTGGCCGAAGAGTCGGCCTTGCTATTGGAGTATCAGAGGCGAATGAGCGACGCCGGACCAGACTTGAGCGGCAAGGCTGCCGGAGCCTATCGCGTTCTTGCGCGCAAGTACCGGCCGGCTGACTTTTCGTCTCTGATCGGCCAGGAACCGATGGTGCGTACGCTCACCAACGCGTTCTCGACCGGTCGTATTGCGCAAGCCTGGATGCTGACAGGTGTTCGAGGTGTCGGCAAGACAACGACCGCCCGCATTCTGGCACGGGCACTCAACTACAGGACCGATGCGGTAGACCAGCCTTCTGTAGACCTTTCCGTGCTTGGCGAACATTGCAAGGCGATCATGGAAGGCCGCCATGTCGATGTCACGGAAATGGACGCGGCGTCGCACACTGGAATCGACGACATTCGCGAAATCATCGAGCAGGTCCGCTATGCGCCGGTTTCGGCACGCTACAAGGTCTACATAATCGATGAGGTGCACATGCTGTCCACACAGGCCTTCAACGGCCTGCTGAAGACGCTTGAGGAACCACCACCGCACGTCAAGTTTATCTTCGCGACGACCGAGATACGCAAGGTACCGATCACCGTTCTGTCACGCTGCCAGCGCTTCGACCTTCGACGGGTTGATGCCAGCATGCTGACCGACCATATGCGCGACATCGCCGGCGAGGAGCGGATCAGCGTCGACGACGAGGCGTTGGCCATGATCGCTCGCGCCGCCGAGGGCTCTGTGAGAGACGCCCTGTCGATTTTTGATCAAGCCATTGCGCACGGCGCCGGCACGGTGACCGCCGAACAGGTAAGGACCATGCTCGGCCTGGCCGACCGGGCGCGTGTGGTCGAACTGTTCGAATCGCTCATGAAGGGCGACGTC
>JBBSOT010000370.1:0-5356 GCA_038259455.1 Hyphomicrobiales bacterium | reverse complement strand
GCGCACAATTCGCCGAACGTGGTAAACAAGGCGTTAACCAAATTTAAGAAATGGAAACTATCGTCGGTAAAGTTGATTGCGCGTCGCCGAGGTGGATCAATCTGCCGCACTTTTTGCAACCAAGGCGCGCTTGCTGCGTTGGTCAGCAATCTCTATATCCCTTACGTAAACGTAAGAGGGTTCTTGCAGGAACCTGCTTGCGGATTTTTTGTTGAAACCACGACCGGAACCAGTCCCCGCCGCTTTCGGTCAGGTGCTTTCCAGCGCCACAAACGGGGAAAGACAAATGACAATGATGCTTGATCGGGCCGGCGAAGCCGTGGCCAATAACAATGAGATGTCCATGGGTGCCGACGAGGAGTTTGTCCGTATCGGCGAGATGGCGCGCAAATACGGCGTGACGCTGCGTGCGCTGCGCTTTTATGAAGACAAGGGGCTTATTGCACCGAAGCGCGAAGGCTCTACAAGGCTGTATTCGCCGCGCGACAACGCCCGGCTGAAGCTCATTCTTCTCGGTCGAAAAATCGGTTTTTCGCTGCGCGACGTGAAGCAGATCATGGACCTGTACGACCCATCCGGACCCAACACGAAGCAGCTGCGGCTGGCGCTTGAAAAGTCGGAGAAGCAGATGTCGCGGCTGCAGAAGCAGCGCGCCGTGATCGACGAGGCGGTGGCCGAACTCTCCAGCATGATGACCACTGTGCGCGACCAACTGGCCGAGCGCATGCCGGCGAAAGCTCAACGATAAGCCAGTACTCGATCCACGAAAGCTTTGCCGGAGTTGGTTCCGATGGAGCCGGAAGATAACTGGCGCTTCGGCGTCAGTTTCTTTACGTGCCTGACGACAAATATTGACGTTTACGCAAACGTCAATATTTGCTAGCAAGCCTCTGATGGCGGACTTGCGCTTGCGCTTTGGGTGCTTCACAAGCCACAGACACCGCGTTTGGAGGAGGTTCCATGCCGACCTATACGGCTCCCGTCCGCGATGCGCTATTCCTGCTGAACGAGGTGTTCGGCTATGAGCGCTACAGCAATCTGCCAGGTTTTGCCGATGCGCCGCCCGACGTGCTTGAAGCCATTCTGGCCGAGGGCGCTAAACTTGCCGAAAACGTCATGCAGCCGCTCAACCGGATTGGCGATACGCAAGGCTGCGTGCGCGCTGACGATGGTTCGGTGAAGACGCCCGAAGGCTTCAGCGAGGCTTACGACCAGTACCGGCAAGGTGGCTGGATGGGGCTTGCCGCCCCGGCCGAGTATGGCGGTCAGGGCCTTCCCTATACGGTTCACACGGCGGTTTCCGAATTCATGGTGTCGGCGAACATGTCGCTGATGATGTATCCCGGCCTCACCCAGGGTGCCATCGCTGCCATCGTCACCCATGGCACCCACGAGCAGAAGGCGCGATGGCTGCCGAAGATGGTCGAAGGCGCCTGGACCGGCACGATGAATCTGACAGAGCCGCATTGCGGCACTGATCTGGGCCTGCTGCGCACCAAGGCCGTTCCCGCCGACGACGGCAGCTACCGGATTTCCGGACAGAAAATCTTCATCTCGGCCGGCGAGCACGACATGGCCGACAACATCATCCATCTTGTCCTGGCGCGCATCGAGGGTGCGCCGAAGGGTGTCAAGGGCATCTCGCTGTTCATCGTGCCCAAGCTCAAGCTCGATGCCGATGGCAATCCGGATGCAGGGAACGGCGTCTCATGCGGCTCGCTTGAGGAAAAGATGGGCATCCACGGCAACGCCACATGCGTCATGAATTACGATGACGCGACGGGCTTTCTGCTGGGCGAGGAGAACGGTGGGCTCAAGGCCATGTTCACGATGATGAACGAGGCGCGCCTCGGTGTCGGTCTCCAGGGTCTCTCGATGTCGGAGGTCGCCTACCAGAACGCCGCCGCCTACGCCCGCGACCGGCTTCAGGGCAGGGCGCTCGATGGTGCCAAGGCACCGGACAAGCCGGCCGATCCGATCATCGTCCATCCCGACATCCGCCGCGCGCTGATGACGATGAAGGCGTTCAACGAGGCTGGCCGCGCACTGGCGCTCTGGACGGCACTCAGGTCGGACATCGCCCATCGCTCGGCCGACGAAGGCGATCGCGAAATCGCGTCCGACTACACCGGCCTGATGACGCCTATCGTCAAGGGCGTGTTGACCGACAAGGGTTTCGAGCACGCTGTCATGGCGCAGCAGGTGTTTGGCGGTCACGGCTACATCGAGGAATGGGGCATGAGCCAGTTCGTGCGCGATGCCCGCATCGCCATGATCTACGAGGGTGCCAACGGCATCCAGGCGCTCGACCTCGTTGGCCGCAAGCTGGCATTGAACGGTGGTCGTGCCGTTCAGGCCTTCTTCAAGGAGGTCGGCGAATTCTGCGAGGAGAACCGTTCCGACGAGAAGATGGCGCTCTACACCAAGGGGTTGAAAAAGGGTCTCAACGACCTTCAGGCCGCCACGATGTGGTTGATGCAGAACGCCGTGGCCAAGCCGAACAATGCCGGTGCCGCCTCAACCGACTACATGCATCTCTTCGGCCTCGTCGCGCTCGGCTATATGTGGGCCCAGATGGCTAAGGTCGCCAATGCGAGCCTCGCCGGCGGCACATCTGATGACGCTGCCTTTTACGAAAACAAGCTTGTCACCGGCCGCTATTTCATGGAGCGTGCGATGCCTGAGACGGCGGCGCACCTTGCCCGCATTTCGAGCGGCGCAGACACCATGATGGCGCTGCCGGCCGAGGCGTTTTGAGGAGGAACTCGTGACCGCGCCAGCCGACATTCTTGGCTTGCCGAAGCCGGCCTGGGCAGTCGATGACGTCGCCATGCTCTACGACATGGCGACGCGTTTCATGTCGGACGAAATCGCGCCGCGATACGACGCGTTCGAGAAGAACGAGATGGTCGACCGCGAAAGCTGGGAAAAGGCGGGCGCTGCCGGTCTGCTCTGCGCCTCCATGCCGGAGGAATATGGCGGTTCGGGCGGCAACTTCGCCCATGAGAGCGTGATCATCGAAGCCATGGGCCATGTCGGCGTCGACGGCTTCGGCATAGGCCTGCACAACGCCATCGTCGCGCCCTACATCCTCCACTACGGCTCCGAGGAACAGAAGAAAAAGTGGCTGCCGAAGATGGCGACCGGCGAGCTGATCGGGGCCATTGCCATGACCGAGCCTGGCGCCGGCTCGGACCTCCAGGGCGTCAAGACGCGCGCCGAAAGGGACGGCAACCACTATCGCATCAATGGCTCGAAAACCTTCATCACCAATGGCCAGCATGCCAACCTGATCATCGTCGTTGCCAAGACAGATCCGGCGCAGGGCGCCAAAGGCACCTCGCTGATCGTTGTCGAGACCGACGGGCTCGATGGCTTCGAGCGTGGCCGCAACCTCGACAAGATCGGCCTCAAGGCCAACGACACCTCCGAGCTATTCTTCAACGACATGCGCGTTCCGACCTCGAGCCTGCTCGGTCATGAGGAAGGCCAGGGTTTTGTGCAGCTCATGCAGCAATTGCCGCAGGAGCGACTGCAGATCGGCACCGGCGCCATCGGCATGATCGAGCGCGCTCTATCGCTGACCATCGATTACGTGAAGGAGCGCAAGGCCTTCGGCAAGGCAATCATCGATTTCCAGAACACCCAGTTCAAGCTGGCCGAACTGAAGACCGAGGCGACCATCGGGCGTGTCTTCTACAATGGTTGTGTCGCCCGCCACATCGACGGCGGGCTCGATCCGGTCACGGCCTCGATGGCCAAATACTGGCTGACGGACCTGCAGGGAAAAGTCGTCGATGAGTGCCTTCAATTGCACGGCGGCTATGGCTACATGAATGAATATCCGATCGCCCGCATGTTCAGGGATGCGCGCGTGCAGCGCATATATGGCGGCACCAACGAGATCATGAAGCTGCTGATCGCGCGCAGCCTCTGAGCGCCAGCGGTCAGGAAATCAGGAGAAGCAAGATGGCCGAAGCTTATGTCTATGATGCAGTGCGCACACCGCGCGGCCGCGGCAAGAAGGATGGCGCGCTGCACGAGGTGCCGGCCGTGCGTCTCGGCGCAAAAGTGCTTGAATCGCTGCGCGACCGCAATGGGCTCGACACGTCGAAAGTCGATGACATCATCTTCGGCTGTGTCGATCCGGTCGGCGAGGCTGGCGCCGTCATTCCCCGCTCGGCCGCTTTCGAGGCCGGCTACGATGACAAGGCTCCCGGCATGCAGATCTCGCGCTTCTGCGCGTCCGGTCTCGACGCCATCAATTTCGGCGCCGCAAAGATCGCTCAAGGGTCGGACGAGATCGTCATTGCCGGCGGCGTCGAGAGCATGTCGCGCGTTGGTATGGGCGCCTCGGGCGGCGCCTGGTACATGGACCCCTCGGTCGGCCTGCCCGGCTGGTTCGTGCCGCAGGGCATTTCGGCCGACCTGATCGCCACCAAATACGGTTTTTCCCGCGACGACGTCGACGCCTATGCCGTCGAGAGCCAGAAGCGCGCGGGCAAGGCCTGGGAGAAGGGCTACTTCAAGGACTCGGTCATTCCGGTCAAGGACCAGAACGGGCTGACCATCCTCGACCGCGACGAGCACATGCGCCCGGCGACCGACATGCAGTCGCTCGCCTCCCTCAACCCGTCCTTTGTCATGCCCGGTGAAATGGGCGGCTTCGATGCCGTCGCGGTTCAGAAGCATCCCGAGGTCGAGGCAGTCAATCACGTCCACCACGCCGGCAATTCGTCAGGCATCGTTGACGGTGCCGCCGCCGTGCTGCTCGGCTCGAAGAAGGCCGGCAAGACGCTCGGCCTGAAGCCCCGGGCCCGCATCCGCGCCTTCGCCAATATCGGTTCGGAACCCGTGCTGATGCTGACCGGGCCGGTCGACGTGACGGAGAAGCTCCTCAAGCGCGCGAAGATGAAGTTGTCGGATATCGACCTGTTCGAGCTCAACGAGGCTTTCGCTTCTGTCGTTTTGCGCTACATGCAGGCCTTCGACATCCCCCATGACAGGATCAACGTCAATGGCGGCGCGATCGCCATGGGTCATCCGCTCGGCGCCACCGGCGCGATGATCTTCGGCACGGTGCTGGACGAGTTGGAACGCCGCGATCTCAACACCGCGCTGGTCACGCTCTGCATCGGCGCCGGCATGGGCACGGCCACCATCATCGAGCGGGTCTGATCCGGCCATGTATGTTCCCGCTCAGTTCCGGGAGGAGCGCCGCGACGTGCTGGTCGCGGCAATGCGCGACATACAGCTGGCGGCAATCGTGACGCCGGATGCGTCCGATCTTTGCGCCACCCATGTGCCCGTCGTGGTGCGCGAGGAGGGCGACAATTTGTTTCTGGAGTTTCATGTT
>JBBSOT010000369.1:0-5357 GCA_038259455.1 Hyphomicrobiales bacterium | reverse complement strand
TCATCCTTCTCAACGCCGTTGACGCAACTCTGCTGCAGGGCGGCGTACGCAAGGCCAACGAATCCGGCATTCCTCTTTTCATGCTTGAAAATCTGCCGCCTGAAGGCGAATGGGTGGCCTACAACACGTTTGACGACGTCGCCGGCGGCGCCGCCGGTGCCGACGCGATGGCCAAGCTGATCGGCGAAAAGGGCCTGGTGCTTGAAGTGCGTGGCGCCATCGGCTCCGGGCAGTCCGAGAAGCGCTACAAGGGCTTTCATGACCAGGCTGCGGCCAAGTATCCCGACATGAAGATCGAGACGCTCAAGGCCGAGTGGACCGCCGACAACGCCCACACGCTCGTACTTGACGCCTTCACCCGCGATCCTAATGTCGCGGGCATCTGGGCACATAATGACGAGATGATCCGCGGCGTGGTTTCTGCGCTTCGCCAGATCGATCGCCTGAAGCTCGCCGGCGAGGAAGGCCATGTGCCGATCGTCGGATTTGATGGCACGCCGCTTGGGCTCGAGCGCATCCGTGAAGGCACGCAGGACGCAGACGTTGGCCAGAACCCGTTCTCGATGGCCGAGTCGATCGTGGGTGAGATGGAAAACCATTTCGCCGGCAAGCCGGTGGCCAAGGAGACGCTGATCCAGCCGGTTATGATCTGGAAGGACAATGTCGACAGCCCGGACAACTGGGGCAACCGCGTCAAGTAGGGCGCGCACGGGCAATGATCCGCGAAGGCCGGTTGGCCGGCTATCGCAAAAAGATCATGCCTAAACAGAACTCCGGAGCGCGCGGTCGACCGCCCGCAGACGCCTCGGGACGGGACACGCTACTTTGGTGGCGTGTCCCGGAGCCATTTGAAGACAGAGCATGTGAGGCACACCGTGAGCGCAGACGCCGATATTCTTAAGCCCGATCACGCCCGTAACATGAGACTGATCGGCCATTGCGATCAGGACGGTCGAAGCGACGGCATCCAGGTGATGGTGGAGAACGGCTTCGCCTATATCGGCCACCTATTCAGTCAGGGGTTTTCAATCGTCGATGTGCGCGATCCGAAAAACCCGAAGCCCGCCGGTTATGTCGCTGCTCCACCCAATACGTGGAACGTGCATCTCCAAGTCGCCGACAATCTGCTGCTCGTGATCCATGGCAAGGATGTCTTTGCCGATACCGCCTTTGCCGATGAGGCGAGCTACTACAAGGCCTCTGCCGGAACGGCACTCGGCACCGCGAAGCCGAAAGTGGCGCGGGACTGGGATGCCGGTCTGGCAATCTACGACATCTCGGCTCCCGGGCAGCCGCATCGGATCGGCTTCATGCCGGTCTCCGGCGGTGTCCACCGGATCTGGTGGACCGGCGGGCGCTGGGCTTACATATCGGCATTGCTCGACGGATTCACTGATTTCATCTTCATGACCGTCGACATGTCTGACCCGACCAATCCGCGCGAGGCAGGCCGGTACTGGCTTCCGGGCATGAATCTTGAAGCGGGCGAGACCCCGTCATGGCCGGCCAACGCAAAGTTCGGGCTGCACCATGCGATCGTCGACGGCGACACCGCCTGGGGAGCCTGGCGAGATGCCGGGCTCGTGGTGATGGACGTCGCCGACCGCGCCAACCCCAGGCTCGTCGTTCACCGCAACTGGTCGCCGCCCTTCCAGGGCGGCACGCACAATTGCCTCCCCCTGCCAGATCGAGATCTTCTGGTGGTCGTCGACGAGGCGGTTCTCGACGATGTGGAGGACGGGCTGAAGAATATCTGGCTGTTCGACGTCAGGGACCGCGCCAACCCGGTTCCGGTGTCATCGATGCCGATCCCCGTCGATGCCGACTATCCGCACAAGGGCGCGCATTACGGTCCTCACAATGTCCATGAGAACAGGCCGGGCACCTTCCAGAGTTCGTCGATCATCTTCTCAACATGGCAGAACGCAGGCGTGCGCGTATACGACATATCCAACCAGTATCAGCCAAAGGAAGTCGGCGCGCTGGTGCCGCCGGCGCCACGTTCGATGATGGACAAGCGGCCGGGCAAGAAGCCGATCATCCAGACCTGCGACATCTTCGTCGACAAGGCAGGATTGATCTACGTGACCGACTACAATGCCGGTCTCTACATCATGGAATATCTTGGCTGATAGCGGGCCGACCACGTTTGAAAGGAAGTAGGATGCAATTATTCGGCTCATACGATGTCGTTGTTACCGGGGCAGGATCATCCGGCATCGTGGCGGCCATCCGCGCCGCGCGCGAGGGTGCCAGGACGCTGCTACTCGAAGGCACCGGCTTTCTCGGTGGCCTGATCACAGGCGGCCGGCTGACCAAGCCCACCGGGCTTATCAACTCCGCGATCTTTCACGAAATGCTTAACCGCTGCGTTGGCTACAAGGGTGCTGACGGGCGCGTGCGGGAATCCTACTGGGGCAAGTATACGGGAACCTTCGACGCCGAAGTGATGCAGCGCGTTATCATTGAGATGGTGGAGGAAGCCGGCGTCGAGGTGCTGCTGCGCGCCACTGTCGTCGATACCGTCATGAAGGACGGCGCCATGAACGGTCTGATCATCCGCACCAAGTCGGGTGAGAGCCTGGTACTGGCAAAGGCCTTTGTCGACGCCTCCGGCGATGGCGATGTGGCGGCCCTTGCCGGCGCAAAATTCATGCTTGGTCGCGAGGGTGACGGGCTGACGCAGCCAATCACCTCCTACTTCCGTGTGCTCAACGTACACGTGCCGGCGCTCATCGCCGACTGCGAGGCGAACCGCAGCGACATGTGGGAGGTCGTCTATCCAAAGGAGGCGGGCGACCGCAACGAGGACTACGTAATGGCGGTGCTGCTGACCGGCTTCCAGCAGCGAATCAAGGACAAGGTCGCGGAAGGCTTCGACTGGATCATCCCCAAGGATCATATCACCATGAAGACCGGGCTCATCCCGGGTGAGATCTCCGTCAACGTCACGCGCTTCCAGGGCAACGGACTGGACGACCGCGATCTCAGCCGGGCCGAGATCGAGATCCGCAAGCAGGCCTATTGCGCCTTCGACTTTCTGCAGCGCTATGTAAAGGGTTTCGAGACGGCGATCTTCCTGGAAGTGGCACCTAAACTCGGTATCCGCGAGACACGCCGCGTCACCGGGCAATATGTGTTGACCGAGGCGGATGTCCGCGGTCATGCGCGTTTCGACGATGCGATCGGGCTGTGCAATTCACCGGTCGATGTACACGAACCGGGTGGCAGCAAGGCGATCATGGACCATGTCGGTGTCGGCTACGGTATTCCCTACCGCTGCATGATACCCGAGAGCCTCGACAATCTGGTGATCGCGGGACGCTGCATCTCCGTCGACGAAATCGCTTTCGGTTCGACACGAAACGTGCCGGCCTGCACGATGACGGGAGAAGCGGCCGCTATCGCCGCCTCGCTGGCCGCGGCGCGCGGTGTTCGCGTTTCGGCGATTGCCGTCGGCGACATCCAGTCCCGGCTAAGGGCGCACGGTGTCTGGCTGGGTACACCTGGAGAAGAGGTGCCGGACGTGCTGAAACAGGCGAGTTGACATCGCCTATTTTCGAAGCAGGCCGGCGCCGCAGGAATCGCGGACGATCAGCCTGGCGTTGAGCACCATCTGCACCGGTGCGCCTGTACGGCGCCCGGAAATGCGGTCGAAAAGCAGCGTCGCCGCCTCGCGGCCGATCTCGTAGGCTGGCTGAGCGACGACCGTCAGTCTCGGTCGGAAAGCCGAGGCCCAGGCAAAATCGTCAAAACCGACAACTGCAACATCCTCCGGGCATCTAAGGCCCTTGCTGTTGAGCGCCTGCATCATGCCGAGCGTCATGAAATTGTTGGTGCAAAACACCGCGTCAGGCTTTGGATCTACCCCCAGCATGGTCAGGCCCGCTGTCTCGGCGGCAACGATATTGGACGGGCTTTTGACGACATGTGCCGGATCGAGTTCCAGTCCGGCCCTGGCCAGAGCGTCGCGAAATCCATCGACCCGCTCGTGAATGGCTGACGATTCAAGGTCCGCCTCCAGCAAGCCAAGTCGCTTGTGGCCTAGCGCGATGAGATGACTCGTGAGTTCGGCCGCAGCGGCAAAGTTGTCCGCCACCACCGTGTCGGCCGTAACGCCCTTCAATTTGCGGTCGCCAAAGACGATGGGAAGGCCGCTTTCAGCCAGTTCCTGGAGCAGACCTTCGTTATTGCCGGCCGGGGCCATGACGATGCCGTCGATGCGGCGCTCGAGCACGAGGTCCAGCGCCTTCTGCTCACGCGCCGTGTTTTCCTCGGTGTTGCACAACAGGAGATTGTAGCGACCGCCACGCTTGTGGGCCGTGTCTTCGACACCGCGCACGAAGTCGGCAAAGAACGGGTTTGTCACGTCGGCGATGAGCACCGCGATGGTGCCGGTGTGGCTGACGCGAAGGCTGCGGGCAATGCCGTCGGGGCGGTATTTGAGCGCCTTGATGGCGGCGCGCACCTTCTTCTTGGCCTCGGGACTTACGGCGCGCGATTCATTGATCACATGAGAGACGGTTGCAGTCGACACGCCAGCTTTGGCGGCTACATCCTTGATCGTGGCCATCGACGTCGCGCTTCTCCCAACCGATCACCGCTGTTAAACGATTTCGCCCCAGGTGTCAGCTTGCATTGTCTTCTAATCATGGAGCCGGCTTTGACGATGGAAGCCGGACCGTCTCACCGATCCCCGAAATCGGTGCTCGCCAGGAGACAGCCCGAAGCGAGGATCGGAATTGTCGACGCAAATGAGCCCCGGTGCGTTTGCCAGGATTGGGTCGAACGCGCTCTGAATACGGCCGCAGGTGCATGGTCGGCGAAACCCGGCTATCAACCCTGGCGGCTTCGACTGCAGGCAATCAGGGTTGGTTGACGTGGCACCGCTTGGCAGAAGTGACGGGCGTTGAATACATTCAATCAGGGAGCCGAGGAACGACTACGTCGGCCGCAGCGCCGAGGTCGTCCGAAATCGCGTCCTCGACCTCATTGCCGTCCCTGTTCTCCAGTGCCCGGATGATGCGGTCATGTCGCGACATGGTTTCGGCGCTGGTGATCTTGTGGGGATGATGATGGAGAGCCGGGCCCATCCGAACCCAGAGGTTCTCGATGATGGCCAGAAGGGTCGGCCGGTCGGCCAGCCTGTAGATCGTGAAATGAAAGCGGTAGTTCTCCGCGAGTGCCTCCTTGGTGGTTTCATGACCCGACATCGTCTTGTTGATGCGTTCGAGCTGGCGGATTGTATTGGCGGTTACGTTCTCTATCGCGGTTCGCGCGACCAAGCCTTCCAGGCGTTGCCGGATCTCGATGATGTGGCGGTACTCCTGCTTGGAGACATGGCGCAGCAAAAAGCC
>JBBSOT010000368.1:0-5372 GCA_038259455.1 Hyphomicrobiales bacterium | reverse complement strand
TCCCATTCGCGGAATAAGGCCAGAGTCTTTAGAACTCCGAAAAACGATAGCTGGCTCCTGAAACCGCCGCCTAGTACGATGGCGGCGACCATTCTGGATTAGGCGGCGTAACCGAAGAATGGCAGCGCGGATTTACCCATACAAAGATGATCAAATCGATTAGGTCAAAGTCGGCTCCGGACCTGAAAGTTTTCGCGCACGCGGCGATTACATGCCGCTAGACTTGGCCGCTAGCAACGCGTCGGCATCCGCCGACAAACCAGTCATTCCCAAGCCCAACGGCGATCCCGAAACCTGCCGTCCATTCAGGTTTTGTTGAGCAACCAAGATTGGCCGCTTTCAAGGAGGTCAAAGTGGACGGAGGAAGGCAGGAGTGTCGTGGGAAGCTGACGTCTCGGTTGCTTTGGGGTTAGGTGTATTATACACGCTAGACACCCTGGCGCAGCTTGGTGGCCGCTTATGAAGAGATTTCACAATGCAGCCCTCGTAATCTTGGGTCTTTTTGCTGGTTCAAATTCAGCGTGCACTGCGCAGAAGCATGAAGAATGGATAGTCCCGGATACAGAAGAGCTGAATTGTGATGCTTGGGCTGAAGTGCCCCATCAAGGAGCTGTCTATTTCAACAATGTCTGGAACGTCCAAGCGGTAGGTGATTTTCCTTGGACCCAATGCATCGTACGTGATCCAGCAGATAGCGAACGCTTAGGCTTTCAATGGAAGTGGCCGGGCTCCGGCACCAATATCTTTGCGCAACCGCAAGCCAAAATTGGCATGTCTCCATGGGACCCGGTCCCTCGCTTGGACGATCGCTTCCCGATTGGTATCAGATCTATTGAAGCCATGAGGGTGACCACTGAGGTCGAGGTGGATGGCCCAAGCCAATATAACATCGTTACGACGCTGTGGCTCACCAAGAGCCCCGCGATCATTTCCGAACCGAAGCCTGACAGTATCGTCGCGGAAGTGATGATATGGACTTATGCGACTGCTGACCATTTGTCTCCTGCAGGAACGAAAATCGGTTCGGTGGTGCATGACGGAGCAGCCTGGGACATCTGGCTCGATGAAAGTTGGCATGACGTCTCTGGAAAAAACGATAACCGATGGATCTACGTTGCGTTCGTCGCGCAAGATCCGCGTTTTTCAGCAGAATTTGATCCAGTCGCGCTGCTGCGTAGTGAGCCTCTCAAAGCGCTGAACTTCGATGATGCGTATATAGCCGATATCGAGCTCGGCGCCGAAGTCATGCGAGGAGAAGCATTGCTCTGGATCGATCAATTTGAAGTTTCAATCGATCCAAAATAAGCAAAGTCTGATATCTGCTTTATGATCGTGTCCGGACCAGCAAGTTTTTTGCTCACTTGACGGTAATTTGCCGTTAGACCTGGCCGCTGGCACCGCGACGGCTTCCGTCGACAAAGCAGACGTATCTCTGACAAAAGTCCCTTCCCGAAAGCAGACGCTCAGCGAATGTCCTCATAATCTACGTTGCCTACGGTTACACGGCTGCGCCCACGAGCCTGCCGATTCCGGCAGTCAGCGCCATCGCAAACGCGCCCCAGAACACGACACGGATAACCGGCTTGAACGGACGGGCCCCTCCGGCGATGGCTCCTACGGCACCGAGCACCCCGAGAAACAGTATCGATCCAGCAGCTTCGCCTGGCACGATCAGGGCCATTGGCAGAACCGTGGCCAAAGCAAGCGGCAGCAAGGCTCCGACGGTGAAAGTCCCCGCCGATGTGAGCGCCGCAACTACCGGCTTTGCCGCGGTCAATTCGGTGATCTGGAGCTCGTCCCTTGCATGGGCCTTCAACGCGTTGGCGGCGGTCATCTGCTCAGCAACGGCGCGGGCCGTCACTCCATCCACGCCGCGGGAAACATAGATCGCGGTGAGTTCTTCGAGCTCTGCTGCCGGAGTATCTGCGAGTTCCAGCGTTTCCCGGGCCAGGTCCGCCTGCTCCGTATCGGTTTGCGAGCTTACCGAGACGTATTCACCCGCCGCCATCGACATTGCGCCAGCAAATAGGCCGGCCACCCCGGCGACCAGAACCGCGGGCCGGTCGGCACCTGACGCAGCCACCCCGAGAATCAGGCTCGCGGTAGATATGATGCCGTCATTGGCGCCCAAGACCGCGGCGCGAAGCCAACCGATGCGCGCTATCATGTGCCTTTCGCTATGAGGTTTCATTCGATGGGCTCCTTCGAACGGGCCGACAACTGCTTGATCAGGGCGGGATTGATGATTTCATCGAGGAACGACGCGACCAAAGCAGATTGCGAGTTGACCCCGGCCTTCGCGTAGACCTTGGTCAGTTGAGCGCGAACGGTCCCCTCGGCAGCGCCCCTGAGCCCCGCGATCTGGTGCACATCGCATCCCTTAAGCGCAAACAGGGCAACGTCGGCTTCGGCCTTGGTCAGGTTCCATTGAGCAAAGCGCAGCGTGATGAGATCTGCGGCGGCTCCCTGGGTCAGCGCCACTGCCAGCTCGTCTTGCCGGGCGGCGAGGACCAGTGACCTGATCTGGAATGCACCAACAAGGACGGCCACCAGCAACGCAACCACCGCGAGGGCTTCGACCAGCAGATGGTTCGCGCCCTCGCTGCTTGCAGCATCGTTGAGAACGTCCGCGATGAAAAACAACGCAGCCAAGGACTGCAAGGCCACAACGATGGTCATCGCTGTAGCCTTGCGTTCGAGATTGCGCTTTCGCTGGATCATTGCAGGTGTTTACCGGTGCCCTAGAACCATAGCCAGAATTACCTTCCGGCCTCTCCGACGGGTTTCGAACAGGACCCCGGCCAGGTGAAGCAGGATCAGGAGGTAGAGCAGGTTCACCGCGGTTTCGTGGACTTCCGAAGCCAGCCCTTCTTCGTTCTCTCCATTTTCGCCACGCTCCTCGTATTCGTCACGATCCTCCTGCATCGATGCGATCACCGGCGGCCTTTCGCGGCGCTCGAAGGTTTCGGGCAGGCCGGCCATGGAAATGCCCGTGGCGATGATGGCTATCAGGCACGACCAGATTGCATAGACCATCAGCGCGCCAAGCGGGTTGTGCGATTTGCCCTCGTTCTTCACGCCGTCCCTGATGTCGCGCAGGTGAGATCTTGCCCGGCCGATGCTGGGCAGGAAGGCGGTGAAGCGGGCTTCCGCTGGACCGATCACACCCCAGAGCAAGCGAAGCCCCAGGATGGCGGCAAGCCCGTATCCCACCCAAACATGGGCGGCGGAGCCGTCTTCAGTAAAGACGGCGTTGGCCAACACGGCCGCTGCAACTGACCAGTGAGTCAGCTTGACCACTGGATCCCACCGGGATCGCCTGGAATTTTTCGGTGTCATAATGTTTATCCTTCGATGGTGAACCAAGTCGAAGGTGAAGCCCGCAGGCAGCCGAAGCTATTGGAGCAGCGCTTATTTCGTGCTCGCTACGCAATTGCTTATGCGCCAGTATCCAGACTGTCCGGTTTGTAGCTAGGAACAGGGAAAAGCCGGTGCACGAACCCAACCCTCATCGAACGGTCGCGGACTGAGCCGCCCGCATTACCCTTTCTCCCGAAGCAGGCTCGAAAGTTGCAAACGACCGAACGTGCGTAAGCTGCGCTGCTTTGATGCGTTGCTTTCCTGCGGCGGAATGGTGCTGTAAGAACGGATTGCGGGACTGCGCAACCTCCCGAGAAGGCAGGAGCAGGCCCAAGTGTTGCCTCGTTGTGCTGCTTCGATGCGGACGGATTGTTGCGAGGTAATTTGATGCCCGGCCAGCTGAACTGCCCGTCCTTCACTGAACTCCTGCGGGTGTTCCTGCGTATCGGCATGCTCAGCTTTGGCGGCCCGGCGGGCCAGATCAGTCTGATGCACCGCGAATTGGTCGAGGAACGCGGCTGGATCAGCGAGGACGATTACCTCCACGCGCTGAATTTCTGTCACTTCCTGCCGGGGCCCGAGGCGCAGCAACTTGCCACCTGGGCCGGTTGGCGCCTGCATGGCTGGCGCGGCGGATTGGCCGCTGGAATCCTGTTCGTCATACCCGGCGCCATCGTTATCCTGGGCCTCAGCATGCTTTATGCGGTGGCAGCGAACCTCGGCTGGTTCGCGGCATTGTTTCTCGGCGTGAAAGCCGCAGTGCTGGCGATCGTTCTTCAGGCGCTGATCCGAATTGCCGGACGATCCTTGAACACGCGCTTCAAGCAACTTCTGGCGGCGGCGGCCTTCGCAGCGCTGTTCCTGTTCAACCTCCCGTTCCCTACGATCATCCTTGGTGCCGGACTTCTAGGTTTGGTCTTCGCACGGCTCAGGCCCAATTGGTTCTTGCTCACGGATAACGGACCGCAGGCGATAGCCTCCGCAAGGCCTTGGCGCGCAACGCTGCAAACGGTGCTGATCTGGGCACTCATCTGGGCGGCTCCGATGGGGCTCGTGCTGATTACTGTCGGTCCTGATCACGTGCTGTGGGACATTGGCATCTTTTTCTCGCAACTGGCAGTGGTGACGTTTGGCGGCGCATATGCGGTGCTGGCCTATATGGCGCAGGAGGCGGTGCATGGTTTTGGCTGGCTTCAGCCGGGCGAAATGGCCGACGGTCTCGGTCTTGCTGAAACCACACCGGGTCCGCTGATCATGGTGACACAGTTCGTCGGCTATCTTGCCGCTTATCGCGCGCCGGAACCCTTCACGCCATTCGTTGCCGGACTGCTCGGAGCGGGATTGACCACTTGGGTTACCTTTGCACCATGCTTTCTATGGATCTTCGCGTTGGCGCCGTGGATCGATCGTTTGGGCAACGCCGTCCGCATCAAGGGCGGGCTGGCCGCGATAACGGCAGCTGTTGTCGGCGTCATCGCAAACCTCGCCATATGGTTTTTCATCCATCTGGTTTTTGCCGTCGTCGGGGAGGTGCGCGTCGGTCCATTACGGCTGTTTGCGCCGGACTGGAGCTCATTCGACTGGCGTGCGGCCGTATTGGCCTCATTCGCCGCGCTCCTCATTTTCGGATACCGGTGGGGGCTCGTAAAAGCCCTCATCCTTTCGGCTTCGGGCGGATTGTTTCTCGCCTCCGTGTGACCGCACTGGAGCGAAGCTTGAAAGCAGTGCATACCGCATCCGCATGCTCACCCTCCTAAAAGATTTCCTCGTCGATTACTCCGCCTTGATCGGGCTTGGAGTGCTGGTCGCGGTGTTTGTTGCATTTGCGACCGAAAGGCGACCGCCGGTGGTGATCGCAGTTCTTGGCGGCTTGACGATGATGCTGCTGGGGTTCCTGCCAGTGAACGAGGCCCTGGGCGTTTTTGCAAATCCAGCACCGATTACGATCGCCGCCATGTTCATACTCTCGGGCGCGTTGCTGCGAACGGGCGCTCTCGAAGAAATATCGGGCT
>JBBSOT010000367.1:0-5402 GCA_038259455.1 Hyphomicrobiales bacterium | reverse complement strand
TTTCTCATGATCCGAGGCGCTCGTCCCGGCGCACCCGCGCTGCTGTGGCTGCACGGCGGACAGGGCGGGAGCGAGACACCGTTCTTCCGCCTGTTCAACGCACCGCTCGAAGACACATACCAGGTGGCATATTGGGATCAGCGCGGAGCAGGGCGATCCTACGATCCCGTCGCGTCGACTGCCGTGCTCACCATCGATCAGATGCTTGCCGACGTGGATGCGGTGGTCGACACCGTTCGCGCCAGGACGGGTCAGGCGCAGGTCATGCTCGTCGGCCACAGTTGGGGTTCGGCACTTGGATTGCTTTACGCACAGCGGCATCCCGAGAAGGTGTCGATATTCGTCGGTGTAGCGCAGGTTACTGCCAGCAAGTCCGCCGACGCGGCCCGCTTGAATTTCGTGAGATCCGCGGCCTCACGCAGTGGAGACGAGCGCGCACTTGCCGAGGTAGAGTCACTCGGGGCTCCGCCGTTCAACAGAGGAGATGGCGAAGTGATGGATAGGCTGATCGATCGATTTGGGGGGGCATTCCACCATCGACCGAGCCTCTTCGGCCTTGCGATCAGGGCGATACTTGCCGGCAAAGCGACGATCGCTGACGTGCCTCGCTCCATCGAAGGCAATCGCGTGACACTGGATGCGATGTGGCCCGAGCTGCAAACGCTCGATCTTCCCCGGGCCGTTCCGGCAGTCGACGTTCCAGTCGTATTCATGCTGGGACGATTTGACCAGCAAGCTCCCAGCGCCCTGTCGGCAGCTTACTTCGCGCAACTCCGCGCTACATCCAAGCAGCTGATCTGGTTCGAAGACAGCGCGCACAACATCCCAGTCGAGCAGCCTAAAATGTTCAACGCGATGATCAAGCGCCTCGCGGATCCTCACCCATGATCCACGGTCTTAAGCTTCTGAGGTCAGCACGGGATGAGTTGGTTAGAGAAATGAAGGGCGGAGAACGGAAAGTCTTCGGTTCCCCAACGCCGGAGTGCTTGAAAGAGCTTGTCGTAATAGCCGCGCTCGTATGCCGCCGGCGTAACCCACCAGCTGACATCGACATCGCGCTCGACGAGTTCATCTGACAGCGGCGTGCGGGTTCCCAACGGGTAAAAGTAACAGCAGCCGAGATATTCCCCCTGATCGGCATGCACGGCGTAGCTGAACGATTGGCCCTCCCGGAACTCGCATTCGTGCCAGACGAGGTCAATGAAGTTGCCATCCTCGGTGACTGCCTCTGTCGGCCATCCACCGCCGCGGGTGCTCGGAATCACGCCGAGGCTGGCGTTGATGCCGGCGACATCCTCCAGCAGGTGTTCGCGGCTGAGAGCGGTAGCCACGATGTCCTCGAACACCAGCCTCGTGGGCGCGGCAAACCCGGCAGGCAGCAGGATACGTTTGATCAGTTGCGTGGTAAGCGTCATTCTATCCCCGCCTTGCGGCCTGTAGCGCGGATGTGATCGCCTCCCCGGGCAAAGCGGGACAGCGGGATGTATGACGACCAGTCAGATGAGCGCTCAAACGAGCCTCGGGTGAGCGCTCGTAAGAGTGAAGCGGTGTTTGAGGTTCGGCCGATCCGCAAACGGGTTTGGACCCCGGCGGAGAAACTTGAGATCCTGCGAGAGGGGATGGCGGACGGCGCGGTTCCGGCGGAGGTCATGCGTCGGCGCGGCATCTCCAGCAGCTTGTATTATACTTGGCGCAAGCAGGCGCTGACGGCGGCGCCGGCGGGCTTCGCGGCGGTGCAGATCGCCGCGCCGGCGGGTAACCCGCCACCGCTGCCTGCGAACCGGATCGAGATCGAGACACCGAGCGGGACCAGGGTGCGCGTTGAAGGCGCGGTAGATCCGCGTGTGCTCGGCGCGGTGCTGAAAGCGATCTGCTGATGCTAGCGCTGCCGCCGCAGGTTCGCATCTTCATTGCGTGCGGCGTCACCGACATGCGCAAGGGGTTCAACGGATTAGTGGCGCGGATCGAGCACGATCTTCACGCCGACCCTTATGGGGGCGCGCTTTACATTTTTCGGGGACGTCGTGGCGACATCGTCAAGGCGCTGTATTGGGACGGCCAGGGGCTCGTACTTTATGCAAAGCGTCTGGAGAAAGGCCGCTTCACCTGGCCCCAGGCCAAGGACGGCGTGATCTCGCTGACAGCTGCGCAGTGGGCGATGCTCGCTGAAGGGATCGACTGGCGGATGCCGAGGTGGAGCGCGCGTCCGACGCCTGAACGCGACGCGTGAGCATGGCCGATGAATCGCACGTTTGTGCA
This sequence comes from Hyphomicrobiales bacterium, assembly GCA_038259455.1. Classification (GTDB taxonomy): domain Bacteria; phylum Pseudomonadota; class Alphaproteobacteria; order Rhizobiales; family Rhizobiaceae; genus CAMYMG01. The sequence goes on along the minus strand of JBBSOT010000367.1, from coordinate 3,143 downwards.
AAGCGGCCAAATGACTCGCGCTGCAGATATTTGGCGTGCGCTGCGAAGCGGTTAGATTGCTCTTCGTGTCCAACGCCGCTGATCTTTCCGATGACATCGACGCGCTGAAAGCAGCGCTACGCGAAGCGCGCGCGACCATCGCGGACCGGGACATCGCACTTCAGGAGCGCGATGCTGAACGCGATGCAGCGCGCGCGGACGCCCTGTCGGCGCAGGCGGCGCTGGAAGCGGGAGTTGTCGAGATCAAGCATCTCAAGGCGCTGATCGCGCAGATGCGGCGCAAGCAATATGGCGCCTCCTCGGAGAAGCTTGAGCGCATTACTGAGCAGCTCGAGCTCAAGCTGGAAGATCTTGAGGAGACCCAAGCCGAGCGCGAGGCTGACGCTGAGGCCAAGGCCAAGCGGGCCGGCCAGACACGGGCCCCGCGCAAGCAGGGTGCACGCAAGGCCCCGCCAGCGCATCTTCCACGCGAAATCGTCATCCTGGAGCCGGAAGCGGCGTGCGATTGCTGTGAGCCAGGCAAGCGCGTCAAGATCGGCGAGGATGTCTCCGAAGTTCTCGAGAAGGTCCCGGTCGAGCACAAAGTGATCCGCTATGTTCGCCCAAAATACGCCTGCCGGTGCTGCGAGAAGATCGTCCAGGCCCCAGCCCCCGATCTGGTGGTCTCCAAGGGCATGGCCGGTCCTGGGTTGATCGCCGACATCGCGATCTCGAAGTATTGCGACGGCATCCCGCTCTATCGCCAATCGGCGATGCTCGCCCGTCTCGGCATCGAAGTCTCGCGTTCAGCGATGGCGGAGTGGATGGGGGCGCTCGCCTGGTGGACCAAGCCGATCTACGACCTGATCAAGCTGGAGGTGATGCGCGCGCCGGTGCTGCACACTGACGATACGCCGGTCAAAGTCCTGGCGCCTGGCTCTGGTTCGACGACCACCGGCCGATTGTGGGTCTATCTGGTCGATGAGGAGCCATGGCGCGGCTTGCGCCCGCCGGCTGCGTTCTACCGCTACTCGCCCGACCGCAAAGGCGAGCGGCCGGCAGAGGATCTGGCTGAGTTTGCCGGCTATTTGCAAGCAGACGCTTATGCGCCCTACGAGAAGCTGAGCGCGCCGCGCGATGGCGTGCCCTCGAAGATCATCCACGTTGCGTGTATGGCGCATGCGCGACGGTACTTCTTCGAGGCGTTCGAGAAGACCCAGTCACCGATCGCGGCTGAAGCCCTGATACGCATCCAGGATCTCTACGCCATCGAACGCGAGATCATCGGCAAGCTGGCCCACGAGCGTCTGGCCGTGCGTCAGGCCAGAGCCGCGCCGCTTCTTGCTGCGTTCAAAACCTGGATGGAAGAGAAACGCCAGCGCATCTCGGCCAAGTCCGATACCACTAAAGCGCTGTCCTATGCGCTCGATCGATGGGATGCGCTGTCGCGCTACGCCACTGATGGGCGCCTCGCCATCGACAACAACCCCGCTGAGCGCGCCCTGCGAACCATCGCCATATCGCGTAAGAATTTTCTGTTCCTCGGTTCCGACGAGGGCGGGCGACGGGCTGCAATCATCTATACGCTGGCGCAATCGGCGAAACTCAACGGCCTCAATCCCCACGCGTATCTCGCCGGCATCCTGGACGTACTTGCGCGTGGGCACTCGAACTCGCGCCTGGCCGACCTCACGCCATGGGCATGGGCCAGGACTCACCGCGACGAAGTTCGATCCGATTATGGGGCCAATTTTATCGCCTAACGGTCTTCAGCTGACGCTTACCCCTCCCCTGAAACGAAGCACGCCCCAAAAAGAAAAACGCCGCCCCGGTGAGGGGGCGGCGCCAGGTAGCCAATTGCGGGAGCACCGCCATTGGAAGTTGGGGAAGTCCTATTGGAAATGGAACCTCAGATCGACACCGAACGTGCGCGGCGGCGCGAACGAAACCGTCTGGAATCCCCCGGTATTTCGCGCAGCGCTGAACCCGTTAGCCCCGATGCTCGTTGTCTGGTCCTCATCGGTCAGGTTGCGAACCCACGCCGTGACGGAGATGGATTCGTCGGATGAGTACCAGTTGAGGCGCGCATCAAGGTTGTAGTAAGCGGGCGACTGCTCGGTCGGGTTGTTGAAGAACGAGTCGTAGAACTTGTCGCGCCACGAGTAGGAAATCGTCGGCAGGAAGTACGAGCCATCCTCCATGCCCAGTCGGTAGCTAGCGTTGATTGCGACCTTGTTCTCCGGCGATTGCGAGAGAACGTTGCCTTCGACTGAGCGGTTACGCTGCGGGTCGACAAGCTGCGTACGCGTTAAGTTGCAGGCGCCTGGCGTACCTGGCGCTGCGGGGAGCGGGACCACGCAATTGGGGTTGCGCGTGGAGTCCGAATACACTTCCGATTCCGTGATTTCCGCATTGAGGTAGGCGTAGGTGAACCCGATGTTCAGGTCATCGATCGGGCTCCAGTTACCTTCAAGTTCAAAGCCGGTTGTTTCCACCTCAGGCAGGTTCACGAATTGTGTGGAGCCCTGTTGGACCAATGTTATCGGGTCGACGACCACGACCGTAAGGGGGGCCTGAGCGTCGGTGTACTTGTCCAGGAACACGGACGCATTGGTGGTTAGGTTGAGACCACTCCAGTCCTGTTTCCAGCCCGCTTCGTACGAGTCCACGAATTCCGGGTCTGTGTACGGCAGCGCAGCGAAGCCAAGGTTGTTGAAGCCTCCGGCCTTGTACCCACGCGAATACTTGCCAAACAGCAGCGTGTCTTCGTAGGGACGAAATTCAAGACCTGCGGTGCCTGTGACAGCATCCCAGGAACCGTTGAGCCGGCGATGGGCGTGACCTCGCGAGTCGAAGCTGGCCGTTGGGTCGGCCGCCACTTGGGCACCGTACAGAATGCGCGAGTAGTTAAAGAGGTCGAAGCCGCAAATGATATAGCAGGAGACAAAAATTTCCTCTTCAGACTCCTTCACATCCTTCGAATAGCGCACGCCGAGAGTGGCCTTGAGCTGATCCGTGAAGCTGTAGTCGACCTGGCCATAGACGCCGTAGGCGTTGAACAGGCTGGTGTTGCTCGCCAGCAGTGTCTCGCGGGTCGGGTTTGCGACCACTCCGAGAACCGAATCGACGTAGAAATTCGCAAGCGGCTCGTCAACCAGACGGTC
>JBBSOT010000366.1:0-5406 GCA_038259455.1 Hyphomicrobiales bacterium | reverse complement strand
TATTCCGGCATGGTTTACTATTTCTTGTTCACCGGTCTCTTGCTACTTTACACGCTGGCCGTTGACTTCGCTGAATTTTGTGGGTTCAGGCAAGGGGGCGGCAAAGACATATTCAGAGCCCACGCGATCGAGAGTGGGACGAAGATCATGCAAGGCATATTCCGTTGCACAATCCTTGGCATCCTGATTGCCATATGCCTCAAATTGACCGCCGCCTACCTTATCTCAAACTCCGAGAGTATCACGGGTTGGCTCAAACACGACGCATCACTTGCGTTCGGCCTGCGCGACGACGCATGGGGATGGCTCAATGGCAGCCCGTCACCGTTCTTCACAAGTTTTCTGCTCTTGTTTCTTGTGTGCTTTGTCTTTGGCGCCTGTCTTATGCACATCAAATCGGCTCTGGACCGGACCGTTCAGACCCCGGGCGAAAAGCGATATTTTCATCTGTTATGGTTCCGAATGACCCTGATAGTTGCCCTCCTTGCCACTGGATACATGCTTGTCGGACAGTTTTTCGGCTTCTCCATCATTCTCGTCGTCAGTGTTGCCATTTCGATTGCGCCGCTTTTCTGGCAATTGAGACCACTTGATAACACCAACCACGGGACATAAAAGTTTTGAAACGAGCACCACTCCATCTGGACATATCGAACGCCCCTGACAACGGCATGGCATACTGGACAAACTCCGCTGACGGGGTGCAGCTCCGCTTGGGACTATGGCAAACCGAAAAGATCGGTCGTGGCACGGTGCTGATACTCCCAGGCCGCGGCGACTACATCGAGCTTTACGGCAATCTGATCACAGATCTTGTACGGGCAGGATATTCGGCACTTGTCCTTGAATGGCGCGGGCATGGCCTGTCAGGGAGAATTGCCAGGAACCCGAAGGTCGGCCATGTAGAAAACTTTTCCGATTACCAGAAAGACGTTGCTGCCATGACCTGGGCCGCGCAGCAGTTTGACCTGCCAAAACCGTGGTATCTGATCGGTCATTCCATGGGGGCTTGTATCGCCCTGCGTTCCCTCATCAATGGGCTTGATGTCGAAGCGGCTGCATTTTCTGCCCCGATGTTCGACATTCGTATGGCGTCCTACGAGCGCGTTGCGGCGCGGCCCCTGACATGGGCCATGCGAGCCATCGGCCGGGGCCAAGTCTATGCACCCGGCTTCAACGACGACAGCTATGTTTTCCGCAACAGATTCGAAACCAACACACTCACCAATAGCTCTGAAAACTACGAACGCTGGATCATGCAAGGGCACAAAGTCCCAGAACTGCATACTGGCGGGCCGAGCATGAGCTGGCTTTATGCTGCATTGCACGAAACCCGCAGCCTGTCCAAACTTCCTTCGCCGGATATTCCTTGTGTGTCCTTGTGCGGCGATCAAGACGAGACCGTTGGGGTTGATGCAATTCGGGAGCGTATGAACCGGTGGCCTCAAGGCAAATTTGAGACAATCGCGCATGCAAAACACGAACTTTTCTTGGAGACGGCGGATGTTCGGCAGGCTGTCATGGCAAAAATACTGAACTTGTTCGCCGCAGCGTCAGGCAGGTAGCAAGCTCATATATCTTTATTTTCATAGCCTTTAACCCTATCAGTGGTTCGATTGAAAACGAGCCTCGATCCGCAACTTTATGTGTTGTGCATCATAAGTATAATATCGTAGGATCTAAGCACCCGGGAAGGGTGCCTGTTCCTGCTGACTGGAGGACCACAGGCGTGGGAACGGACCTGGAAAAAGAAGCGCCGAATGTGGTTACAGAACCCGGATTCCGCCATCTCCTGGCGAACGGCTATCAAGCCGAGGTCGTGTGCAAAGCCGAAGCATATCGTAAAGCGTCGGTTTGGTATGGCGAGTGGATCATTCACGTTATCAATGACCAACAGACCTTCGAGAAGGTGCTTGTCACCACGCCACGACGGGTTGGTGACGTTGATGAGGTCAAAGTTCGGATTTTCAAGACGATCAACGGATTGGTCTCTTTCATGCACGAAATGGGGCTTTCGCATCTGGACGTTCCGTTTCAACGTGGGGGCAGATCACGTCAGTCGCTTTCCGATGAAGCTGGGGATACCGGCGACACCTGACCTCCCGCGCCCTTGCCTGATTGCGTGTTTGTTGGTGTCACTCACCAGTCCCGCGCTGGCGGATAATGACTGGGGCGGCATCGGCGGCGGCTGGAAAACCATCGGCGGCGCACCGGAAGCGCAGCCTGCAATCTCATCATCAAATATCGCTGCTTCCCTCATTGGGGCATCGCCAGAGAGGCAAGTTCTGCCTGCGGCGTTGGCCGCTGTCCCGTCTGTGGCAGGCACGAACCGCGCGCTGACGCGGTCGGTGGCTTCGCGCTACGCCTCGCATCCCATCGTGAAAGCTGCCGGTATCGACCCGCGCGAGTTCATCATTTTCTTTGATGCGATGATCCAGACCGAAAGCGGCTTCAACGAACGCGTCCGGAGTCCTGTCGGCGCAATCGGTCTGGCGCAGCTCATGCCGGGAACGGCGCAGATGCTCGGGGTCGATCCCAACAACAGGGCGCAGAATCTTGACGGTGGAGCGCGGTATCTCATCGCGCAGATCGCAGAATTCGGAACGCTCTCGCTTGCCGTGGCGGCCTATAACGCAGGCCCCGGCGCGGTGCGGACCTACAAAGGTGTCCCCCCTTACCGGGAGACCGAACGGCATGTCGCCAAAGTCATGTCGCATTACGAGCGCCGGTGGCGGCGCATTTCTTCACAGGAGTAACAATCTTGAATTCCAGAATTTACCGGGCGGGCGCGATGGGCGCGGCCGCAGTGATGCTGTGCGCCTATGGCACAGACCTTTCGGCGCAGGATATCGACTTCACGAAGGCCGAGAACGCGGGCAATCAGATCGTCGCGTTCATGCGTGGCCCTCTGGCGACAATTGCGTTCGTGATCGCGCTGGCGGCTGCGGGCTTCATGGCCGCCATGAACCGGATCAGCTGGGCGTGGCCCGGTGCCGTGATCCTCGGTGCCGTGCTGGTGTTCGGCGGTCCCGCATTCGTCGATAGCCTCCGGTCGATCCTATCGTAATGGAAGAAACCGTCGTCATAAAAGGGCTCACCCGGCAGGCCAAAATGGCGGGCCTGCCCCTGCCGTACTTTATGGCGGTGGTTGGTCTGACCGTGCTGCCGTTCATGGTCACCAAGGCACTGCTCTGGCTGCCAACCTTCGCGATCTGGTATTTCGGCGCACGGTCGATCACTGCGATCAACCCCAACGGTCACAGGCTGATTGCCATGCGGTTGCGTCATTTGCCGCAGAGTTTTGGCCGCACCAGGGTCCGTTTCCAACGCTCCACCAAGGGCCGTGCAGATGTATGAACTTTATCGCAAGATGCCCTATGGGGTCGAATACGGCGACACCATGATGATCCTGCGCGATGGTTCGGTCTGTGCGGCGTTCGAGGTGCGTGGCATTGATGCCGACACATCGGATTCCGCCGACGTGCTGGACCTGCGCGCGCGTGTCTCCCAGATCCTCAACGGCCTGGACGAAAGTTTCAGTTTCTTCATCCATCGCGTCCGCCGCGATGTGCAGATCAGCGGCTTTACAAAGCCGGTGCATCCCTTTGCCCGGGCCGTGGATGAAGCATGGTTCGACGGGCTGAACGCCAGCCAGCCGAAAGAGGCCGTCATTGTCTTGACCATCGTGCGAGCCAATACCAACGCTCTGCGGGTGCCGCTCTTTGGCAGGGCCCTCAAGCGTATCGGCCGCAAAAATCTCGATGAACTGGCCGGATCGCTCCATGAACTGACTCCGGTTTTCTCCGACGCCCTGAACGTCCAGTTCTCCCCTCTCTCGATCTCCAGCGGGGCCTTCGGGTCGGCCATGGCGGTCCTGAACTTTCAGCCCTACGTTCCGATGCGCCGTGGTCTCATGACGCTTGTGGCCCAAGATGTGAGCGACGTGTCACTGGAATTTGGTCTGGACGGCATTGTCGATGTGAATGACGGCGAAGCTGTCGGGGCCGTTATCAGCGTCAAGGAAAACCCAACCGCCACCACACCCGGCATCCTTGATGCCTTGGGTGCGCTCGACGACGTTGTTGTGGTGCATGGCTACGCGCCGATCCACCGTGACAGTATTGTGGAACAAGCCCGCACCCGTATCCTTCAGATGCAGGCCAGCAACGACCTGGCGCAACGTGTGGAAAATCAGCTTGTCGAAACCGTTGACCGGATCGAGTCGGGTGAGCTTGGCGTAGGGGCGTATCGCCTGACGATCCTTGTCCGCGCCCCCGACCGCAAGGAACTCGACGCCCGCATTTCTGACGTCATGAGTATCTGCCAGCGGGCCGGGTTCCGGATGCTGCGCGACCGTGCGGCGGCGGCCACTGAACTTCTGTCGTGCCACCCCGGCAACGGCCACATGACGGCACGGTCGTCTTATGTGACCTCGGAAACCTTTGCCGATCTGGCGAGCCTGCACGGCGCTGACATTGGCGCGGGCTTGGGGGAAGTGCCATGGAACGAACCGATCACGGTCTTGGAAACCGAACGCGGCACACCCTACCGCTTCAACCTGCACCCGCGCGGTCTGCCGGATGCCGAACCGACGAATGGCCACACCCTTGTTCTGGGGCCGTCGAACGGTGGCAAGACGACAACCACCCTGTTCCTCGCGGCGCAAGCCCTGCGGCACGGTGGGCGGCTGATCGCGCTGGACAAGGATCGGGCAATGGAAATGCCAATCCGTGCGATGGGTGGCACCTATGCGGCGGTGAAGGTGGGCGAGCCGACCGGCCTCAATCCGTTGCTGACCGAAACCGGCCCGCGTGGCGAGGCGTGGCTTTTGAGCTGGTTCTCAGCCCTGCTGGAAAATACCGGCAAGCCGCTGACACCAACACAAAGCCAAGCCCTCAAAAGCGCCATTCGCCAGAATGGCTCCGCGCCGGACAGCCTCAAGAATTTCACACAATTCGTGTCGCTGATCGGTGATGCCGACGACGGCAACGACCTCGCCCTGCGGGTTCGGGAATGGGGGCCCGACGGTCGGTATTCCTGGGTCTTTGGGACAAGTGACGATGTGCTGGTCAACTTCGGGGGCAACGACGTGACGGCCCTCGATCTGACGGAAGTGCTGGCGGCAGGGACCGAACGCACGGCCATTCTGGCCTACCTGTTCCGCGCCCTCGAAATGGTCATGGAAGAAAAGCGGCCGATGGTGCTGCTGGTCGACGAAGCGTGGCAGGTTCTCGATGACCCCTACTTCGCAGAAGAAATGAAAAAGTGGCTCGTCACGGCACGGAAAATGAACGTGGTCGTAGTGATGCTGACGCAGTTCCCGTCACAGATTCAGCAATCGGCTGCGAAGTCGATCCTCGAAGGTCTGCCGAACCAACTGATCTTTCCGAACCATCGCGCCGAACC
>JBBSOT010000365.1:0-5431 GCA_038259455.1 Hyphomicrobiales bacterium | reverse complement strand
GCCGGATGAACATCCCGGAGTAAGACCTTGAGCTGCAGAGACTGGGTGGCAATGGGTTCGATCATCAACCCGACCGTAGCGCAATCCGCTCCAGGTTGCCCCCGTTTTGAGATAGGCTCATGATATTGGGGCAGAAGGCCCAAGCGTGCGAAAACGTACGTTAGCGTATTGCACGCAATATTGTGGGTGGACTTAGCGGGGGTGCTTGCCACGGAGGTACTGGAGACCGAGTTCGAGGTCGCTCATCCCCAACACGCGCTCGATGGTGCCCTTACGTAATTCACTGGCCAGGGCCAGGATGTCCGCGGTGAGCGCGCGAAGCTGCTGGTTCTGCTTGTCCATGCGGTCCAATTCGCTGGCCTGAGCGGCTGATGGCTTTTCGTTGCGCCAGCGGCTGATCTGCTGGGTATAGATTTCGACGTAGTCCGTCTGCTCGGTATGCACCTGCTCCACCCGATTGATGGTGGCTGCGTCGAGCACGTGCGGCCGATCTTTCGCCTTGGTCAGGGTGCTGAGATGCTCACGTGTGTCGTTCAGCGAAGTATCGATCATGTGGGCGATCAGCGGCATTTGGCCGATTGGCTGCCAGTTCACCTGATTGGTTTTCGGCATGGGTGCGCCTTTCTTCAGGCCATCACGGGTTCGGGGGCAGCCTCGGCGCGCCGGCGGGGAGACTGGAAGTAGCTGCCGTTTGGAATGACGTGGGCATGCGCCAATGGCGAAGCACGCGCCAAATCCTCGTTTTTCACCTCATGTCCGGCGGCTCGGAGTTGACGGACGATGCGAGCAATATGGACGGTGTTCCAGACCAGCACGGCATTGGAGAGAAGGCTGAGGCAACTGGCTTTGTTCATCACCTCCTCGTAGTCGCCGGAGCGGAAGGTGCCCCAATTGGCGAAGAACAGGGACTTGGCAAGAATGTGGCGGAATTCGCCGCGGTTGAGCTGCAGTTGAATGGCGTCACGCCACGGTTCTTCCTGAATGTAGCGAAGAATGTGGAGCGTCTTCATCAGGCGCCCGAGTTGGCTCAGCGCACTGGCGAGGCGGTCCGACGCGTTGGCATTGACTAGGCGTTGCATCACGACATGAGCCGGGGTCAGCCGGTCCTTCAGCGACGCCGCCAGGCGCACCAACTGGTCCCATTGCTCAAGGATGAGTTCGATATGGATGCGGCCACGGAACAGCGGTTGCAGGACACCATAATCGGCACTCCGATCGATGCGGCTGAGCACCTGGTCGGGCAAATCCTTCAGTCTGGGCATGAAGATAATGCCAAGCAGCGCGCACAGACCGAAGAGATGCTCGGTAAAGCCGTTGGTATCTGACGTATGCTCACGGATGGTCAGCTCGGTGTCATTGTCGAGAATGCCGCCAAGCACGTAGCCGGCTTCGCGTGGTCCACAGGAAATCGCCTGCGTGGCGTAGACGCTGTTCTGGTCGGAGGTGTGCGTATAAAGTTGCAGCGCCTGCTCGTAGTAGCCGAAATAGCGCGGATAGAAGCTGCCGAGGAGACTGCGCCGCTCGACCGCGAAGCGCTGGCCATCGGACGAGGAGCGGCTTCCGTCGCCCCATATGCCGCTCAGTTCCAGGCCGTGATGGTGGTTGACCAGGATGGTGTTGGCGGCCTTGATCGTGGCGTCGCGCAGGAACCAGCGGCTGGTGTCCTGCAGCGTCTCTGCCGTGAGCGTGTCAACGCTCTGGCTCATGGCGGCCAGGCCGAGATTGGTGCCGTGCGCGATCACCGTGGCGAGCAGCGACCGGTGCGGATCGCCACCACGTGGTAGGTAGCCACCCAGCGGTTGAAAAGCATCGGTGAAGCGGCACCACTCGTCGACATCCTGGAGAAGGTCTTCGATGCGGACGCGCGGCAGACTGGCGCCAATCGTGGCGCGCAATTCACGCACCGCACGTGAAACAGCCAGGGCGTCGCGCTTCTTGAGTTTGAGCCGGCCGTTGACGATGCCAGCAAAGCGGTTGCCAGGCATGCCGTGTTCGGCGGCGCGTACAGCCCGATCAAATTCGGCGGTGATTTTGGCGATGAAGATCTGTCCGTCGACCGGCATGTCGAGGCGCTGGTAGGCTTGCTCGCGAGCCTGTTGCCAGCTCCGATCGTCATAGACCAGGTTCCAGAACGAGACGTGGTCGCGGCTTTCAGTCAGAAAAAGACCGCCGGCACGCACGGCATCGCGTACGGCGAAAGCGAGGGAGATTTCCCAAATGCCGCGGTCGAGCTTGCCGTTTTCGGTCAGATGGGGCCGCCAGTCCGCCTGGACGAAGTGATGCGGATCGTCGGTGGTGAGCGGTCCGTGCGTGCCGGCATCCAGGGCGCGCTGGATCTCGATAGCCCTGAGCAAGGTCTCGCTGCCGGCGGCAGCCTGGAATGGCAAGGTGAGGAAGGTAGGCAGGTATTGTCGCAGCGTGCCGTAGCGCGCGAGCATGGCATCAAGGTGACCCCGGTCTTCCAGTCGCTCATAGGCCCGGCACGCGCGGGCGGCATCCACCAGGGCTGGCGTGCCCAGCGCTTCGCGGAAGGCGTCGACTGTTTGCGCGCCATCTGCCGCGACCAGATCATCGATGGCGCCGAGCACGCGGTGCAGCCCGTCGCGGGAGCGGCGGCGCAGACTCTTGCGTTGTTCTTCGACTGAACTGCGCGAGCGCCGGTTCATGCCGGCGAGGAACTGGTCGTTCATCTCGACGATCTGATCGATCAGCGTCTTGCGGGCTTCGACCAGATAGCAGGCGACGAGCGCATCGCGCTTCGGTTTGGCGAAACGGCGGAGATCGCCGGCATCGTAACGACGTCCGAGTTGGCCAAGCTGACGGATAATTTGCGGATCGAGTTCGTCGAGGCCCGTGCCGGCATCGAGCAGTTGTTCGATGAGGCGCAGGCGAACAATATCCCCCTTTATCACAGCGGCATTGGCGGATTTTGGATACTCTTTGAGCCGGAACAGACTGGAGCGCGCGTCGCCCTCCGGTACTTCGATAAGCAGATCGATGTCAGCCCGCAGTTGCTCAGGCAGGTGTTTGGAAATCGTTACGAAGAGGTCAGCCGTGGCATGGGCCACGACAGAGGTGACGATGCGTTCGAGCGTGCCAGCGGCTGGCAACATGACCTGCCATCCGCGCAATCGTTCTTCGACCTTGGTCAACAACTCGGGCGTGGAGCGACCCTCCAGCGCACCCGCGCGCAACCAGTCGCGCAGTTTGGCTTCCGCCACTTTGTCGAACCGACTCAGGTCCAGATGACGGCGAATCCGCTGTGCCTGGACCCGTTCCGCGGGCTCGCGGCCGGACCGGTCAAGGAACAACACCGGCGGCAGTCCGAGCTGACGGGAGAGATGATTGACGATCTTGACTGGGGCGTGCCGGTAATCGTCAAGAAAGCGGCCGTACGTGCGCAGCATGCAGAGCTGCAGGGCAAAGCGGCGACGCTGATCGCCGCCGCGGCAGGCAGCGATCGCGGCCAGATCCGCTGGCGTCAGACTCCAGTTACGCGCCAGTTCGTCCTCGCCTGGATCGGCTGACAGCGCCGTCCGTCGGCGGGTCTGCGCAGTCTCGGCCGCAAGGTCATCTGTCGACATTCAGGTGCGAGCGCTCCAGATCGGCGGCGAGATCATCACGCGAAGGCCGCGTGTAGATGGCTGTCGTGTCGAGCGAATCATGTCCGAGCAGGCTGGCGAGTTCAACCAGCTTGCCGGGATTGTCGCGCAGATAACCAAGCGCGAAGGTGTGACGCAGCGTGTGTGCCGAGACCGCGACCCGCTTCAGGCGAGCACGTCTGGCGAGGCTGGTGATAACGGCCTGGATCGTGCGCACCGGCATCGCCGTATCTCGACTGCTGACGAACAGCGCTGCATCCTTGTCCTGCCCCGACCCCTGTCGTTCTTCGTGGTGATATTGTCTGAGTGCCCGCCGCGCCGACGCATTCAAGGGCACGTCCCGCGCCTTGAGGCCCTTGCCCTGGCGGACACGAACGCTGCCGGAGCGATCGCTCATGGTGATATCGGCAACCTTCAAGCCGGCGACCTCGCCGACGCGCAACCCCGCCTGCAACATGAGTTGCACCAGCGCGTAATTGCGCGCCGCCAGACCGTGTGAAGAAGCGCCGGCGGCGCGCAGCAGGGCATGGCTCTCGATGTCTGTCAGGCCAACCGGCTGACGATTGCGGATGGTGCGCATGGGTCGGACATTGCCCGCGGCATCAGCCCGTAATGCGCCGGTTCCACCCGCCCATCGGCACAGCCGGCGTAGCGCCTCCAGGCGGCGGTTGACCGTTGCGGGCTGGCGGCCGGCGGCGACCATAGACTGGCGGTAGGCGATCAACTCATATTCAGCCAGCCCCTCGAGCGTGAACGGGTGGTCTGCGACGGTGCCGTGCCAGGCGAGGAAGTGCACCAGGTCGTAGCGGTATCCACGCAGGGTTGCCGGTGCCAGGTCATCACGCGCGAGGCTGGCCAGAAAGCCGGTCAGCCAGCCCGGATCGGCGGGAGCAGCAGTCGCTGGCGCTGTTGGTATTGCACGCGATATCATCCCCCGCGTTAGCACCTTGGTTTACTGCGTGCAATACGCTCTCTCAAATAGTGATATCGCGTGCAATGTAAATTGCATGCCATGATTTCACGCAGCAGACAGCCAGTCCGTGCCGCCTCCAGAACGGGATTCCTGCTTTCAGCCCGAAATCGTAGGAATTGTGTCCGTGTTCACGTTTCTTACCGTACGTTTTCGCACGGTTGCCCCTTCCGACCCAGGTAGAGGGCTCCCCCGGCCACCGCCCCGGTCGGCGGCGTGCAGGGTGATAGTGACGTGATGACGGACCGGTCCAACCCCGGGGCTTGGCAGAACCCATTAGCGTGCCGCTCATCTCAAAGCGCAAAACTGATCGGGAGCCAGGCTGCGGATTGCATCAGGGCCAGCGGACACTGTGCCGCGTCAACAGATCCCATGAGGGCAAGCGATGGGTGGTTTACGGTGCCCGCCGGTCAGCACTCTCTTGGCGCCCCAAAACGAAACAAGCGTGTCCAGAAGGAGACCCCGGACACGCCCTGTTCTCTCGAAGGAACCCGTGGGCGGAACCACAGCCAGTGAACACACTATGGCAGGCAGGATGTTAACGAATCGTTAACTGGCGGTATTATTTTGCATAATAGCACTAGTCATCGCCTCCAGGCAGACACGCCGCTGAAAGAGCGTGCCTACCTGGTCAAGCGGAGTGCCCGTGGGCCAAAACCACAGCCGGCATAACCGGTATGACACCGGAATATTGCCAATAGTTACATAAACGGCTGTGCTACGGAAAGTTGACCGGATGTTGTCCGGCGGCAAAAAAGACAGGCGCCCGGCATTGCCGATACGCCTGTCGAGTTGGGCTGTTGCAAAATGCTGTGAGTGCTTCAAACTCGCAGCACGACGAACCTTAACAGCCAATCAT
>JBBSOT010000364.1:0-5442 GCA_038259455.1 Hyphomicrobiales bacterium | reverse complement strand
TGTTTGTGGCCGCCCTTGGGGCTTCGAACCTGACCTATGCCGAGGCAAGCTGGAGCCAGAGCCTGTCAGACTGGATCGGCGCGCACTGCCGAGCTTTCAACTACTTCGGCGGCGTCCCGGCGCAGGTGGTATGCGACAACCTGAAGTCTGGCGTGACCAAGGCCTGCTTTTTTGAACCGGCAGTGAACCGGACCTACGCCGACATGGCCGCGCATTGCGGCACTGCTGTCGTGCCAGCACGGCCCTACAAACCCAGGGACAAGGCGAAGGTTTCATAATGAGTCCTGTTCGGTTGATGGAGCGGTAACTGTAGCACGGCGGGCGGGAATGGCATTCGGACCCGGGCGGCCTCTGATGATCTCGAGGTCGGCAGGAATGTCCCACAAGCCACGGCTGAGGTTGTCGCAGTGTACTTTGGTGATGAGCCCCTGGCGCCCCCATTGATGTACGGTGGTCTTGGCGATCGCGAAGTGCTCGGCCACTTCGTGAGTGGTGAGCATACCACGATCGCGCAGTCTCTGACGCCGGCTGGGCAGGCTGTGTGCTGTCCGAATGAAGGCAATCTTCTTGAGACTGAATGGCTTTCCTTCCCAGGTGCGCTGGCCGCGTTCATTCAGAATATGTGCGATCTCGCGGTCGCAATGACGGTCGAGCAGGCGGTCGACCTCGGCAACCAGGTCGGGCTTGACCTTGCGTATCTGGGCGATCGGCAGAGGCCGCGGCCGGGTCAAGCTGCGCGTTTCTCCGCCGGAGAGCCGAACATGGATGGCGATCGTCTCGGCCTTGATCAGGGTGACGTCGGCGACCAGCAGACGGAAGATGCGCTTGCGCTCGCGCATGTCGACGCGGGGATCGTTCCAGATCCGGGGGAACTCGTTGGCCAGCGCACGAATGCGTTGCTGTATTTCGGCGTCGATGGCGACAGCGTCTTCGGCCGTGCGTCGTTCATAGGTCTCGACGACGTCGGTGTGGAGCCGCAACTTCTCGTTCCACTCGGCCTCGAGGGTATCGGCAACGAGGCGGTTGTCGGGATCGACCTGCATGTATCGGCGCCGGGCGAGCTCGCAGTCATGCCGTGTCCCCTCAATATGTTGTTGGCGCAACCTGTCTGTTTCGGAGGCGCGCGCCTCGAGCTCGCGCTGCACCGCCAGGGTGACGTCGAGGGTCATCGGTGTCATCAATTCGACAAGCAGCCCTCCCACTGCCGGGTCCACGACCTTGCCGGGCACGGACTGGCAGACCTTGCCACCCCGGCGGATGACGTCCTGCTGGCAGACATAGGTTGGGACGGATTGACCGTGTTCCTGGCTGTAATGCACGCCCATGCGCGCGCCGCACAGGCCGCAGAGAACTCGGCCCTGGAGCAAGGCGGATCCTTCGCGGACCGGTCCGGCGTGACGCTGAATGCCGTAGGCTCGCGCGTTGTCGCCAAGACGCTTCTGATTGGCCTTGAAGCTCTCCCAGTCGATATAGCCCGGGTGCATGTCGGGCACGACGACCCGCCACTCGGCCATGGCCACCTTGATCTGCGAGACGCCGCCGTCCGGTCGCGGCCGCGCCCGCGTTCGACCGTAGACGAAGGCACCGGCATACCTCGGATTGTGCAGTACCTGGAGGATGCGGGCGTGCTGCGGCGGCGCCCAGAGCAGCTCTCCCTTGTGTGGTCCCTTGCGCAATCGCCGCGGGAACAGGATCCCTTCGTCGCGGAAGAACCTGACGGTTCTGGTTGCGCTGCCCAGGCGCTCGAAGGTGGCAAACACCATGCGGAGTGCGGCCTGCACCTCGGCGTCCGGGTCGAGGGCGAGAGTGTCGTCTGACAGATAGACAAGGCCCACAGGCGGCCCGATCTTCAACTCGCCGCGGCTTGCCTTGTTGAGCTGGCCGCCGCGCATGCGCGCCTTCAGGAAGTGCAGCTCCGCCTCGGACATGGTTCCCTTCAAACCCAAGAGCAGCCTGTCGTTGAAGCTGGCCGGATCATAGATACCGTCCTCGTCGAGGATGAGGGTGCTGGTCAGGGCGCAGAGTTCAAGCAGCCGGTGCCAGTCGGCGGAGTTGCGCGCCAGACGCGAGACCTCGAGGCCCATGACGATGCCAGCCTTGGCGAGCGCCACTTCGCTGACCAGTTCCTGGAAGCCGTCGCGGGCAACGGAACTGGACCCTGACTTGCCCAGATCGCAGTCGATGACGCGGATGCGTTCGGTCGGCCAGCCGGCGGCAATGGCGCGGTGGCGCAGCGCGTATTGCCGCTGCGTGCTTTCGCCGTTCTCGGCGACCTGCCGCAACGTCGACTGACGGATGTAGAGGTAGGCATCACGGCGCAGGTGATCGGCGGTGACCTTGAGATCAGACATGGGCGGGCTCCGAGGCTAATGTGGCAACCAGGCTGGCGAGGACGAGGGTGAGCTCGCTGGTGGCGATCGGGGCTGCCGGGGGCAGATGCCGATATGACTGCGGCGTCGGTTTGGCAGTTGTAGATGCGGTCCTGATCCAGGCTGCCATTCCCTGCCGGCGCAGGGTGGGGAGCCCGGTCCCGCAGATCGGCTGGGCGCCGAGTGCCGCGGCACGCAAGTGTTCGTAGGCGTCGAGGAGGCCGAACACGCCGGCTGTCACGGGCGATCGCGCTGTTTTTTTTTGACCGCCAGCGCCCGCTCCAGACTGCGCCGGTGCACCTTGACGCCAAACCGTGCGGCAATCGCGTCGACACATTGCGGTACCGTGAGATCGGGTCGCGCCGCCTTGAGGTGATCGATGTAGCCGAGAACCTCGGCAGAGAGCTTGTGACCGCCTTTTGGTCCTCGCTGCCGCGGTATGAGCCCGGCCAGGCCGTGCTCGGCCAGGGCGCTCTGGGCTTTGTAGAAGGTTGGCCGCGTCACGCCGAACAGACTGACGACATCGCTGATGTCCATGCGCTCGACCTGATGGCGTCGCACCATCTCGTAGCGGACCTGAACCAGATCGTCGGCATCGAAGAAGGGGTTGTCGAGGAACAGGGCGTCGCGGACGGCTTCGGGATGGGGATTGAGGACGCCGTCGCGGGCCATGGTCTCGGTTTTCGGGTTCTGTCGTCTGTCTGCCATGGCGCACTCCACCTCCAAAGGGATGTAAATAAAAATACGCCATAACTGGAGAAGCGTCAATTGCGGCTTTTGTCAGGATATCACCAATTAAGCCGCATAATTTGCGGCAATCGCAGCATTCAACCACGCAATGCGGCATAATTTGCATTACAGATGCGGCAAATTTACCTTTACTCATCCATCCGCCTCCAATGACGCTGAGAGGCGATCCAACAGCGCCACCAGATCCATGAGATCGACAGTCCGAAAGGCCGCCCGACCGGCGGCGACGCGCTGGAACGCATCAGCCTGTGCCATATCCGTCATCGCCGTTGCTATGCTGGGCAGGGTCCCGTCCGCCGCCCGGAAGACAACCCGGTCCTCGCCCCAATGCGGGCCGTGGCTGATCATCTCGAAGGCCTGGCCATTGAGTGGATGAAACGGATGCGCAATGCGCACCCAATGCCCTGTGGTCCCCACACGGGCTGCAATTGACGGCTTTGTCGAAGGCAAAGGTCGAGGTGGCGGTTCAGATCGCAGAGCGCTGGATCTCAGCGCGTCTGCGCAACCAGCAGTTCTTCTCGCTGGCGGAACTGAACGTGGCGATCCGCAGCCTCCTCGACCAGCTCAATGATCGGGTGACCCGGCATCTTGGTGCCAGCCGCAGGGCCCTGTTCAATCAGGTCGAGCGATCCGCACTGCGGTCCTTGCCCGCGGCCCCCTACGTTTTTTCTGAAGGGAAGCAATGCACTGACGGACTCGATTATCACGTCGATGTGGACAAGCATTACTACTCGGCCCCGCACAGCCTGCTGCGGGAGAAGGTCTGGGTCCGGCTCACTGCGCGGACGGTCGAGATTTTCCACCACGGCAAACGTGTCGCCGCCCACGCCAGAACGTCGTCCAATCGCAAGCACACCACCATCGCCGATCACATGCCGGCCAGCCATCGGCGTTATTCCGAGTGGTCGCCGCAGCGATTGAAGAACTGGGCTGCGAAGATCGGGCCCAATACCGCGACGCTGGTCGAAGTGATCCTGCGCGACCGCAGCCACCCCGAGCAGGGCTTCCGCTCCTGCCTCGGCATCATGCGCCTGGCCAAACCGCACGGCCCAGAGGCGCTGGAGGCGGCTTGCGAGCGGGCGCTCACGATCGGGGCGCGGTCCTATTCGTCGGTCAATTCGATCTTGAAGAACAACCTGCATCGCAAACAGCCCGAACCCGCCGCGGACGGGCCCGCGATCCAGCACGGCAATATCCGCGGCCCCGGTTACTTCCATTGAAAGGACAAACGATGTTGACCCACCCCACCCTGGACCAGCTCCGACAGATGAAGCTCGACGGCATGGCCGAGGCCTTCGTCGACTTGCAGGCGCAAGATGCCACCACCGCACTGAGCCACGCCGAATGGCTTGGCTTGCTGATCGACCGCGAGGTCGCTACCCGCAATACCCGGCGGTTCCAGACCCGCATGCGAGCGGCAAAACTGCGCCACATCGGGGCAGCCATTGAAGACGTCGACTTCCGCACACCGCGCAAACTGGACCGGGCATTGATCCAGCAACTCGCCACCGGACGCTGGATCAAAGACGCCCGCAACCTAATGATCACCGGCCCCTGCGGCGTCGGGAAGACCTGGCTTGCCTGCGCCCTGGGCCAGAGAGCCTGCCGCGACAACCTCACCGTCATCTACCAGCGGCTGCCACGCCTGTTCGCCGATCTCGAACTCGCCCATGGCCCCTCTCGGGCATGTAAACATGCCCTGCCGGGCAATGGACGGGCGCTTTCCGCGCCTGTTCCGGTCCCGGGTGAAGGCTGACCTGCTCATCCTCGACGATTGGGGCCCGGATCGTCTGACCGCCGGTCAGCGCCGCGATCTCATGGAGATCGTCGAGGACCGCCATGGGCGAGGCTCGATCCTGATCACCAGCCAGCTCCCGGTTGCAGCCTGGCACGACGTCATCGACGAACCCACGTTCGCCGATGCCATACTCGACCGCTTGGTCCACAACGCCTATCGCCTCGAACTGGACGGCCATTCAATGCGCCGCTCGACAGATGCCACAGAAAAAGTTGACGAAGGCCCCACGGCCTGACATCAAAAACCATGCCTTCGCGGCAACGATCCTCAGGTGACCGGATAACCCGGAATGACTGACCGGATGTTGTCGGAACAGCCGACCGGATGCGTCGGAATGCGCAGGGTAGCGGGCAAGACGACCATCTGTCTTCATGTGGCCGATCTCCGGCTCGATCGCGCTTCGCCGTCGCAACTGCGCCTTCAGCCCATCCGTCAGCCCGCGGCGCATTCCGGAGATCAACACCTGGGTTGTTCCGACACCGTGTCCACGGTAGCCGCGGTCCACGACGGCGAGGTCCGGGCGGC
>JBBSOT010000363.1:0-5461 GCA_038259455.1 Hyphomicrobiales bacterium | reverse complement strand
CGAACGTGCGCTGCTCGATCGAGTCGGGGAAGAGTGGGTAGGCCGCATTAATCGGGAAGTCGTTGCCGATCGTTCCATAGCCCTGCAGGATCTTGTCGAGCAACTCCTCGCGATCCATGGCCAGCTTCAACGCCATGCGCAGGTCGTTGTTGTCGAATGGCGCGGTGTCGCAGAACATGTTGAACGGATAGAAGCCACGGCCCGATGTCGCCTCGATGGAGACGCCGGGTACGCGCTTGACGAGGTCCACGACCTTCGGTTCGATGCGGTTGATCATGTTCACCTGGCCGCCCTGAAGGGCCGACAGGCGGGCAGTGGCATCGTTGATGACGATGATCTCCACCTGATCGGCATGTCCGAGCTTGTCGCCCAGCCAGTAGTTGGCGAAACGCTCGCCGCCATGGCGCACGCCGGGCTCGTTGATCGTGACCTTGTAGGGACCGGCGCTGATGCCGGCGTTCGGATCGTCCTTGCCGCCATTCGGCTGGATGATGATGTGATAATCGGCCATCAGGTAGGGGAAGTCGGCGTCCGGCTCACCCAGCGTTACGATGACTTCCTTGCCGCTCGCCTTGACGCCCTTGATGTTTTTCAGAATGCCGAGCGCTCCGGACTTGGAGTTCTCGTCGGCATGGCGCTCGATGGTGGCGGCAACGTCCTCAGCCGTAACAGTCTTGCCATTGTGGAACTCGATGCCGTCGCGCACCTTGATCGTCCAAGTCTTGGCATCGCTTGAAGCGCCGATTTCCTCTGCAATGAGGTTTTCAAGGCTGCCATCCGGCTTCAGGCGGTTCAGGTACTCGCCCCACTGCTTACCGAAGCTGAACATGACCTGGCTGAGGATCAGCGCCGGGTCGAGGCTGTTGGTGGACTCGCCGCCCTGCAGGCCGGCCCGCATGATACCGCCCCTGGCAGGTGTCTGGGCCTGGGCTGCGCCGGCAAGCAATGTGTTGGCGAACGCGGCTGATGCGCCGAGTGCCGCTGCCCGACCGAGGAAATCACGGCGCGACATGCGGCCGCTGACAGTCAGACGGCTCAGGAAATCAAGTTCGGTGGTCATAGTGTGCAACTCCCATTGATGTTGTGTTGGTCATCCTGCTTCAAGCTCATGACGTCAGTTTGACCGGGTTGGTGGAAAATCAGTTTCCGGCGCTCTCCATGCGGCGGCCCTTGATGGCCTTTTCCAGCCAGCCGATCTCCATTTCGGGAACCGATGATAGCAGCAGATCGGTGTAGTCGTCGAAAGGCGGCGCAAGGACCTTGCTCTTGGGACCATAACGCACGACCTCGCCGCGATACATCACCGCGATGGAATCGGCGATCGACTTCACCGTCGCCAAATCGTGCGTGATGAAGAGATAGGCGACCTGTTCCTCTTTCTGCAAGCCGAGCAGAAGCTTCAGGATGCCGTTTGCGACCAGCGGATCCAGCGCGGAGGTTACCTCATCGCAGATGATCAGCTTTGGCTTGGCCGCCAGCGACCGGGCGATACAGACGCGCTGCTTCTGGCCACCGGACAGTTCGGCGGGATACCGGTCCGAAAAACCCTTGCCCATCTCGATCTTGTCGAGCAGTTCGGCGATGCGACGATCGCGTTCGGCGCCGCGCATGTTGAAATAGAATTCAAGCGGCCGGCCAATGATGGTTCCGACGGTCTGGCGCGGGTTCATTGCCACGTCAGCCATCTGGTAGATCATCTGCAATTGCCGCAAATCCTCCTTGGGCCGGTCGGCCAGACGGTTGGCGAGCGGCCGGCCGTCGAAGGTGACCGTGCCCTTTTCGGGAGGCAAGAGGCCGGTGATGGCGCGCGCCAGCGTTGACTTTCCGGAGCCCGATTCGCCGACCACGGCCAGAGTCTGGCCTGGATAAATGTCGACGGAGACGTCCTTCAGAACCTTGGGCCCGCCAGTTCCATATGCTGCAGTCACGTTCTTGACTGAAAGAAACGGCGCTTCCCCCGGCGACTGCTCGTCATGCGTGATCTCGTGCACGGAAACCAGCGCGTTGGTGTATTCCTGCCTCGGCTCCTTGATGATCTGTTGCGTGCCGCCCCATTCAACCAGCCGGCCATGGCGCAGCACCATGATTTCGTCGGAGACCTGGGCGACGACGGCAAGGTCGTGGGTGATGTAGAGCGCAGCGACGCCGGTATCGCGGATGGCATCCTTGATCGCCGCCAGCACGTCGATCTGCGTCGTCACGTCGAGCGCCGTCGTCGGCTCGTCGAAGACGATCAGGTCGGGCTCGGAACACAATGCCATGGCAGTCATGACGCGCTGCAACTGGCCGCCGGAGACCTGATGGGGATAGCGCTCGCCAATGTTTTCGGGGTCGGGAAGGCTGAGCTTGCGGAACAGTTCGATCGCGCGCTTTTCAGCCTGGGCGCGCGTCCCGGTACCGTGCTCAAGCGACGCCTCAATGACCTGATCCATCAGCTTGTGAGCAGGATTGAAAGCGGCCGCCGCCGATTGGGCGACGTAGCAGACCTCCTTGCCACGCAGCCTGCGGATACCGCGCTTGCCGGCTTTCATGATGTCGCGCCCGTTGAGCACGACCTCGCCGCCGGTAATGCGCACACCGCCGCGCCCATAGCCCATGGCTGAAAGGCCAATGGTCGACTTGCCGGCACCGGATTCGCCAATCAGACCGAGCACCTTGCCGCGCTTCAGCGACAGCGAGACATCGTGGACCAGGACAATGTTCTTGGGTGCCTCGCCGGGTGGAAAGACCGTGGCCTCGATCCTGAGTTTGCGGATGTCGAGGAGCAGTTCAGGCTTCGGTTCGGTCCCGGCCATTATCCGCGCCCTCCTTTCAGGCTGGTGGTGCGGTTCAGGATCCAGTCAGCGACAAGGTTGACCGAGATGGCGAGGGCGGCGATGGCGGCGGCCGGGATGAGGGCAGCCGGTATGCCAAAGACGATGCCGTCCTTGTTTTCCTTGACCATGCCGCCCCAGTCGGCGTCCGGCGGTTGAACGCCAAGGCCGAGGAATGACAGAGCCGACAGGAACAGCACCGCGTAGATGAAGCGCAGCCCCAGTTCGGAGATGAGGGGCGACAGTGCGTTCGGCAGGATCTCGCGGAAAATGATCCAGATTGTCCCTTCACCGCGAAGCTTGGCCGCCTCGACGAAATCCATGACGTTGATGTCGACGGCCACGGCGCGCGACAGGCGATAGACGCGGGTCGAGTCGAGCAGGCCCATGACCATGATCAGCGTCACAAGAGTCGAGGGCAAGACCGAAAGGACGACGAGGCCGAAGATCAGGGTCGGGATTGCCATCAGGAGGTCGACGAAGCGCGACATCAGCGTGTCGAACCAGCCGCCGAGAACGGCTGCCGTGAAGCCGAGGATAGCGCCCAGCGAGAAGGAGAGCGCGGTGGCCATGACGGCGATGAAGATGGTGATGCGGGCACCATAGATCATGCGTGAAAGCAGGTCTCGGCCAAGATTATCGGTGCCAAGCAGGTAATCCGCCGAGGCAGGTTCCCAAACACTGCCGACGATCTGGCCGTTTCCATAGGGCGCGATCAGTGGCGCGAAGATCGCCGCGAACAGGAACAGCGCGGTGAGGACGAGGCCGACGAGTGCCGGGATGGGTATACGCCTGATATTCAGCATGCCGCGCCCCTACTTCGGATGTCTAAGGCGCGGATTGGCGACGATCGCCCCGATATCCGCAACGATGTTGAGGGTGATGTAGACGGCCGCGAATATCAGGCCGACAGCCTGAACCACCGGAACATCCCGCTTGGCGACATGGTCGACGAGGTACTGGCCCATGCCCGGATAGACGAAGATGACCTCGACCACGACAACGCCGACGATGAGGAAGGCGAGGTTGAGCATGACGACGTTGATAATCGGCGCGATGGCGTTGGGGAACGCGTGTCGGCGGATGACGTCGATGGCCGACAGACCCTTGAGTTCGGCGGTCTCGATATAGGCCGATTGCATGACGTTCAGGATCGCGGCGCGGGTCATGCGCATCATGTGTGCGAGCACGACGAGTGTCAGCACGGCCGCCGGCAAGGCAATGGCCTGCATGCGGTCGAGAAAGGGCATGCCATCGTAGACAGTCGAGATGCCCGGGAAGATTTGCCACTGCACCGCGAAGAAATAGACGAGAAGATAGCCGATGAAGAATTCCGGAAACGACGTCGAGGCGAGAGCGAGGCCGGAGATCAGCTTGTCTACCCACCCATTGCGGTAACGCACGGCAAGCAGGCCTAGACCGATGGCCAGCGGGATCGAGACCGCGGCTGCCCAGAAGGCAAGGAACAGGGTGTTCCATAGCCGGCCCCCTATCGACGTGGCGATGTCCTGGCCGCTCGAAAGCGCAGTTCCGAGGTCGCCCGTCAGAATGCCGCCCAGCCAGTTGAAATAGCGCACATAGGCAGGATCGTTGAGGCCGAGTTCGGCGCGCAGATTGGCGAGCGATTCAGGTGTGGCCGACTGGCCGAGGATTGACTGGGCAACGTCGCCGGGCAGGATTTGTGTGCCGGCGAAGATCAGGACCGAAACGGCCAAAAGGAGGACGACACCCAACGCGATGCGCTGGGCAACCAGTTTGAGGATTGGCGAGGACATATCCGCTATGCCGCTCAGACTTCGATCCGGCAATCGTGCAGTCGGGCCTTGCCAATACTTCGGCTCTGGAAATCGGTTTGGTTTGACATGATGCGTCCCTCTGCGGTTCGGCCTTCAGACCGTTCTTGTTTTTTGCCTTCGTGAATATTGACCGGAATAAGGCGCCATCCGCAAGGCGAATTGCGACATGCCGTGGCGTAAATCAAATTGCGCCATGGCCCAATGCCGTTCAGTCAAATGAAGCGCCGGACAATGGTTTCTTCGAAGTCCCTTTCGAAGACAGGCCGGGAACTCTCGCGGGCAACAATGCGACCGCGGACATGGAAGCTTGTCGCATCCGAGGTCATTTCGGTCAAGGTTTCGGTCTCAATCGACCAGTCGTCTCGGGAAAGGGCCTGGGTCCAGCGCGTGCTGCCGTGTGCCGAGAGAGGGTCATCAGGGTCGATGGTCCAGCTTTCCTCCGCGGTACCGCCGGAAACCAGGCCGTGGTCAAGATCGCGCACTTCGCCAAAGTCATCGGCGATTTCGAGGCGAACCCGTCCGTCCGGAATGCGGCTCACCTTGCGGCTGTTGGAAGACGGTCGAAGTGTCTCGATCTTCCACGCTGCAGCTGCCTCCGGCTCGGCGAATGTCCATTCGTCACCTTCGCCCGAGGCGCGAGCAGGCAGGTCTATGGCGCCGGCCTCAAGTGTCAGCGTCACAGGCTCCGGCGATGGCCAGACCAGCGGCCAGTAGGTCGAGGAGATGGCGACGCGCAACCGGTTGCCATGTTTGACGGAATAGGCGATGTCATAGAGTTGCAAGGTCACCTGCATCGTTTCGCCGGGCACCACGTCACGCGGGAACTCGTCGCTGCCGCGGTGGCACAGGTTG
>JBBSOT010000362.1:0-5506 GCA_038259455.1 Hyphomicrobiales bacterium | reverse complement strand
TTCCCGTCGAAGACGTTGCCAAGCGCGTTCAACGACAGCACTCCAGCCAACGCACTAGCCTCTGCAGGCGCGCTGAACGAAGCCGATTACGAGCAATATGGCTATGATGCTAACAGCAACCGTCTGAGCCTGCGCAAACGGGACGGCTCGACGCTGACCTATCTGTATGATGCGCTAGGCCGGGCGACCCGTAAGACGGTGCCGGCGCGCGCCGGTCTCGCTGCGACCCACACCCGCAGCATCTATTACAGCTATGATCTGCGGGGCCTGCAGACCTCGGCTCGGTTCGACAGCACAGGCGGTCAAGGTTCGGTCTCAGCCTATGACGGGTTCGGGCGGCTAGCCAGCATGCTCGACACGATCGATGCCAAGAACCGGACGCTCACCTATCTTTATGACAAGAACGGTAACCGTCTGCGCACGACCTTCCCCGATGCGGTCTTTTTTACGATGGATTTTGACGGGCTTGGCCGGGTTACTGCGCTGAGGGACCAGACGGCTGCTGCTCTGTTGACCCCGGTTTACAATGATCGCGGTCTGGCATCCTCCTTGGCTCGACTTGGAACTGCGCAGGGCAATACATTCGGCTACGACCCGGCCGGGCGTCTGGCCAGCCTGTCGATCGCCAATGGCAGCTCACCAGCTGATGTCAGCTGGAGCTTCACACGTAACCCGGCTTCACAATTGCTGTCCGAAACGCGCAGCAACGACAGCTATGCCTGGGGCGGACACGTCAATGTCGACCGCAATTACACAACGAACGGTCTCAACCAGTATGAGGCAGCCGGCAGCGCTACCTTCTGCTATGATGCCAATGGCAATCTCACCGCTGATGGCGGCTCGGTCTATCTCTATGACATAGAGAACCGCCTCGTTGAAAAGCGGGTGCAGACCAACAGCGTCTGTACCGCGCTTAGCTATGGCGGCACATTGCAGGCCGAGCTTCGGTATGATCCGCTGGGGCGGCTGTATTACCTGCGCGATCATCTCGGGAGCAGCGGCATAACGCGGTTCATGTATGACGGCGATGCGATGGTTGCGGAATACGATGACGGTACCGCGATGCGCCGCCGCTATGTGCACGGCAGCAATGCGAGCGCGGATGATCCGCTGATCTGGTATGAGGGCAGCAGCGCTGCTTCCGCCAATGCGAGGTATCTTTACGCCGATCCGCGCGGTTCGGTGGTGCTGGTGGCCAATGCATCGGGCGGAACGATTGCTCAGAACTCTTACGACGAATATGGGATCAACGCCTCTGCAAACGCCGGGCGGTTCCAGTATACCGGCCAGGCATGGCTGCCCGAACTAGGCATGTATTACTACAAGGCTCGGATCTACTCGCCCACCCTCGGCCGGTTCCTCCAGACAGATCCGATCGGATATGACGACCAGTTCAACCTCTATGCTTATGTTGGGAATGATCCCATGAATATGGTCGATCCGACGGGAAAAGAAAGTTATCTCGTTGCGAGAGGGGTCTACGATAGCAGTCTAGCCCATCATACATTCATCGTGGTGGTTGACGATAGAACCGGTGCAACGACGTTCTATTCTTTTACCGATGAGGGCGGCTCGCTCTTTGACAGCCGGTTAGTCCGATCAGTGGATGGGGGAAGTTCAGGGACTTTGGCAAAGGATGTAGCCGCTTGGCGAAGCCACAACGCGGGGGATGGCGATGGCGTGTCTGCCGCCCGAATTAACGCTCCAGATAGTGATGTTCGATTCGCTGGCGACCAAGTGAGTGGGTATTTGGGACGGGAAGGCTCCAGTGATCGCAAGCCGGTAGACTATGATGCGAGACCTGCGGGAGGCCAAGGATGCAACAGCAATTGTGGGGCATTCGCCGTAGCGAATATCGCAAAAGACAGAGCATCATCACGGGAAAACGGTTTTCCAGCGTCAAATCAAGCTGCCCCTGCCGGAACTAATCCCGTTGGACAGGCCCAAGCTGGACGCGTTGAAAGCGGAACGCTTGACACTTTCCGGTCGAGAGGTGGCAGTGGCTGCTTCTATGCCAGTCGACTAGCTTGCGATTAGAGGAGGCTGCTGTGCTTTCCCCCAAGAAACTCGGCATTACCGCGATTGCATTGGCAATTTTTGGTGCCGTTGGGCTGGTGGCCTATCCCTATCTTGTGAGCAAGAAGGTCGCTGTAGACGACGGATCGATCGCTGGAATCGTCGCCGGTTCGTCTGCTGCTGCCAGTGTAAAAGAAGCTGAATCTGCTGGGTTTATACATCTCACCTCGTCCTGCCGAAGCGAAGGGCAAGAACCCTATTATGTGAATGATGTTGCACTTTGCACAAACGGTAATGCGATCGTGACGCTTCAAAAAGGTTCGCTTTTCCAGAAGATGCTCCACTTGCATGTATTGGATGGCCGTGTAACTCGCATCGAGTTGGTTCGGACCATGGACAGCCTGTGATCTTGTCTGCCAATGAGTTCATAAAACGAACCGGCATCGTCACCGGATCGGCCCTCGCGATTGGGGACAAAAGGTCTACACCGTACGCAGCGCACCGCTGGTAGAATGTAGCGTTAGATCAGCGGTTTAAGCCTGGTTTTGCCCTATGTGCACAACCGAGTTGGCAGCAAGTCATGCATCAGATCGGCAACTCTCTGGCAACTCGCCCGCCCGCAAACCGTTGTGATCGCAGGTAAATCTTCCGCGCTACACAGCCGCGATGAGTGAGTTGCTTCGACCCTGACAATCGCCAGTGTTCCAATCCTGTTTAGAGCAGCCAAAAGGCTCCGCTAAGGGGCTGCGGGAGTGGTTCCCGGCCCCTGAGCTATGTTCGTGCTGATATGCCGCTAGAGAGCGGCTGAGAGAGGATCAGGCGGCGTTGGCGCTCTCCTGTCCATGTTGAGCGAGGACGGTATCGAGCATGTCGCTGACGAACTTCTGGCGTGCCCTGGGAAGCTGCGCGACGGCATCGAGCTGACGTTCGAGCTTGGAGGGTGGCCCGCGCTTTGTGCGGCGCGGCGCGACGGCGGGGGCATCGGCTTCACCGTCCTCGCCAATCAGCAGCTCGACCGGCGTGTCGAGCACGCGCGCAAGGCCAGGGAGCAGCGACACCGGCACGCGGCGCTTGCCGACCTCGTAGAAGGCGAGCTGCGGCTGCGAGATGTCCAGCGCGTCGGCGAGCTGCACTTGCGTCAGATCG
Organism: Hyphomicrobiales bacterium; assembly: GCA_038259455.1. GTDB lineage: Bacteria > Pseudomonadota > Alphaproteobacteria > Rhizobiales > Rhizobiaceae > CAMYMG01. The sequence continues at coordinate 2,344 of JBBSOT010000362.1, read as the reverse complement.
GCGGCGGTGCGGGCTTTGGCGATGCGCTGGCCGAGCGCCTGGAAATAGGGCTGTTCGTTGGGACTCATGGCGGGCTTTGCTATCCTGGTTGCGAAGCGATGCATGAGCATATCCCCTGTTTTACCTGTTGAGCTTGACTCAATAACATATTGTTATAAATATTGTCGAGTTGAAAGCGCACTTTGCGCTTGACAGGTTTTTGCAGGAGGGCCGTTTTATGGCGCGAATCGCGGATGACGAGATCGAGCGGATCAAGCGCGAGGTCAGCCTGGTGCGCCTGGTCGAGTCGGCAGGGGTCGAGTTGACAAAGCGCGGCGGCGATAGGGTGGGACGGTGCCCGTTCCACGAGGACGATACGCCGAGCCTGGTCGTCACCGTTGCCAAGAATCTGTGGCATTGCTTTGGCTGCGATGCGGGCGGCGATCCGATCAGCTGGGTGATGAAGCGCGAAGGGGTGAGCTTCCGCCATGCGGTCGAGCTGCTGCGCGATGATTACACGCCCGATCCCGAAGCAGCTAAAGCGGTGCGCTCGACGGTCCCGAAGCTGGAGACGTTCTCGCCAGCGGAGGACGCGGCGCTGCTGGGCAAGGTGACGGACTATTACACGCGGGCCTTGCGCGCCAATCCCGATGCGCTGGCCTATCTCGCCAAGCGCGGGTTAGCGCATCCTGACCTCATCGACACGTTCGGCCTGGGCTTTGCCGATAGGACGCTGGGCTACCGGATGCCAGCGGCGAACCGCAAGGCGGGGGCCGAGATCAGGAGCCAGTTGCAGCGGTTAGGTGTGCTGCGCGACAGCGGCCACGAGCATCTGCGCGGCTCGCTGGTGGTGCCGGTGCGCGATGCGAGCGGAGCGGTGGTGGATATGTATGGCCGCAAGATCAGGGACAATCTCAGGAAAGGCACGCCCGATCATCTGTATCTTCCCGGCCCCCATAGCGGCGTGCTCAACCTTGCGGCGTTCGCGGCATCCGAAGAAATGATCCTCGCCGAAGCGCCGCTCGATGCGCTGACGTTCTGGTGTGCGGGCTACCGCAATGTAACCACGGCGTGGGGCGCGGGCGGGCTGACCGACGAGATTATAGCGGCGCTGGTGGAGCACAAGGTCAAACGCGTGCTGATCGCCTACGACCGCGACGCGGCGGGCGACAAGGGCGCGGCCAGCGTGGCCGAAAAGCTGGCACCGCTCGGCATCGGCGTTTACCGGGTGAACTTCCCCAAGGGGATGGATGCCAACGCCTATGCGCTCAATGTAACGCCGGCAGCGAAAAGCCTGGGGGCGCTCTTGCGCGCGGCGGAGTGGATGGCCGGGACCGAGAGCGCCCCGCGCATGGTGATCGAACAGACCGCCGCCGAGCCGAAGGCGACCGTAGGGCAATCCGATGCGCCCACCGATACCGCACCGCCGCCCGAACCCGATCCTCTCTTAGCTGCTAAGAGAAAAACCTCACCCCCAGCACCGTCGCCCGCAGATGAACAACCAGCGCCTGCCCCCGAATCCACGACCGACACCACCCCCGCCGACCCGCTCCCCGAACCCACACACGCAGGTCCGATCCCGCCCGCCGCGCCGCCAGCGGTAGCGCCCGAGATCGGCGAGCAGGAGGTGACGATCCGGCTTGGCGACCGGGTGTGGCGCGCACGAGGCCTCGCGCGCAATGCCTCGGCCGAAGCGATGAAGGTCAATCTCATGGTCCGGCGTGGCGACACGTTCCACGTCGATGGCCTGGACCTCTTGAGCGCGAAAGCGCGCGGGAGCTTCGTGGCGGAAGCCGCACACGAGCTGGACCTGCCCGCCGATGCGGTGAAGCGCGACATCGGCCAGGTGCTGCTGGCGCTCGAAGGCGTGCAGGAGGAGCTGCTGCGGGGCGGCGCACCATCCGCATCCGGCCCGGTCATCAGTGCCGCCGAAGAAGCCGAAGCGCTGGCATGGCTGCGTGCGCCGGGTCTCATGGCGCGTATCGCCGCCGACATCGCGGCGTGCGGCGTGGTGGGCGAGGCGGAGAATGCGCTCGCCACCTATCTTGCCGCATTGAGCCGCAAGCTGGAGCGTCCGCTTGCCGTGCTGATCCAGTCGACCAGCGCGGCGGGCAAGAGCGCGCTGATGGACGCGGTGCTGGGTCTGGTGCCGGAAGAGGAGCGGGTGAGCTACTCGGCAATGACCGGGCAGAGCCTGTTCTACCTTGGCGAAGCAGACCTCAAACACAAGACGCTCGCCATCGCCGAGGAGGAAGGCGCGCGCCATGCCGCCTATGCGCTCAAACTCCTGCAAAGCCAGGGCGCGCTCACCATTGCCTCGACCGGCAAAGACCCGGCGACGGGCCGACTGGTGACGCAGGATTAC
>JBBSOT010000361.1:0-5516 GCA_038259455.1 Hyphomicrobiales bacterium | reverse complement strand
CATTCGTCACTGTACCTAATACGAAAGCCTTTCCCCCGCAACCGCAAATCGTACCGTACGGTACGGTACGGTTATATCCAGTCGGGGTTTTGCCTTGGAATTCGTCAGATCCGCGACAGCCTGATATCGGGTGGGCAGAGACGGACTTGGCCTGCAGCGTGATTGGCGCAACGTGGTTCAAGCGCCGGGGAGCCCGCCGATTCAGACGCCGGCTAAGGCCTCGACGCCATGAAAATCAGACGCTCAGCCCCTTTATTATGACACTGCCTTGTGCTTTGACCCATGGCTACTGCCAACAACAGCGGAGAGCAGCCCAAAATGGCGAATAAAAACTGGCCGGTCCACGGCGAGATCACCGGTCCGGTGGTAATGATCGGCTTCGGGTCGATCGGTCGCGGAACACTGCCGCTGATCGAGCGCCATTTCAAATACGACAAGTCGCGCCTGACCGTCATCGATCCCGACGCGGAAGCCGGCAAGCTGGTACGCGAGCGCGGTGCGGCGTTCGTCCAGGAAGCCGTGACCAAGAAGAATTACAAGAAGCTGCTGAAGCCGCTGCTGACCGCCGGCGGTGGCCAGGGCTTCTGCGTGAACCTGTCTGTCGACACCGGTTCCGTCGATCTGATGCGGCTGTGCCGGGAACTTGGCGTGCTTTACATCGATACCGTCATCGAACCGTGGCTCGGCTTCTATTTCGACGCAACCGCCGACAACGCCGCGCGCACCAACTATGCCTTGCGCGAGTCGCTGCTTCAGGAAAAGAAGAAGCACCCCGGCGGAACGACCGCCATCTCCACCTGCGGCGCCAATCCCGGCATGGTTTCGTGGTTTGTGAAGCAGGCGCTTGTCAATCTGGCCAAGGACCTCGACATCGAGTTCGAGACGCCCGCCGTGGACGACCGCGAAGGCTGGGCCAAGCTGATGAAAAAGGCCGGCGTCAAAGGCATCCATATCGCCGAGCGCGACACCCAGCGCGCCGCAAAGCCAAAGCCGCTGGACGTTTTCTGGAACACCTGGTCGGTCGAAGGGTTCATTTCCGAAGGCTTGCAGCCGGCCGAGCTCGGCTGGGGCACGCATGAGAAATGGATGCCCAAGAACGCCAAGAAGCACAAGAAGGGCACCAAGGCCGGGATCTTTCTCGAACAGCCCGGCGCCAACACGCGGGTGCGCACATGGTGCCCGACGCCCGGCGCGCAATACGGCTTTCTTGTCACCCATAACGAGGCGATCTCGATCTCCGATTTCTTCACGGTAAAGGACAAGAAGGGCAAGGTCAGCTATCGCCCGACCTGCCACTATGCCTACCATCCCTGCAACGACGCGGTGCTGTCGCTGCACGAGATGTTCGGCGCCGCCGGCAAGCCGCAGCCCGTGCACCACGTTCTGGACGAAGACGAACTGGTCGATGGCGTCGACGAACTGGGCGTGCTGCTCTACGGCCACAAGAAGAACGCCTACTGGTACGGTTCGCAGCTTTCACTCGCCGAGGCGCGCAAGCTTGCGCCCCACCAGAACGCCACCGGCCTGCAGGTGACGTCGGCAGTGCTGGCCGGCATGGTCTGGGCGCTCGAGAACCCGGAGGCCGGAATCGTCGAGGCCGACGAAACCGACTATGCCCGCTGCCTTGAGGTGCAGATGCCCTATCTGGGGCCGGTCAACGGCTACTATACGGAGTGGACGCCACTCGACCGGCGGCCCGGCCTGTTCGACGAAGACATCGACAAAAAGGATCCATGGCAGTTCCGCAACGTTTTGGTCCGCTGACCGTTGAGCAAGGCGCATCCTCAGGGCTGCGCCTTGCTTTCGCTCGAAATTCGAGCGATTGAGGTTTTGGGCCGGACGAGGGAAGAGGGAATTTCCAATGACGATTGCGCGCAGACTGATTTCGGCTGGTGCGGCTGCCTTGATGGCACTGGCGCTGGCCGGCTGCATGACCGGCGGCGGCGGTCCACGAAATCCGCCCATGCAGCGCTCGGCTTCGGGCGTCGAGGGCGCATGGATCGACGCGCAGGGCACCGGACTGTCGACATTCTCCGGCGGCATTTTCCAGACAGTGGCAACTGACACCGGGCAGAAGCTCGCCGAGGGCAGCTACTCGCTCAACAGTTCGACCTCGGTGCAGATTTCCGGCACGTCGCTCATCCGTCAGCAGCCGATCAGCTTCAACTGCCTGCTGATCTCGACCAGTCAGCTGAACTGCACCAGTTCGGGCGGCCAGAACTTCGTGCTGACCCGGCGGTCCTGATGCTGGTCGCTGACGGCGGCGGATGGAACTGACGGCATCCGCCAAGGAGCCGAAATGACCGCTCATTTCGACGAGCTTGAGACGCAAGATGGCGCTGCCCGCGAGGGAGATCTCTTCGACCGACTGCCAAAATTTCTTGAAAAATCGACTGGCAATGTCAAAGGGCTGGCGCGCTGGCTTGACGGCGTGACTATTGGCTCGGTGACAGACCGCGCGGCGCTGGCACGGCTGCCGGTGCTGCGCAAATCCGACCTTATGGAAATGCAGGCCGCCGAGCCGCCTTTCGGCGGTTTCGCCGATCCCGCGTTGCTGCTCGGGGCGCGGGTATTCCTGTCGCCCGGCCCGCTGTGGGAACCGCAGGGGCCAGGCGCCGACCCCTGGCAGGCGGCGCGCGCCTTTTTTGCCGCCGGCATCCGCGCCGGCGACATTGTGCATAATGCGTTTGCCCATCACATGACGCCGGGCGGCTTCATCCTCGACGAAGGTGCCCGCGCGCTCGGCTGCACCGTGTTTCCGGCCGGTACCGGCAACACAGACATGCAGGTGGAGGCAGCGCTTTCACTCAAGCCATCGATCTATTGCGGGACACCGGACTTTCTCAAGCTCATCCTCGACCGCGCCGCCGAGATGGGCAAGGACCTCTCCTGCTTCAGGCGCGCGCTGGTATCGGGTGGCGCGCTCTTTCCATCGCTGCGGGAAGAATATCGGTCGCGCGGCGTCAGCGTGTTGCAATGCTACGCGACGGCGGAATTCGGGGTCATCGCCTATGAAAGTGCAGCACCTGATGGAGCGCCCAACCCCGGCATGGTGATCAACGAGAACCTGATCGTCGAGATCGTGCGGCCCGGCACCGGCGATCCGGTGCCCGATGGCGAGGTCGGCGAGGTGGTGGTGACCGGCTTCAACCCGGCCTATCCGCTGGTCAGGCTCGGCACCGGCGATTTGTCGGCCATCATGCCCGGCGTCTCGCCCTGCGGACGCACCAATATGAGGATCGTCGGCTGGCGCGGCCGTGCCGACCAGCGCACCAAGATCAAGGGCATGTTCGTCGACCCGAAGCAGGTCGCCGAGATCGTTCGCCGGCATCCGGACATCACCCGGGCAAGACTGGTGGTATCGCGCGACGGCGAACGCGATGCCATGGCGCTGCATGTCGAACCGGCCGGTACGCAAGCGCCGGACCTCGATGCCATCGCGGCAACGTTGCGCGAGGTGACGAAGCTTGGCGGGCAAGTCGCAGCAACCGAGCCGGGCAGTCTGCCCAATGACGGAACGGTCATTGCCGACGAGCGCGACTACGCCAACTAACCGTTGCAGAGCGATTGTCGTTGCCGTGAACGGCGCGCGTTTTTGCTTGCATCGATTATGGGCCGGTGTGAACATTGCCCATCCGACTGAGACAAATCCGTCAACAAGCTGCGATAGACGCTCGGTCCACGCATTCAACGGGAGACATTCATGAAAAAGATCGCTGCCATTGCCGCGCTGTCGGCCTCGGCCCTCGGCTTTTCGGCGCAGGCATCCTTCGCCGACTACACATTGACGATCCTGCACATCAATGACTGGCACAGCCGCATCGAGTCGAACAACAAGTATGAATCGACCTGCTCGGCCGAGGACGAGACCGAAGGCAACTGTATCGGCGGCGCAGCGCGGCTGGTGACGGCGATTGCCGACGAGCGCAAGAAGCTGGAGGGCCAGAACGTCCTGTTGCTGAATGGCGGCGACAATTTTCAAGGCTCGCTGTTCTACACGACCTACAAGGGCACGGCCGAGGCCGAATTTTTGAACCTGATGAAATTCGACGCCATGACCGTGGGCAACCATGAGTTCGACGATGGCGAGGACGCGCTGGTGCCGTTCCTGGACGTCATCAAGTTTCCGGTCCTGTCGGCCAATGTGCAGGCGAGCGCTGCCTCCAAGGTCGGGGACCGCATCAAGCCATCGCTGGTGCTTGAGGTCGGCGGCGAAAAGATCGGCATTGTCGGTGCCGTGACCACCGACACGCCCGAGATCTCGTCGCCAGGCCCCAACATCACCATCGAGGACGACATCAAGACGATCACCGCCGAGGTGGAGAAGCTGAAGGGCGAAGGCATCAACAAGATCATCGCGCTGACCCATGTCGGCTACCCGCGTGACAAGGAACTGATCGCCAAGATTCCGGGCGTCGACGTGGTCGTCGGCGGCCACTCGCACTCGCTGCTGTCCAACACCGACGACAGGGCCGAAGGCCCCTACCCGACGATGATCGACAATCCCGACGGCTACAAGGTTCCGGTGACGCAGGCCGCGTCCTATTCGAAGTATCTCGGCGAATTCACCGTGACCTTTGACGATGAAGGCGTCGTCAAGGAAGCCAAGGGCGACCCGATCTTCCTCGACAGTTCGGTCAAACCGGATGAGGCGGTGCTGGCGCGTATCAAGGAACTGGCTGGCCCGATCGAGGAGTTGAAGGCCAAGGAAGTTTCCGAAACCACCGCGCCGATCGACGGCAGCCGCGACAATTGCCGCGCCCGCGAATGCGAGATGGGCAACCTCGTCGCCGACGCGATCCTCGACCGCGTCAAGGACCAGGGCGTGTCCATCGTGTTCCAGAATGGCGGCGGCCTGCGCGCCTCGATAGACCAGGGCGTCGTGACGATGGGCGAGGTGCTTGGCGTGCTGCCCTTCCAGAACACGCTGGCGACCTTCCAGTTGTCCGGCGAGGATGTCGTGGCGGCGCTTGAGAACGGCGCCAGCGAGATCGAGGAAGGCGGCGGGCGCTTCACGCAGGTGGCCGGCCTGAAATACTCCTTCGACAAGTCGGCACCGGCCGGGAGCCGTATCTCGTCGGTTGAAGTGATGGAAAACGGCGCCTGGGCGCCGATCGATCCGGCCAAGACCTATCTGGCAGCGACCAACAACTTCATGCGCAATGGCGGCGACGGGTACAAGGTGTTCGCCGACAATGCCGAAAACGCTTACGACTACGGCCCCGGCCTCGAGCAGGTGGTTGCAGACTATCTGAGCGCCAATCGGCCCTATACGCCGATGCTTGATGGCCGCATCACCGATATCGCTTCTGCCGAGCCGATGCCGGCCGAGGCACCTGCGGAAGCCGCCCCGGCAGAAGCTGCACCGGCCGTCGAAGCAGAGCCTGCGGAAGCAGCTCCCGCCGCACCGGAGGCCACGATGCCGGAATTGCCGGCAGGGTCGGCTGACATAGCCAATACGCCGCCGGCGATGGAGGCTGCGCCCGCGGAGCCAGCACCTGCCCCGATGGAGGCTG
>JBBSOT010000360.1:0-5519 GCA_038259455.1 Hyphomicrobiales bacterium | reverse complement strand
TGTAACGAACCCCCGCATCTCGACGGTGCTGCGTCCATTGGCGCGAATCGTTTTGTCGATCTCCAGGCGGCTACAAAAACATGCAAGTATCTAATATCTCGGCAGGACAACCTGTGGTGGCGCGTAAGTCGTCCCGCTATCACACTCGAGAAATGGATCTATTCTTCTGGATTTCCGCAGTGACGCTGCTTGCATTGGCGAGCTCTCGGGCATGGCTGGGTGAGAGCCGAGATTACCTTGAGTACCTGCGCTATTACGATACCATCATGCCAACGTTATCCTTTCAGGATACGCGCTTTGAGCCGGGATTCCATTTGGCATCTTGGATCTTCTCCATAAAGTTGGGTCTTCCGTTTTGGATCCTTGCATTTTCAGTAATCGCGCCAGCCCTAGCCATAAAAGCCTACCTCTTTAGTCGCTACCTAACATACCCTAAAGCAGCCTTTCTCGTATACGTTGCAACTTTTTTCCCAAACCAAGAATATACGCAAATTCGCGTCGCACTTGCGATTTCCTTGGGCCTTCTGTCTATACATCTTTTGCGAAATCGCAGAATATTATGGTCACTTTTAGCCTTTGCCGTGGCTTTTACCTTCCACTATAGCATTGTGATATTTATAGCAGTCTACCTAGCTGCGCAGTTTCTGAAGCCGAACGTTTTGTCTGGCGTTGCCGCATCCCTTGGCTTGGTATTCATTCTCATTTTAACAACAGGAGACTTCGATGATTTCGTTGTCGCCTGGTTCGCACAGTTAAATCCTTTGGTAGTCAATTACGTTGATAATATCGCCGCAATTGAAGCGGCTTCAATTTTATCACTCAATAACTTGTTGGTTGTAGCAATTTTTATTGCTGCGGTGAGTGCTGGCTGGCTCAAGCGCGATGATTACCAAAAGTGTTTTACGATCATGTTTGGATCATCCGTTCTGTTCGTGGTGGTTTTTTCGGACGCCCCCATTATTGCGGTTCGGGTGAAGGAGATGTTGCTGGTTGCCTTGGTGTTTGCCGCGTTCCGTCATCCCATCGACCGTTTGAATATCCTGCCCATCGCTCTCGTGTACGCGAACGCCGCTCTACTACTGTATCTGGCGATCAGAGAGGGCGTAATCCTAGGGGCGATGTAAGTACATTTCCGAGTTAGCAGTTTAAACGTAATATCGGGGATTTTTTTGGTGCGTGAGATCGACGTCGTTATTGTTAACTGGAATTCGGGCCGCATGCTTAGAGAATGCGTCTTGTCTGTTATTGAGGCTGACAACGACCATGCGGCGAAGATCATTGTCGTTGATAACGGTTCGACGGATCAATCGCTGTCAGGTCTTCCGGATGATCCGCGTCTGACCGTTATCGAGAGTGGAGAGAACCTAGGCTTTGGCCGCGCGTGCAATCGGGGCGCGGCGTTGGCGACTTCAGAATATATTCTATTCTTGAATCCGGACGCACGCATATTTCCCGACACTTTGCCGAAGGTCGTGGCCCTCATGGAGAGCGAGGAGGGCGCTAATCTGGGGGTATGCGGGATCCGCCTTATCGAGGACGATGGCGGCACTCAGCTGCACACCACCGCATTCCCCACCTCCTTCAACATCTATCAGGTGGACCGGTTCAGGACGCCTTTCGACCACATGTCCAGTCGTCGAGTGAGTCATGTGATCGGTGCCTTCTACCTCATAAGAAGAGCACTCTTTGTCGAATTGGGGGGCTTCGATGAAAGGTTCTTCGTCTATTTCGAAGATCTTGATCTTTCCAAGAGAGTCGTCGCAGCGGGTTGGGGGGTATATTATCTGGCCGATGCGACCGCTTATCATAAGGGGGGTGGCACGTCTGATCAAATCAGAGCCCGGCGATTGTTCTATTCGCAATTGAGTAGGATAGCATACGCCCACAAGCATTTTTCACGCAGCGGTGCTTTTTCGGTCATTTTCGTAACATTCACCCTCGAGCCCTTGTTGCGGCTTGCGCGCGCGATCCTTAAGGGGTCGCTTTCGGAGGCCGAAGAGACAATTCGAGCTTACCGAATGTTATGGGGCAAGAGCGGCCCGCTCCGGCCACCTTCGGGCAAATCAAAGCCCTGATCTTCGAGAATCGGTTCAACCAATGCGCGTCCTCGGCCTTACCAAATACGGCACGCAAGCGGCCAGCACGCGCCAGCGCTTCGTGCAATACCAACCGCACCTCAACCGCAACGGGGTCGAACTCGAAATTCGATCCCTGCTCGGAAATTGCTACATCGAACGACTAGCTCAAGGTGAGAAACAATCCCGGGCCGCGGTTGGCCTCGCCTACATTGAAAGGGTCAAGGACCTGTTCGCGGCGCGGAAGTTCGATGTCGTTTGGATCCAGTACGAGGCCTTCCCCTACCTGCCCGGGACGGTGGAGCGTGCATTGGGACTCACCGGCGTACCCATCGTCTACGACATCGACGATGCGATCTTCCATCAATACGACCAGCACACCTCGCCTCTGGTGAGAAAAATCTTGGGGCAAAAGCTCGTCCCGCTGCTCCGAGAAGCCTCCGCCTGCCTCTGCGGCAACGCCTATCTTCACGCTTATGCGAGCGAGCATTGCCCAAACAGCATGATTGTGCCGACGGTCGTGGATTCCGACGTTTTCGTCCCGGCCGAATTTGCTACGCCTAAAGCAAAGCATGGCTCAGCGCCGGTCGTCGGTTGGATCGGCTCGCCCTCGACCTGGAGTTATGTGGAACCGTTGCTGTCAACGATCCTGCCGGTCCTGGCACGTCATGGAGCGATCTTGCAGGTCGTCGGTGCAGGGCCGCGTGCCCGGGGAATAGCGGGAGTCGTCTGCAAGGACTGGGCAGAGGCCCGGGAGGTTGCCGATATCCAGGAAATGGATATCGGGATCATGCCGCTCCCCGACGACCTATGGGCTAAGGGCAAATGTGGATACAAGCTCATCCAATACATGGCATGCGGCCTCCCGACGATTGCGTCTCCTGTCGGTGTGAACAACCAGATCGTGGCACACGGCGAGGATGGGCTCCTCGCCACTTCGCCGGAAGAATGGATTGCCGCGCTCGACATGTTGATTGGCGATGCAACACTCCGGCGAGCCATGGGTCGCAAGGGGCGCGACAAGGTCGTTTCGCAGTATTCGTTGGCCTCGCAGCAAGACACTGTGTTGAACGCTCTGCGCAGCGCCGCGAACAGCCGATCTTCGAGCAGGAGGCCGGCGTGAATCACCCTGCCCGGTCGGTCGCAATGATCACGAGCATCGCCTTTTCATTGGCGAATTTCCGCGGACCGCTGATCCGGCGCCTCGTCGAAAGCGGGATCAAGGTTTACGCGCTGGCCCCCGATTTCGACGACAGCACGCGGTCTGCGGTTCGCGATCTCGGAGCGGAGCCGATCGATATCCGGCTCGATCGCACCGGGCTCAGACCCCTTCGCGATTTGTCGGATTCCATCCAACTCGCCCGGCTTTTGCGCCGCCTCAAACCCAACCTGACCTTCGCTTATTTTATCAAGCCGGTCATTTACGGTACTTTCGCGGCGAGGTTTGCGGGCGTTCGGCAGCGCTACGCGCTGGTGGCGGGCCTGGGTTACGCGTTTACACCCGACAGCGATCAGGAATCGTTCAAGAGGCGCGCCCTTCGCATAGCGGCCTCCTTCTTGTACTTTTTGGCTTTCCGCCTCTGTCGCCGGGTCTTCCTGCAGAACTCCGACGATCGCGAGCTGCTATGCAACCGAGGCCTGCTGCCGCGCGCGAAGGCCGTGCTCATCAGCGGGTCAGGAGTGGATCTGCGCCGATTCAGTCCGGTGACCCCGGTATCGCGGCCGATTACCTTTATCCTCGTAGCGAGACTGCTGCGCGAAAAGGGTATCGTGGAGTATGTGGATGCAGCCCGCAGGGTAAAGAGCGAGCGGCCCGACGTCCGCTTCTTGCTGGTTGGCGATTTCGATCTCAACCCGGGCGGCTTGCAGCGCCATGAGATCGAACGCTGGGTTGGCGACGGCCTGGTCGAGTGGCCAGGTCAGGTTGCCGATGTGCGTCAATGGCTGGCTCAAAGCAGCGTCTTCGTCTTGCCTTCCTATCGCGAAGGCAAACCGCGCAGCACCCAGGAGGCCATGGCAATGGGGTTACCGGTGATCACGACCGACGCTCCCGGATGCCGCGATACGGTCGTAGACGGTGTGAACGGATTCCAAGTTGGCGTTCGCGATGCCCATGCGCTCGCGACCGCGATGCAACGCTTCGTTGATCATCCCGAGATACTCGAACCGATGGGTCGCGAAAGCCGTCGCATGGCTGAGGAAATGTTCGACGTCGACCGGATAAATTCGGTTCTGATGCAGGAAATGCGACTTGAAGCGTCGATCGCTTCGGATGAGACCCTCCGCTCCGCTACATGAATCAGCCTTGCGACTGGGTCTCGATTGATGTCCCAGTGCAGGATGCTAATAAACGACGACCCCCAGATTACAGGACAATTCCGTGACGCGACCTCAGCAGCTTCTTTTTCTCGAGGTGAACGAGATTAATTTCGAATATCTTGAACACTATATCGCGTCGGGCAAACTTCCCGAATTCCGGAATTTTTTCTCGAAACATGGCTTCCAGGAAACCGAATCCGAGCAGGATTATGATCACCTTGAGCCGTGGATCCAGTGGGTCACCGCGCACACAGGTCTCACGTTTGCCCAGCACGGCGTCTTCCGGCTGGGAGATATTGCGCAAACCGATATTCCGCAAATCTGGGAAGAGCTGGAGGATGCCGGCCTCAAGGTCGGGGCGGTCAGTCCAATGAATGCCAAGTTTCGTCTTCGTGATCCGGCATTTTTCATTCCGGACCCGTGGACTGATACCAAAGCGCACGCGAGCGGCATAGACAGGCGCTTCTATCAAGCCGTCAGACAGACCGTGAATGACAATGCATCCGGCCGCCTAACCAAGAAATCCATCGTGGACTTTGTGCTCGGAGGGGTGAGAAGCGCGTCTCCCCAGAATTACCTAGCTTACGCGAAGACACTCAACTCATCGCGCAATGACGCTTGGGCAAAGGCGCTGTTTCTGGACCAGGTTCTTGCGGATTTGTTCTCGCGGCTGGTGCGGCAAAAGTCCCCGGATTTTGCGTCCTTGTTCCTGAACGCGGGCGCGCATATCCAGCATCATTACATGTTCAATTCCGCAGCTTACGCCGGGCCCTATCACAATCCAGATTGGTACGTTGGACCGGGCCGCGATCCGGTTTTGGAGGTTTATGAACTCTACGATCGCATCCTTGGCCAGGTGCAGCGCAGCTTTCCCGCCGCCCGCATCATGATCGCGACCGGTCTCCACCAAGAACCCTATGGCAGCACCGCCTTCTATTGGCGACTTATCGATCATGGGTCGTTCCTAAACCAGATGGGCGTCACCTACCGATCGGTCGAGCCGCGAATGTCGAGGGATTTTCTGATATGCTGCGCGTCGGATCAGGAAGCCATTGACGCCGAACGCCGGCTGAATTCGGCGCGGGCTCCGGATGGCACCGCCATGTTCACCGTCGACAATCGAGG
>JBBSOT010000359.1:0-5538 GCA_038259455.1 Hyphomicrobiales bacterium | reverse complement strand
CTTGAAGATGCCTCCGGTATAGAACGCTTCGACGTACTCGGCGTGGGAGACCGTTCGAGGCAGCTCGGCGATGAAGCAGTCTGTATATCCGCGTGCCCCGGAATACCTGGCCAGCAATGCCTCGGGCGGCAAAGGACATGCGTGGATGCGGGCCATGTATTGCAGGTCACCAAAAAAGGAACGGCAGAAAAGGGGGTCAGAGACACTATTGCGTGTTTTCCGCGTCAAATAACCAGACAGAACGGCGGCGGTGCTTTTTCATTACAGACATCGGGTTTGGTGCGGGTCGTTTTCCAATATCTCAAAAGTCCCAGTTGCCCGGCCACTGCCGGGAAGTCCGGATCGGCCAATATTCCGCGCATGCTCCGATCCCAGAAGATCGATGGCCCCGGATATGCCTGCGTCGTCGCTACCCGGGTCGCGATCTGGAAAGCTTCGTGGTTAGCGCCGAGATCTGCGAGCAGCTTCGCGACTGCAGCGCCCTGCTGGTCTGCATTCAGGGCAAGAAGCGCCTGGACAGCTTGTGCCTTGGCTACGGAATCACGCGACGCCAGTGCACGAAAGCCTTTCAGCAGGGCTGCGCGCAGTTCTGCGGCAATCGGTAATGTCGGGTCGAGCAGAAGGTTGACGTCACGAAGCTTCACTGCCTTGGACACCGCGAGATTCTTCGCAAAGCCGGCATCCGGGGCAAGATCGATCGCCGCATCGAAATAGACTTTGGCCTCGTCAGGCCTGCCCGCGATGACAAGCGCGTCGGCCAGGGTCAAGGGCGTATAGACATAAAGGGCCAGCATGTCGTCGGCCTGGTGCAACTGTTCGACTGCTTCGGCAGTACGACCCACATTGAGCAGCATCCACCCATATTGATGGTGCTCGCACCCGCAGTCGAGCCGACGGGCCGCGAGCGCACGCTTGAACAGGTCTTCCCGCCCGATCCAGTCACGCTTGTCGAGCAACACGGCTTTGATATAGAGGGCCTCGCTGTTCCTGCTGTCAATCGCTACTGCGCGGTCGGTCGCCTGGCGGCCACTCGCACGCGCGTCGTCGGCGATCCGGTCGTTGTCGGCGCTCAATGCAACTTTCCAGTAGGCACCGGCGACCGCCGCCCAGCCCCATGAAAAGTCCGGAACGGCAGCGACGACCCGCTGCGCGGGAACCAAGGCTTTGCGTCCTTCCTGCAGGTTGGGATCCCAGTGCCCCTGACAAAATTGCAGGTAGTCCCTGAGTACGGTGTCAGGCAGCGGCTTGTAATAGGTGGACGCTCCGAACAGTCCGCAGCGGACCACATTTCCGGCATCGACGGCGATGTGGCGTGGGACCCTTGAGATTTCATTACCGTCGTAGTTGAAAGTGTCAGACCATACGCTCGCGCCTGAGCGCTCGTTGACCATGTGAGTGATGACGCGGATCGTGTTTCCGTCCCGCTGGATCGTCCCACCCAGTGCGTAGGCTGGCGCTGCGCCCGATGCCGACGCTGGTGCAGTCGAAACACCCACGACGCCGTCGATGTTGAATGCCGCGGAAATCTCCGCGTCCACGGTATCCGGAAGGGATGCCGGCAAGTCTGCGGACAGGAGCTGGAACCCCGCCAGGCGAACCGACATGCTGTGAGCTGCGGCCTGAGGCGGCTGTAGTGCCCACCAGGCCCAGGCAGCCGCAACCAGCGAAAGCAAGCCGGCGGCTGCGATCGTCATCGCGCGCCAAGAGGAGAAAACCGTCCGGGAGGAAGCGGGTTTGTCAGCCCCCGGAGCCACTGGCCCGGAGCCTGATATCTGCCCGATCCTGCCAACCAGCGTGTCGATCGAGCTGTCCCAGCCTTCGAACGCGTTGATCCACTGACGTGTCGACAATTCGTAGGCGAATGCATCGCTCGGCTCGACGTCGTTGAGGCGGAGCGCGATAACCGGCACTTGGTAGCGGCTGGCGAGCGAGAGCTCCTTCTTGATCTCATCGCTGGTGTTGGCTGCGTCCGTGAAGACGAGGGCCATCGCACGCGCAGACCGAAGCGACTGCACGATCGCCTCCTGATAATTCGCGCCGGGCGGCACATCCCGCATGGAAATCCAGCATCTGGTTCCACGCCGTTCAATGGCTTTGCAGACCTTCAGCGCCTCGGTGCGGTCGGCGGTCGCGTAGCTGATGAAGACCGGGGACAGTCCCCGATCTTCCCTGCCGATTGCCGACCCTTGTTCGTTCACCGCGCCCCACCACCGGTAAAGACCAAGTCTATAGCGCATTGGAGGCCAGAAAACAGGAAAACAGGCAAATACACGGGTCGCCATCTATCCCGGTCACCTGTGGGCACTCGAAGACGACGATCATGCCACGCGGGACGAGACCCACCTGGACCTGCGTCCGGACATCCGCGTCCGGTCAAACACGCCCCCGACGTTCCTGTTGCAAGCCGAGGACGACCATGTCGATGGCGTGTTGCAGTCGGCGGCGTATTACGTCGCGCTGCAGAAAGCAGGCGTTCCTACCGAATTGCACTTGTATGCGCAAGGAGGGCATGCGTTCGGCCTGCGACCAAGCAAGTTCCCGATCGCAAGATGGCCGCAGCTGGTGGAAACGTGGTTGGGGACTATTGGGGTGTTGAAAGAAGGAAGCAAAGAGGTTCCAGGTTCATTTTAATCAGCTTTGAGACACACAAGGCCCGCAGGGAAAAAGGGGCAGGTTGGGCTCGCTCTCCGGGCCCCTTGTCGCTCAGCCTGCCGCGTCGTTCGCGTCCGGAGCGACGGCCGGCTGGGCAGCTTCGCGTTCGGCGCGCTTTTTCGCGTCCTTTTCGTCCTGCTTCTTCTTCTTGGCGAGCTCGCGCTGGCGCTTTTCAAACGTGTAATTGGGCTTGGCCATCGGGGATCCGCAAAAATTGGGGTGTCCAGTTTACGCACTCAGCAAAAAAGGGGTCCAGCAAAAAAGGGATCAGGTTCATTTGCCCGTTACCTGTAGAGTGGGGGAGCACCCCCTGGCCGTGTGCGTGATCGATGATCAACAACGACGTCCTGCGCAGTCTCCGTTACATGCTCGATCTGAGCGACAGCAATGAAAAAAACGGGGTCCGAAAAAAGCGGAAAAAAACGGGGCAGAGTACCTTTTCACCCCGCCTGCCGAACTGCGGGCTGCCCCGCGAATCTCGGACGTGCGGAACGACCGGCGCCGGTGCCCCGCCACTTCCAGAGCAATCCGATCAAGGCCAGGTCGACGATGACCGCGAAGACACTGGCCTCCGGTCCGAAACTGCCGCCTGTCACCCACTCGGGTTGGTCGAGAAGCAACGGTTGCAGCCAGCCCGGCTGGTCGAAGCCACTGACATCGAAGCCCAGCAGGGCGCCCTGGGTCCAGTTCCAGGCGAAATGGAACCCGACCGGGAATGCCAGGCTGCGCGTTCGCAGATAGCCAAGGCCAAGCACGATGGCGCCGAGCCCGGTGTCGATCGTCGCCCAGACTTTGGTGGCACCCGTCATGTCGGGGTTGCCCCAATGTGCGACGGCAAACACCAGTGCAAGGCCGATCATCGCAGTCCATGCGCCAGCACCTTCGACGAAGCGCTGGAACACGAAGCCGCGAAACAGGGTTTCCTCGAACAACGCCACGAATAGAAATACGTAGGCCGCTGACGCCATCGCGCCAAGGCTGCGCGCTGGATCGAGGGTCAGATGTACTCCGCCTGCCGCGTAGATGAGCCCGGTGATGATCAGGATCGCTGCAATGCCAATGGATGCGCCGAGTGCCGACTCGATTGCCCATTGGCGATCCAGAACGAAGCCGACGCTGCCAAGACGCTGCCGACGCAGGCGCGTGCAGCACCAGGTGACGAGCAGGACGAAGACGAAGGGCAGTGGTTGCAACCAGGTCGCACTCAGGTCCGCATGCTGGATGGCCTGCGAGACCGGGCGATAGACGGCCCGGCTCACCATGAAAAACGCGACAAAGACCAGGATCCACCAGCCGTTGCGCAGCCGTCCTTGCGAATCGAAGAAGATCCGTTTCATGTCCCACCTGCCATGCTGTGGTCCAGTGGACCACGATGTTGGGAGGTCCGATACACGCGGACAATAGGCCTAAGGTCGTCCTGCCATTGGTCATGATTGGATTGATACGATGCATGGGGGCTGCTAAAAAGGGAAAACGGGGTGGTCCACTCCGCCCCTTTTTTGCGCGCGACGACGGTGGCAGGACAACAGGGCTATCGTGGCGCCGTGAACACTACAGAGTACGTTCCCGGGACGATCTGGCTGATGCCATACCCGGTCTCGCTCGGTGGCGCGCGCTTCGAGGCGCGCATGACGATCGTTCGGCTGGGCGACGGCTCGCTCGTCGTCCACTCGCCTGGTCCGCTCACCGTCGCCGTGTGTGACTGGATGATCACGCTCGGGCGCGTCTCCGTGATCGTGGCGCCCGGCAACTTCCACCACCTTCACGTCGCGGCCTGCCAGCGCGCCTTTCCCGACGCCGAGACGTGGATATGCCCCGGGATCGAGCGCAAGCAGCGCGCGCTGCGCTTCGACGGCGTGCTCGGCGAGCCGTTGCCCGCGTCGATGCAGGCCGAGTTCGAGCAGGCGTTCGTGCGCGGACGGCTGATGGCGGAAGTGGCGCTGCTGCACCGGCCTACGCGCACGCTGCTGCTGGTCGACCTCGTCGAGCGATTCGGCGACGACACGCCGAACGTGAATTGGGTATTGCGCGCATCCTCAAAGCTCTTCGGCATGTGGAACCGCCCCACGCTCGCGCCCGAATACCGCATCGGCGGCTGGATGGATCGCGCCGCCGCGCGCGCGGCGCTCGAGCACATCCTCGCGTGGGATTTCGAGCGCGTGGTGATCGCGCACGGTGACCTCGTCGAGCGCGACGCCAAGGCGGTCCTGCGACGAGCCTGGCGCGCGACGCTCACCTGACCGTGAAAAAAATAAAAAATGGGACGGAGGGAATTAAGCGCGCTTAATTCCCTCCGTCCCGTTTTGTCCCTGCGCTAGCATGGGGCTTCAGTCGCTTCACGGCGGCAACGCCCCGACGGAGTTGCCAGGCACGCGATGAGCAGCAGGTTCCACTCGCTCAGGAGCTACAACTACCGGTTGTGGGCCGGTGGTGCGTTGGTGTCCAACGTGGGCACCTGGATGCAACGCATCGGGCAGGACTGGCTGGTGCTTACCGTGCTTACCCATCACAACGCGACGGCGGTGGGGACGGTGATGGCGCTGCAGTTCGGGCCGCCCCTGCTGCTGTTGCCGCTGACCGGGTTTGCGGCCGATCATCTGGACCGTCGCAAGCTGCTGCTCTTCACCCAGAGCGCCGCCGGTGTGCTGGCGCTGGGCCTGGGTTTGCTCACGCTCGCCGGTGTGGTGCAGCTCTGGCATGTGTATGGCTTTGCCCTGCTGCTGGGCTGCGTCACCGCGTTCGACGCGCCGGCCCGGCAGGCGTTTGTGTCGGACCTGGTCCGCGATGACGACCTGGCCAACGCGGTGGCGCTGAATTCCGCGTCATTCAACGCTGCGCGGATGGTTGGTCCAGCGGTGGCGGGCGTGTTGATTGCCGCGGTCGGTG
>JBBSOT010000358.1:0-5546 GCA_038259455.1 Hyphomicrobiales bacterium | reverse complement strand
TGCCGGCAGTCCGCCAAGCCATCCTTAATCACCTCGCACGATCCCCGCCAGACCAATGCCCGCATTGTGGATGCGCCATCGTCAACCCGCCAATCACACTTCTGCCAAAGTAGTGCTAGGCCGTGTGGACGAAATCGCGCAAGTTGCGGTTTGAGGATTTCTCCAAGGAATCGATTGTGATTCATAGGTTTCCGACTGAGTCGGAGACGAGAGATCATGTCGACGCGAATGAACGAAGCGGATTGGGCAAACACGCTGGAGGTATTCCGGGTCTGCCTGCCGCGGCGCGGACGCAAGGCTGCGGACGACCGGTTGTTCCTGGAAGCGATGCACTTCTTCACGGTGGAGAACGTTCGCTGGCGCGCGCTGCCGGAGCGGTTTGGTCCGTGGAATTCCGTGTGGAAACGCTTCGACCGCTTGAGCAAGGCGGGAGTGTTCGAAGCGTTCTTCGACACGCTGGCCTCGATGAGCACGTCGGCGCATCTCATCCAGATGTTCGATTCAACCATTGTGCGCGCCCATGTTTCGGCTGCGGGCGCAAAAGGGGGCAGCACGGTCAGGCGCTCGGCCGCTCGCGCGGCGGGTTCACGACCAAAATCCATGCCAAATCAGATGCATCGGGAGCCATAATCGGTTTCGACCTGACCGGCGGAGAAAAGGCCGACGCACCGCACTTCCTCACCATGCTCGACATCGGACCGGACATAACGCCCCGCGCCGCCATCGGCGACAAGGGCTATTCTAGCAAGGCCAATCGCGCCGCCGCGCGAGCCAGAGGCATAGCCCCGGTCATCCCGCACAAAAGCAACGAGAAGGACAAACCCGCCTTCTTCGCCAAGTTTCTCTACAAGGCCCGCGCCCGCATCGAGCAGGGCATCGGCCTCGTCAAACGCTTCAAGCGCGTCGCCCTTCGCTGTGAGAAAACCGCACGAAACTATCGATCCATCGTCAGCTTCACCGCCGGCCTATGCTTGATCAAATTCGTCCACACGGCCTACATCACATGCCCCGCTCATCGCATCTATGCCTTATCAATCCAGACACTTGCATATTCATGCTCCTGTGTCGGGTGCATTCGAAAACCTTTAAGCGACTTGGCCGAGTGGTTGTAGAGCTTGCGCCAGTATGGCTGAATGAGAATGCCGGATTGTTGGAGTAGCGTCTCGACCTCGGTCATGATGACCTGGCGCTCTGCCACGTCGACTGTTGCGAGTGCCTGATTGAGCTTGCTGTCGAAGTCCGGATTCGACCACGCGGCCTCATTCCATGCTTCGCCGGTGCGATAGGCGATTGCCAGGACCTGCACGCCAAGCGGACGCATGTTCCAGTTCGTCATGGAGTATGGATACTTCGTCCAGTCGTTCCAGAAGGTGGCGCCCGGCAGTACGGTGCGCCTGACCTTGATGCCAGCCTCGCGGAGTTGAGCGGCAATCGCATCGCCGGTGTTCTTGTGCCAATCTTCATCAACCGTGATGAGGTCGTGCTCGAAATCGGCCTGTCCGGCTTCCGCCATGAGCTGCTTGGCTTTTGCCAGATCGCGGGCAATCTTCGGGAGCTCCGCATATTCCGGATGGATCGGGCAAACATGATGGTTTTCCGCCGGCTCGCCGGCATTGCCGTAGCCCAGCTGCAGCACGGTCGCATTATCGACCGCAAGCTGAAGCGCCTGGCGCACCCTCTGGTCCTCATACGGCTTGTTGGCGACATTGGTGCGCGCAACGATGGTTGCCGCCGTGACCGCCTCGCCCTTTACGAGATCCAGCCCGTCCAAAATGGAGACGTAATCCGCGGTCGTTTCGAAATTGCCGTGAATCTCACCCGCCTCGAACGCAGACACCATCGCCGACGGGTCGGTGCCGTAGTCGATAAACTCGATGCCGTCGACATGCGCTTCTCCACCCCACCACTGACCGTTCTCGCGCCGTTTCAGCACCACTTTCTGGCCAACATCGTAGGACACGAGTTCAAACGGGCCGGTGCCGATCGGGCATGCCGTAAAGGTCGCGCCCTTCTCGTCGAAACTGCGGTGGACCAAGAGCGCCGGGTAGTCGGTGAGATTGGGAATGATCGCAATGTCAGGCGTCGTCAAGCTTAGCTTGACGGTCAGATCGTCGACCTTCGTGACCGCGCCTTCCCGCAGCTTGCCAGTCGCCTCATCGAGAAGCGAGCCCATGCGGCCCGGCATGGAATTGCCCTCCGCCGCCTTGTCGCACCAGCGCCCGAAATTGTAGATCACGTCCTCGGCGATGAACGCATCCCCATTATTCCACGTCACGCCCGGCCGGAGGTGGAGTACATATTCCGTCGCGTCCTCATTGACCTCCCAGCTCTCCAGCAGGCGTCCCTCGAACGTATAATCGTGAGTGTACTTTACCAGCGGTTCAAGCGTCTGGCGCTGCGCGTTGGCGATTTCAGACCAGTCGGCCGTCCGGATGTCCTTGGCGTCCTTGACGAACATGGCGATCTTCACGACACCCCCTTTCGTGGGTGTCTCCTGCGCTCGCGCTTCGATCGGCGCGGCGAGCCCGATCAGACCATATGCCAGGGCGGTGGATGCGCCAAAGACACTGGCCATCGCGAGGAATTCGCGGCGGTCACATGTGCCGCTGCGCACCATGTCGGCTGCGTCCAGGATATGATGCGGAACGCGATTCCCATTGCTTAAATAGACTGGCATTTGGATCTCCGGAGCTTGGGGTTTCGTCATACGTGTGTGGCTTGCAGTGCCGGCGTCGCGCCATCGAGTGTTAACAGCGCCCCATACGCGTCGGGGCGCCGGTCGCGAAACACACCCCAGTTGGCACGCATTTCGCGGATGGCTTCGAGGTCGAATGTCGCGGTTATGAAAGTCTCGCTTGACGCATCGGCCTCGGCGACGATCTCGCCCTTTGGGCCGGCGATGAAGGCGCGTCCCCAAAAGGCGGTCTCGCCAAGGTCTCCCTTTTCAAGCCCGATCCGATTGGACGCGACCAGCGGCGTCAGGTTTGCGCCCGCGTGACCCTGCATGACCCGCTGCCAGTGGTCGTGGCAATCCGATCCGATCCCCGTGGGGTAGAATAGGATTTCCGCCCCCATGAGGCACATGATCCGCGCGGATTCGGGAAACCACTGGTCCCAGCAGACGCCACAGCCGATAGTTCCGTAGGCTGTCTTCCAGGCCCGGAAGCCGGTATCGCCGGGGCTTGTGTAGATCTTTTCATAGCAGCCGGGCGGTCCGACCGGGATGTGGGTCTTGCGATAGATGCCAAGCGTGCGCCCGTCGGCATCGATGATGGCGACGGTGTTGTAATAAGCATTGTTGGCGCGCTCGAAAAAGTTGACCGGGATGACCACACCCAGTTCCTTCGCAACCCTTGCCATATGCGTGACAGTCGGACCGTCCAGTGTCTCCGCATAGGCGAAGAATTCAGGCTTCCAGTCCATGAAGGCAAAGAAATGCATCGAGAACATTTCCTGCGGCAGCACAATGTTGGCCCCAACACGGGCGGCGTCTCGCGCGATATCCGCAGCCTTTGCGAGGTTCTCCTCTCGATCCCAGCTGCATGACATTTGGGTGGCGGCAACGGTCACTTCCATTTGGGATCCCTCTTGCGCTTGGTATGCATTACGCTGCCTGCAGGCCGGCGACGGCCGCGATGCTGTTGCGCAACACGTCGACCGCGTAATCGATTTCATCCTCGTCGATAATCAAGGGAGGACTAATGGCGATCGTATCGCCGATCACCCGGAACAGAACACCCCGTCGCTCGGCCTCGGCGCCGACGGCGCGCCCCATGGCACCGTCTTCCGCTCCGCTAAAGCGCAATTCGACGCCTGCCATGAGGCCCGCAACGCGTACGTCACCGACGAGCGCATGGGCTGAAAGCCTGTCCAACTGGAATTGCAGGCGCGCCGAAAGCCGGCGGACGCGAACGAGCAGGTCCATATCCTCATAGACGCGGATGGCCTCGAGCGCGATTGCTGCCCCAACCGGGTGACCGCCGTAAGTGAAGCCGTGGCCGAACGTACCCATTTCATGGGCCCGCGCGGCGATCGTCTGGTAAATGTCCTCGTGGATTGCCAGCGCCGAGATCGGAAAATACGCCCCCGACAGCTGCTTTGCCATGGTTATGAAATCTGGCTTGATCCCGTAGGTAGTGCAGGAGAACCATTCTCCGGTGCGTCCGAAACCGGTGATGATCTCGTCGGCGATGAGCAGGATGTCATGCCGCGCAAGCACGTCCTGAATTTCGTCCCAGTAGCCTTCCGGCGGCGTGATGACGCCTCCCGAACCCATGATCGGCTCGCCGATGAACGCACCGACCGTGGACGCTCCGACCTGCCTGATTTGAGCGTCGAGTTCACGTGCCAGCCGTTTAGAGAAGGTGATCTCTGTCTCGCTGCTGTCCGCATCGGCATAGAAATGCGGCCGCCCGGTTCTCAACACGAACGGATCGGGCAGATCGAAACCGGCATGGCAATAGTCCATGCCTGTAAGTCCACCACTCGCGAGACCTGAACCGTGGTAGGCGCCGTGCCGCGCGATGATCCGCTTCTTGTCGGGCTTGCCTCGCGCATTCTGGTAGAGGCGCACCAGCTTGACGGCGGTATCAACGGCTTCCGAGCCCGAGCAGCCGAAGAAGACGCGCGTCAGTCCATTCGGCAGCTTTTCGACGAGCTTTGCCGCGAGCCTTTGCGTCGGCTCCGTCGTGCGACCCATGAAGCTGTGATAGTAGGGTAACGCTTTCATCTGTGCGGTCGCAGCCGTGATCAGGCGTTCGCTGGAGAACCCCAGCGATGCACACCAGAGCCCGGCGACCGCATCGAGATATCGACGACCATCCGCGTCGGTCACATAGCAGCCTTCGCCGGATACCATGGTTTTGGGGGCCGATACTTCGGCCGCTCGAGGATCGGTGAATGGGAATAACTGTGCCAATGCGCGCTCCAATAGTGCGATCTTGCTGCATTCCGCTGCTTATGACAAATTCCGAATGTTCCAGCTTTGCACGAATTAAAGGAATGCAACATTTGCCTCGACTCCCATCCCTGCACGCCCTTCGCGTCTTCGAGAGCGCTGCGCGGCAGGAGAGCTTTACCCTCGCCGCGAGAGAGCTGGGCCTGACGCAATCTGCCGTGAGCAAGCAGGTGGCATTACTGGAAGCGCAGCTTGGCCAAGCCCTGTTCCGGCGCCATCATCGCCGAATTGAAGTCACCGAATGCGGGCGTATCGTAGCGCATGCGGTCAGGTCGAGCCTTGCCAATCTCGCCGCGCGTCTCGATGAAATCGATACCCGACGCCCGACACAGATCCGTGTCCTGGCCGACGCTGATTTCGCGCAACTGTGGCTGTTTCCCCGCCTGCCCGCCTTCGAGCGGCAATATCCCGAACTGCGTCTCTCCATACGCTCGGAGACGTCGCTGGAAGGTCCGCCCCTCGATGGTTTTGACTGCGCGCTGCTTTGGGGGCGGGGAGAATGGCGGAACTGCCGGTTCGAGCCGCTATTTACGAATGCTGTCTTTCCCGTCGTCGCGCCTGGCTATTTCGTTCATCTCGACCGGACGCC
>JBBSOT010000357.1:0-5550 GCA_038259455.1 Hyphomicrobiales bacterium | reverse complement strand
GTGGCAGATCCGGTGCTGATCCGACGGCTCGAGACGGGTGACACTGGCGGCATAGCGCTGCACTACCAGCCTGCTGCGAGGCCGGCCGCCCGAGCCGAGAAATATGGATGGCGGCGCACCCGCGCCGATTGAGCGCACCGGTCGGATCGCTGCCCTATAGGCTATTGCAAATCTGGTCGGACCAATTGCATTTGGGTCGTCCTCCGCCTAGAGTGCCGCCGACTGTTCTGTCGCGCAAATTCGATCGCTATCCCAGGGAGGATGATTCATGTCGGGCAAGAAAATACTGATGCTTGTGGGGGAATTCAGTGAGGAGTACGAAATCTTCGTCTTCGAGCAGTGCATGCATGCTGTTGGGCATACTGTGCACGTGGTCTGCCCCGACAAGAAGGCAGGCGAAGTCATCAAGACATCGCTGCACGATTTCGAGGGTGGCCAGACCTACACCGAGAAGCCCGGTCACGACTACATTTTGAACAAGACCTTCTCTGAGGTGAATCCTGCCGAATACGACGCCATCTATTGTGCGGGCGGTCGCGGCCCCGAATACATCCGTATCGACAAGAGGGTGCAGGGTTTTGTCCGTCACTTTCACGAGACGGGAAAGCCGATCTTCACCATCTGCCATGGCGCGCAGATATTGATCGCAGTCGACGGCGTGGTCCGCGGCAGGGAAGTCGCGGCGCTGCAGTATTGCGAGCCCGAAGTGACTCTGGCTGGCGGCAAATACATCGACGTCGCCCCCGATGGCGCGCATGTCGACGGCAATCTCGTGTCGGCCAAGGGTTGGCCGGGTCTGGCCGCCTTCATGAGCAACTGCCTGAAGGTGCTCGGGACCGAAATTCGCCACGGACAGCACCTGATGCGCGAGGATCGCAAGGCGGCCTGATGTTGATGGGTAGTGCCAAGAAGGTGGTGCCGCACTGAACACGACTAGCGCAAAGGCGGGCCCGGTGGTCCGCCTTTCGCTTATGCAGCTTTCTGCTTATGCAGATGCCCGGGCTTCGCGAAACGACACCAGCCTGCGCCGGTTTTCATCCCACAGCACGAGTTTGACGCAGCGCAGGCTTTCGAGCAGCGTGATGCGACCGATGCCGCGCAACTCCGGAAAGTCTCTGAGCACTTCGGGCAGTCGATAATAGGGTACGCGGCTGGACAGATGGTGGACGTGGTGGACGCCGATATTCCCGCTGAACCAACGTAGAACCACCGGCAGATCGTAGTGCGAAGAGCCATGCAGCGCGGCATGCTGGAATTGCCAGTCGCTCCCCTCAGACCAGTGCGTCTCCTCGAACTGGTGCTGGACGTAGAACAGCCAGATGCCTACCGCGCCGGCGAGGCCAACGATCGGCAGGTGGATGACCAGAAAGGGCACGACTCCACACAGCCAGATCAGCCCGCCCGCAAGTAAAGCGATGCCAAGGTTAGTGGCCATGGTCGAGACCCAAGGCGCCGCGCCAGCCCGCATAAGGCCGAAGGGCAGGCGCTGCTGCAGGAAGAACAGCCAGGCCGGGCCAACGCCGAACATGATGATCGGATGACGGTACAAGCGATACCGTAGTCGACCCAACCTAGACAGTGAGCGGTATTCCTCGACAGTCAGCGTCGTGATGTCCCCCATGCCGCGGTGGTCCAGATTGCCTGCGTTGGCGTGATGTGCCGCATGGGTACGCCGCCAATAGTCATAGGGCGTCAGTGTCAACACGCCGAGAATGCGACCGATCCAGTCATCTGTCTTTTTGTGAGCGAAGAATGCACCGTGACCACAATCGTGCTGGATCATGAAAAGGCGCACGAGGAAACCTGCCGCGGGCACGATAAGCACCAAGCCCCACCAGTGACCATAAGCGACAGCAGTCCAGGCAAGGGCCCAGATGGCAATGAATGGCACGATGGTGATAATGAGTTCGAACGAACTTCGCAGCCGGTTCGGTTTGCGATAATTCGCGAGCGCTTTTACCCAAGCGCGCTCGTCATGCGCGAAGCGCGGGTCGGGCAGAGATTGATTCATGGTGGACCCTAGGCGTAGCGGAGTGCATCAAGCAAGCAATAGAACGAGAAGTTACGTTAATTCTCTGTCATCTACCGGTGGGTCTCCGGCATTCCGCGCTCTCAAGCTTAGCCAGAAGCAAGGCGAAACGGTCGTCCGTGTCGACCGGTGCGCTAAAAGCCTCAAGCGACTGCGCATAGCGAGTCATGGCGTGCGACCCGAACTGTCGGCGTATCTCATCCGGCAGATTGCCTGTATTCGGGTGTGTCCTTGTATTCATCATTCCAACAACCTTTGTTGCCGGAGAAACTGCCCGGCTATCGGAATGGTTCCAGCATTCTGCCGCCGGGGAGCACATCGCTACAAGATATGGTAAAATTTGTCTAAAATAGAAACGAATGTTGCAGCTCCGCCCGAGCGTCTTCCCAAGGGTACGCGGACATATGGCTTTGCCGCATCGAGGCCTTTGCCCCTTGATTTTTGGCCGCCAAACATCGATATGCGGCACGACTTAAAACAGTGCCGAGATGACAGAACGCGATGAGCGAAAACGCAAAAGACGACCGCGCGCCTGACGACGCCCCGATCGATGACACCAATGCCGAAACTCCGGAACGGACGGCGGAAGCCGATTATGAGGCGTTGCTGCGCCTTATGAAGGAGAACGAGGAACTGAAGGACCGTGCGCTTCGCGTAGCGGCCGATATGGAAAACCTCCGGCGCCGCACAACCCGTGATGTACAGGATGCGCGGGCCTACGCCGTTGCAAACTTCGCGCGCGACATGCTTTCCGTTTCCGACAATCTGCGCCGCGCGCTCGATGCGATACCGGCAGAAGCCAAGACGTCTGGAGACGCCGGTTTCACCGCGCTCATTGAAGGTGTCGAACTTACCGAGAGAGCGATGCTATCGACGCTTGAACGGCATGGCGTGAAGAAACTGGCGCCCGAGGGCGAGAAGTTCGATCCGAATTTCCATCAGGCCATGTTCGAGGTTCCCAACCCTGACATTCCCGGGAACACAGTTGTACAGGTGGTCCAGCCTGGCTATTCAATCGGCGAGCGGGTTTTGAGGCCTGCAATGGTCGGCGTCTCCAAGGGTGGGCCGAAACATGTAGCCGATCCTGCTCCTGAGCCTGGCCCTGTCAACGAGCAGGCCGAGAAGGACGCCTGATCTATCCGACACCATCCACTTCCGCTATGCGGGAACGATGAACGCAATACAACTCCTTGACTATGCAGGCGTCGCAGTCTTTGCAGCAACTGGCGCGCTGGCAGCCTCGCGACGACAACTCGACATTATTGGCTTTCTGTTTCTTGCCAACGTCACGGCCATAGGCGGCGGTACACTGCGCGATGTCATACTGAACATACCGGTGTTCTGGGTAGGCAATCACCGTTACGTACTTATCGCGGTCGTGGTGGCTGCGAGCGTGTTCTTCACGGCACATCTTGTCGAGTCACGCTACAGGCTGCTGATCTGGCTTGATGCAATAGGGCTCGCCGCATTCTCGGTAATGGGCGCTGCCAAGGCCATGGCGATCACGGGTTCGCCGGTCGTGGCGGTTGTGATGGGCATGCTTACCGCCACTTTCGGCGGTATCTTGCGCGACCTCCTGGTCGGTGATCCCTCCGTACTGAACAAGCCGGAAATCTACGTGACGGCCGCGATGGTCGGCGCCGCGGTCTTCACGCTTGCCGATTTGGCGCACCTCCCAGGCTTCGCTTCGGCTTCAATCGCCTTCGCATGCGCCTTTGCCTTGCGCGGCGGCGCGATCAGGTTCGGATGGACCTTTCCACCCTACCGCGCGCGGCCAGGACGGAGACCCGAAGACATTTCTTGAGACTGAAGCGACCGGCGAAACTCAGGCAGCGTAACGATGGCCCTCGCCGCCGTAGTGCGTGATATAACGGGTGGCGATTTCTTTGACGGGCATGACGACGAAAACATCCACCGTTCCGAATTGATGGTCAATCACACATCCATCGCCAATTCTGGCGCCAACCCTGAGGTAGCCCTTGATCAAGGGAGGCATGGCGGCAAGCGCCGATTTCATGCTTATGGCTTCGGCAGGCATCAAATCCATTGAGCAATAACGGCCTGCGACTGCCCGGATGTCCCAGTCGGGATTGGTGCGGCAGTTCTGGGCCAGAAACGACAGGGCCTCCGCGTGGGCGGCCGGCACTGTGCCTTGGAAGGACGCGCAACCGCCCATCACGCCGACATTGTGCTCGTTTATGTATGCCCAGATTCCCTGCCACAGCACCTCGATGGTGCGCTTTGACCGGTACTCGGGCAGAACGCATGACCGCCCAAGTTCGAGAAAGCGGTGCCCTGGATGACGGCTTAGCAACGCCTTGAGTTCGAACTCTTCGTCGGAATAGAAGCCGCCAATCTCGTCGGCAATTTCCTGGCGGAGCAGTCGGTAGGTTCCAACGATCTGCGTGTGAACAGGCCCGGATAGTGCGGTATCGAAAACCAGCAAGTGGTCACACGAGATGTCGAAACGGTCGGCGTCACGGCCGTCGGCGCGCTGAAAATCGCTGCTTGTGGCGCCGAGTTCGTCGTAAAAAACTTTATAGCGGACTTCCTGCGCGGCGGCGATTTCGGCTGCATTGCGCGCGAGACGCACTTCCAGAGTGCCTATCCGGCCAAGCGGGATGCCTGACGATGTGCCGTTCGCTGCATACGGAGTAACCGAAACCGATGAGAATGCCTGATGGATATTACGCTCCGGCAAGGCTGCATGCACAGGTGATTCTCCTTCCAGCCATCCCTCTTGGCGCCGGGATACGGCCGAAGTGCAACAGGCCTGTGACAGTAGCGCCAGCGAGCATGTCGAGCAAGCACCGGCAATGCCAATGGCCCGATAGCCGGCTCAGGAAGGCGGGTTAGGCGGCAACACGATCTTCAACCAGCCGCACCAGGGCTTCCGGATCGAGAGGCTTGCTCATGAAGCCGCTTGCACCATGCGCAAGGATTGCGTGCCGGGTTTTCTCCTGACCATCCGCAGAGAGCACCATGATCGGTATGGGAGCGACGCCACTCTCTTCCTCGTAACGGCGGATAGCAGCAATTGCGTCAAGTCCATCCATGACGGGCATGTGCAGGTCCATAAGCACGACGTCGTAGTGGCGTCTGCCACCGCTTTCCGTGACGGCCTCGACGGCCGCCTTGCCATTGCCGACGACGTCCACGCGATGGCCAGCCTTAAGCAGTACTGCCCGCGCGAGCATGGCGTTGATATCATTGTCTTCGGCGACGAGAACAGAAATGCCAGGCAACTTTCTGGATTTAGATCTGCGGGCCGCCATCGGGCTTGCCATTTGGTCAGGCTTTTGCGGTGACATAAGCGGAGCAAGAAGTACTCTCAGAAGTGTTTCGCCACGGACCGGACGTGCCAGGAATGTCGAATAGCCACTGGCCCGAAATTCGCCGAGCATGCCGCGATCTGTCGGCGCGATCATCGTGATCGCCTCTGATGTTGCAAACCCTGCCTGGCGAAGGCGTTTGAGAACGCGGCCGTCCGCTTTCTCGATGGCAGCGTCGACCAGCAGCGT
>JBBSOT010000356.1:0-5551 GCA_038259455.1 Hyphomicrobiales bacterium | reverse complement strand
GGACTGCGGTCGAACTAGCCGAGCTGTCACCACCTGGCGGGCTGCTGCTGGTAATACCGCATCCCGACGACGAGACATTGGGGTGCGGTCAGGCTTTGGCTGCGGCGGCCGATGCGGGACGGACGATCGGGCTGGTGCTCGTGACCGATGGCGAGGGTTCGCACCCCTCCTGCGAACGCGCCAAACTGGCCGCGATGCGCCGCGCCGAGCTTGAGGCGGCGCTTGCAAGCCTGAGCCCGCAGCGTCCGGTCGCAGTCCATGCCCTCCGACTGCCCGACGGGCAAAGTTGCAGCGGCGATCTCCCCAGCAAAGGCTGGGAAGCGCTGCTTGCCTTCGCAAACATCATCGATCCGCAGGCGATCTGGACCACCTCGCCCACCGATCCGCATTGCGATCACGCCACCGCGCATGCGATCGCGCGCGATCTAGCGGAATATTGCCGGGCAGCGCTGTGGAGCGCGCCGGTCTGGGGCCGCTTCGGCGAGCGAGCGCTGCCCGAGACCGAGCTTCGGCTATTTGAAGCGCCCTCGCTCTTGCAGCGCAAGCGCCTTGCGCTTGAGGCCTATCGCTCGCAATTCACCGATCTCATCGCCGACCCAGAGGCCTTTCTCATGCCCGCACCGCTGCTGGCGCATTTCGCCGCGCATGCGGAGATCTTCTACCGTGGCTGAGACCCCCAGCGAGCGGCGGGCGTGCTTCGACCAGCTGTTCGCCGACAATCCCGACCCCTGGGACATCGACACCAGCGACTACGAACGCAGCAAGCGGGAGGCGGTGCTCGCCGCGCTGGGCGAGCAGCGCTTTGTCCGGCTGCTCGAAGTGGGTTGCGCGGGCGGCGCGCTGACCGAACCTCTGGCGACCCGCACCGATGCGATAGTCGCGGTGGATGTTTCGCCAAAGGCGCTCGAACTGGCGAGGCAAAGGCTAGTGGGATCCGACTGTATCGAATTCGTCGCCGCCGAGGTGCCAAGCTATTGGCCGGATGGGCAATTCGACTCGGTGATCCTATCCGAAGTGCTCTATTTCCTCAGCGTCGAGGAAATCCGCAACGTTTCCCGGCTCGCCCGCGAAAGCCTGACCGATGGCGGTATCTGCCTTCTGGTCAACTGGACCGGGCCTAACGATCTCCCTGTCGATGGCGACACTGCGGTTGCGCTGTTCCTCGACGCCGCGCCATGGCAGGTCACCATGGCGCGACGCGAGCAATGCTATCGTCTGGATTTGTTGGTCGGATAACCCGACAGTTAGGCCTTCGCCCGCGTCACCATCCCTAGTTTGAGCACCACCTTGGTCCAGCTGTCCTGCTTGGTGAGGAAACAGTCATAACCGCAGGCCGCATCTTCGAGCGGGAGACGATGCTATATCAGGGAGGTGGTGTTGAGCGTCCCGTCCTCGATCTTCGCGAAAAATCTTCGGTGTAGCGCTGGAAATGGATCTAACCGGTAAGGACTTGGAGGCCCTTCTGCACGCGCCCGTCGAGCGGGAATTTGTCGGCCATCCCGCCATAGATGCCGGGGATCGAGACCTTGCCGCCCGGAGGCGTTGCAAGGAGCCCTTGTTTCAGTGGGCTGGTGCGGAGCGATCCGATCTGCTGCCGCGTCTTTGCCGCTCGGACGGAGTGAACGAGGGCGGATTGCAACCTGCTTTGTGGCGGCTGGGTCGCCGTCCAACGGTTCCGCATCGATGTTTCAATTTTCATCATCGAGATGGAGAGCTGCCTTCGAGGCCTCGATTCATGAATGGCCGCTTTCGGGCATTGCTGGGAAAGGCCCGAATCTCCGAGAATGGGCGCAAAGCTGTCATTCGCATAACGCGCGTGCGGCTTGCAGCAGAGCCACAGTTTCACGTGCTTTCGCACAAAGCTCGTCCAATATTTCCTGCGTTGCCTGAGGGCTTTTTGATCGGATCGTCAGGGCCATCAAACTGGCATTCTCCATCCGGATGCCTGCTTCGGTGCAAAGTCGAACGATAAGGTCGCGGTGGAGGTCGTCCATGGGGCCACCAAGCGATAGTCTAAGCCCGTAGTCCATAACCAGCTTTCGAGGTGTCGGCTTTACCTGTCTGACACTCTATTCGACTGGACTTCACTCCTGCACCAAGCATTGGTCGCCTTGCCGCGGCTGATGGTGCTGCGCCACGCTGCCGGTCGATAAAGATCGAGCAGCCTGGGTCAGTGGAAGAACCGGATGGTCCGGATCTAGCCCACGAAAGACCTAATCAATGACCGCCACCGGTACCAATGAAGCGCCTGCCCGAGCCGCTGAGCCAACCAAAGCACAGCTCGTTCTCAAACTCCTGTCACGCAAGGCCGGTGGTACGCTTGCCAACTTGACCGATACCACCGGCTGGCAGCCTCACAGCGCACGAGCACACCTGACCGGGCTGCGGAAGAAGGGAACGATGATCGTTCGCGAACAGCGCAAGGATGGCACCACCTGCTGGCGTATCGTAGCACAAACGCAATTGGACCCGGCGACGCCAGTATGAGTGTCCAAATAACTCGGCAGCTTGCCGCGCTCGAAACCTTGAACAGCAACGCTCTCGATATCGAATGGCGGCGCGTTATGCGCTCGGGTCCGCCTGACATCAGCGCAGACCTGAAGCGCCGTGCGATAGCCTATCGGTTGCAGGAGAAGATCGGCAGGAAGCTCCCGGCGGGTGTTCTGCGCCGCCTAAAGGCTCTGGCGGCGCGCGATTCTGATAATGGAGGTTGTGCGCCCGGCTGCCCTCCAAAGCCTGGCACACGGTTCGTGCGCGAGTGGAATGGGCAAACCCTGGTGGTGACCATGACCGACACTGGTTACGAGTATAATGGGCGAGCCTATCGTTCGCTCAGTGAGATCGCACGCGAGGTCACCGGGACCCGCTGGTCGGGCCCACGGTTCTTCGGTCTGACCGATGGCTGAGCGGCCACTGCGCTGTGCGGTCTATACCCGCAAATCGACCGAGGAGGGTCTCGAGCAGGACTTCAACAGTCTCGATGCCCAGCGTGAGGCTTGCGAAGCCTACATTCTGAGCCAACGCCACGAAGGCTGGGTGCTGGTGCCGTCCGCATACGATGATGGTGGGTTGTCGGGGGGAACGCTTCAGCGCCCTGCCCTCCAGCAGTTGCTTGCCCATGTCGAAGCAGGCTCAGTCGATGTCATCGTGGTCTACAAGGTTGATCGGCTCACGCGCTCGTTGGCCGATTTTGCCAAGATCGTCGAACGGCTCGACAGGAAAGGCGCGAGCTTCGTGTCCGTAGCCCAAGCGTTCAATACGACCAGCAGCATGGGACGGCTCACACTGAACGTGCTGCTTTCGTTCGCCCAGTTCGAGCGCGAGGTAACCGCCGAACGGATCCGCGATAAGATTGCTGCCTCAAAAGCCAAGGGCATTTGGATGGGAGGACCCTTGGCGCTGGGATATCAGGTCATCGAACGCAAGCTCGTCGCTGTGCCTTCCGAAACCGAGACGGTTCGTATGATCTTCAACGAGTATCTCAGGCTTGGTTCGGTCAAGCGGTTGGTCGACAAGCTCACCGAACTCGGCGTCACCAGCAAGATCCGAACCTTACGTAGTGGCAGGACGGTCGGCGGCGGTCCCATGGCACAAGGGGCGCTGACCGCGTTACTGCGCAATGCGGTCTACATCGGGAAGATCGGCCATAAGGGCACGGTCCATGAAGGACAGCACCAGGGCATCATCGATCAGGGACTGTTCGATGCCGTGCAGGCACAGCTTGATGCCAACAATGCCGACCGGGCTTCGGGCAAGAACTGGAAGGCGCCCAGCCTGCTCACCGGCCTGCTTTACGATATGCATGGCCGAAAGATGACGCCGGGACTTGCGACCAAACGCAAACGGCGGTATCGCTACTACCTTACCCATCGGATCGGAGTGGTGCCGGACGGTCCTCCAGTAGAACGGCTTCCCGCCCATGATATCGAGGGGATCGCACGCGATCGCCTGGCAGCGTTTCTCAACGACCGGGCAGCGCTACTAGATGTGTTCGGGGCGCAAGCGATCGACGCGACAATTGCTGCAGCCCAGCAGCTTGGTGACAAGCTACTCCTTGGCGGTTCAGACGCCAAATCCGTTCTCCAGGATCTGGTCGAGCGGATCGACCTGCGAGCCGATGAAGTTGCAATTGCGCTGAACAAACAGTCATCGCTGGGAATGGCTTTCTCGCTGCCAACTCTGAGCGCGCCGGCCACAAAGATACGCGCAGGACGGCAAACCCGGATGGTAATTGACGCGTCCGATCAACCGCCCGCTGCGATCGATCGCAAACTGGTCAAGCTGGTTGCAGAAGCAATCGCGGTACGTGATACGCTCACGACGGGAACCGCACTGTCAGATGCAGCGGCGGCTATCGGTAGCAGCGTAGCCTATACCGCACGAAAAGCCCGAATCGGATGGCTGGCACCAGACATCATCATTGCCATCATCGAAGGGCGCCAGCCTGCCACCCTCACCCGGCGGGTGCTTAGCCAAGCCTCGAATATCCCGCTCGACTGGAACGAGCAGCGTAAAGTGCTGGGGTTAGATGCTCTGGCGAAAGCTGAATAAGCTCACCATCTCGCTTGGATGAACACTGCCAACCGCGCCTATCTCAAGCAAATTAGCTGAGAGCGCATCACGCTGCGATGCAGAATTAAATCATACGAATACAAAATCCACACGGTCGGAGACCGCCTCGCTTCTACGGCCCAGTGGCGCGGTTCAGATTGGTCTCTGTGTTCAAAGCTACTACGCAAGTGCTGCTAAGCGCCCGTGAAGTAAGCCATAAACTGACCCCACGAAACAGCCTAAGCGCCTGTTCTGAAACCATAAAATACGTGGTGCGCCCGGCAGGACTCGAACCTGCTGCCTCAAGATTAGAAGTCTCGCGCTCTATCCAGATGAGCTACGGGCGCGCACGGCGGGGCATTAGCGCGGGATTGCGCTGACGCCAATCGGAGATAGAACGGGCGGCGATGGTCAATCCTTCGCCGCCCGTTGTTTCTCCCGCCGCGGAGCCCCCGCGCTGGCGCTATTACGATCTGGTGATGGCGGGCTTCGTCACCATCCTGCTGCTGTCCAACCTGATCGGCGCGGCGAAACCTTCTTTCATCACCCTGCCCGATGGCACCGACTGGTCGTTCGGTGCGGGCGTGCTGTTTTTCCCGGTCAGCTACATCATCGGCGACGTGCTAACCGAGGTCTATGGCTACGCCAGGGCACGGCGGGTGATCTGGACCGGTTTCGCCGCGCTCGCCTTCATGGCCTTCATGGCCTGGGTCGTTGTCGCATTGCCGCCAGCCACCGGATGGGACGGGCAGGAGGCCTATGAGCAGGTGTTCGGCAACACCTGGCGGATCGTCGCCGCCTCGATGATCGCCTTCTGGGCCGGCGAGTTCGCCAACAGCTATGTCCTCGCGCGGATGAAGGTCTGGACCGGTGGCAAGGCGTTGTGGAGCCGGACCATCGGCTCGACCGTGGTCGGCCAGGGGCTCGACAGCCTGATCTTCTACCCGCTCGCGTTTTACGGCGTGGCCGGCTGGCCGCCCGAACTGCTGTGGCAGGTCGT
>JBBSOT010000355.1:0-5559 GCA_038259455.1 Hyphomicrobiales bacterium | reverse complement strand
TTGAATGCCATCCAGCACCGCTTCGAGCCCCTCCGGTGTCGCGGGCAGGCCATAACCGAACGCATTGGGGGCACCCTCGAAGACCAGGGCAAGCCCTGTGGCGCCCTGGGCAAGGTCCTCATGAGCCTGGGCATTGGCCCGCTTCGGATCGGTATCGTCGACGCGTTGGACAACCGTCCAGGGGAGATCGGGCCTGCGCCGTGGCAGCAGTGATGCGGTTTGGCTGCGATCTTCAAGCGGGTGGATGGCGATGCCGTCGTCTGTGCGCGAAACGAGGTCAGCTGCGGATGAACCCCCGCTCTTGGCGTTCTCAACCAGCGCCAGCCATTTCGTCCGGTCCGCTGCTGGAAACTCGAACCCCTCAAAAACGCCTTTGTTGCTCATCCGCATCCTTGCTTTTAGCCCGCCGCAGGCCGTGCCGGGACACTAAGGCGGCATGCCTGATGCTGCAATCCGTTATGCAGCGTCATGTGGATTCATGGCGCTTCAACTGCCAGCCTCTCAAGCTTTTTATTGTCGCGCTGCGACGCCGCAACTATAGGTGCCAGTGGATAAGTGCGCCTACGCGACACTGACGATCGGAGAGCGAAAGCATGGCTGACGAAACGAGCATTTTTTTGGGCGCCAGCCGCAAGCCCGATGATTCGTACCAGAAGCCGGAAGAACTTCTGCTGAAATACGCCAACCGGCATGGTCTTGTTACCGGGGCCACGGGAACCGGCAAGACGGTCACGCTGCAGATACTGGCGGAAGGCTTTTCAAACCAGGGCGTTCCGGTGTTTTGCGCTGACGTGAAGGGCGATCTCTCGGGCATAGCGGCAATGGGCGAACCGAAGGATTTTCTGACGGCGCGAGCCCAGACGATCAAGCTCGATCCGTATGAATTCCAGGAGTTTCCGGTGATCTTCTGGGACCTGTTCGGTGAGCAGGGCCATCCCATCCGCGCAACGGTCTCGGAGATGGGGCCGTTGCTGCTGTCACGTCTGATGAACCTCTCCGAGGCGCAGGAAGGCATCATCAACATCGCGTTTCGAATTGCCGATGAGGAGGGATTGCTACTCCTCGACATGAAGGACTTGCAATCTCTGCTCAGCAACATTGCCAGCCGCGCCGACGAGATCGGCACCAAATACGGCAATGTCAGCAAGGCATCGGTCGGCGCCATCCAGCGCTCGCTGCTCATCCTTGAACAGCAGGGTGCGACGCATTTCTTTGGCGAGCCGGCCCTCAAGATAGCCGACATCATGCGCACCACGCGCGATGGACGGGGCGCGATCAACGTGCTTGCGGCCGACAAGCTGATGATGAACCCGCGTCTCTACGCGACGTTCCTGCTGTGGCTGCTGTCCGAACTCTTCGAAGAGCTGCCCGAGATCGGGGATCCCGACAAGCCGAAGCTGGTTTTCTTCTTCGACGAGGCGCATCTGCTGTTTGACGAAGCGCCGAAAATCCTGGTCGACCGGGTGGAGCAGGTTGTCCGCCTCATCCGTTCCAAGGGCGTCGGCGTCTTTTTCGTGACACAAAATCCGCTGGATGTGCCTGACACCGTGCTGGCTCAGCTCGGCAACCGTATCCAGCACGCTTTGCGCGCATACACGCCGCGCGAGCAGAAGGCGGTGAAAACCGCTGCCGATACCTTCCGGCCCAACCCGGATTTCGACTGCATGCAGGCGATTACCCAGCTTGGTGTTGGCGAAGCGCTGGTTTCGCCGCTCGAGGCCAAGGCTGTACCGGCGATGGTGCAACGAACCCTCGTTCGCCCGCCAGCCTCGCGCATTGGCCCGCTGACGCCGCAAGAGCGACGCAAGATCATCGATACCAGCCCGATCGCTGGCCAGTATGACGAGACAATCGACCGCGAGTCAGCTTTCGAACTTTTGCAGAAGCGGGCCGAGGAGGCTTTGAAGGCCGAGCAGGAGACGCAAAACCGCGAAAGCGATGAGGAAGACAACGGCAGGTCGAAATGGACCGTCCCGGGTTTCGGTGACGACGACGATCGCGATGAGCGCAATCGGCGCACGCCATCGCGCACAAGAAGCTCGCCGCGCCGTTCCAACCGCCAGTCGGTTACCGAGGCAGCGATCAAGTCGGTCGTGCGCTCGGTCGGCTCTTCAGTCGGCAGGGCTATCGTGCGTGGTATATTGGGCAGCCTCAAGAAGGGCTTCTAGCCCTTCCTGAGTTCAAGCTCTGATTGCGAAAAAGCGGACTACGAGACCGCAAATCCCGACCCGACCACGATCGGCGCCTTGCCAGGCACCCGGTCATACAGGTCGATAATATCCTGGTTCATCAGGCGCACGCATCCTGAGGAAACAGACTTGCCGATCGAGTTCCACTCCGGCGATCCGTGCACCCGGTAGAGCGTGTCCACGCCATCCTGGAAAATGTAGAGCGCACGAGCCCCGAGCGGATTGTCGAGGCCGGGCGGCATGCCGCCATTGTCGACGCCATATTTCGCGAGTTCCGGCTGGCGCGCGATCATTTCTTCGGGCGGCGTCCATTTCGGCCATTTCTGCTTCCACTGGACATTGGCACGCCCCGACCACTCGAAGCCGGCACGCCCAAGGCCGACGCCGTAGCGCATCGCCTGACCATTGCCCAGGACGAGGTAGAGGAAGTGCGCCGACGTATCGACCACGATCGTGCCTGGCCGCTCGCCCGTGGGATCAGGGACGATCTGCCTCAGGTAACGGTTGTCGATCTTCTGGATCGGCACGCCAGGTATTTCATAGCCTTCGTCATACATCGGGCCATACATGGATACGTAATTGCCATACCGGGCATTGACGTCGTCAGGCGGGAGAACGGGTTGCTCCGCATAGCCGTTGCCGCCAACGGTAGAGCACGCCGAAAGCGCTATCGATGCAGCACCAGTCGCGGCGATGGAGAGCAGGCGGCGTCGAGATATATTGGGAGTTGATGCGGACATGATGCCTTTTTCTGTATTCTTTGAGTCAAGATGACGGTCATGGCGACGAGCGCCTCCTCCCCCATAAGTGCCGAGAGTGATACGTGGTTCCAAATAGGGCTTCAGGGTGAACAAAGAGTGGCGAAGCTGTGATCCGCAGCCTCTGTTGCCTTTCGGCAACGCGCCGTGATCTCAGGAAGCTGCCAGCAGCCCGTCCAGTGACGGAAGGATCAGTGAAGGTTGCAGGTCGCCGTATTCATCAGGCTGATCGGCGCGGTTGATCCAGACTGTCCGGAAACCGAATCGGGTGGCGCCGGCAATGTCCCAGCGGTTGGAAGACTGAAACGAAACCGCGTCAGGGTAGAGCTTCCAGCCTGCGGTCACCAAATCGTAGGTCGCTGGGTCGGTCTTGAACCGTCCCGTGCTGTCGACCGAGAACACCTCGTCAAGGATCCGGTCGAGAGCAGCTGACTTTACCGCCGATTCCAGCATCGCCGGCGACCCGTTTGAAAGGATCGCCAGCCGCGCGCCGTCCGCCTTGAGCGCCTTGAGCACGGCGGG
Source organism: Hyphomicrobiales bacterium (assembly GCA_038259455.1). Taxonomy (GTDB): domain Bacteria; phylum Pseudomonadota; class Alphaproteobacteria; order Rhizobiales; family Rhizobiaceae; genus CAMYMG01. The sequence goes on along the minus strand of JBBSOT010000355.1, from coordinate 2,090 downwards.
CACCTCCGGGTAGCAATCGAGCATCCAGTAAGCGTCGAGAAGGTCTCCGCGCAGGCTTTTGTCGACCGATGGCACCTTTGCCAGGGCGAAGTCCAGCGCCTGTTCGGTCAGTTGCCAGAAATCGAGATAGGCACCCATCATGCTGCGTACCCAGGAATATTCCAGTTGCTTGGCGCGCCAGATTTCCGACAGTTGCGGGCCTTGCGGGCCGGTCCTGTCCGCATGCCTGCGCACTGCCGCGTGAACGTCGAACAGGGTGCCGTAGGCATCGAAGACGTAGGCGGCGTGGCGCATTCTGTTTCTCCGGTTTCACCGTATTTGAGCAGGTCTTGCGCTTTTCAGGCCAAGCCGGTCTGGCATGATGAAATAGGACTGATGCACGGTTGACGCGAGGCAGGAAAATATCGTCCATAGCGCCGAATGACAATCATAGCGGATTTTGTCCAATGACCATGGCGGTAGAAGCGCAGTCGAAAACTTGGACTTTTGTCGATGGCGACTGGCATGAGGGCAACGTAGCAATTCTCGGGCCGCGAAGCCATGCCATGTGGCTTGGCACGAGCGTCTTTGATGGCGCAAGGTGGTTTGAGGGTGTAGCGCCCGACCTTGACCTTCATGCCGCGCGCGTCAATGCGTCGGCCATCTCTCTCGGTCTCAAGCCGACCATGGCGCCCGGGGAGATCATCGCGCTCACGCTTGACGGGCTTAAGAAGTTCGATGGCCAAACCGCCGTTTATATCCGGCCGATGTATTGGGCCGAGCATGGCGGCTATATGGGTGTACCGGCCGATCCGGCTTCAACGCGTTTCTGCCTGTGCCTGTACGAGTCGCCGATGATTTCTCCGTCAGGTTTTTCGATCACCGTGTCGCCGTTCCGGCGTCCGACCATCGAAACCATGCCGACGAACGCCAAGGCCGGTTGCCTCTACCCAAACAACGGGCGTGCCATTCTCGAAGCAAAGATGCGCGGCTTCGACAACGCTCTTGTTCTGGACATGCTGGGCAATGTCGCCGAGACCGGCACCTCGAACATCTTCCTGGTCAAGGACGGTCACGTCTTCACGCCAGCCCCTAATGGGACATTCCTGTCGGGTATCACCCGCTCGCGTTCGATTTCACTGCTCGGCGACTATGGCTTCCGCACCACCGAAAAGGCTTTGACCGTGCGAGATTTCCTGGAGGCCGACGAGATATTCTCGACCGGCAACCACTCCAAGGTGGTGCCGATCACCAGGATTGAGGATCGCGATCTTCAGCCGGGGCCAGTCGCCAAGAAGGCGCGCGAGCTCTACTGGGAATGGGCGCATTCGACACCTGCCGGTTGAATCGCTAGAAAAGGAACAGAACCTGTTCGCGGGAGTTGCCTTAAGGCAGCCGCCGCACCATTTCCGGTGAGCCTACAGCACCCGGCATTTACCAAAGAAGGAGTATAACAATGGCTTTTGAACTGCCCGCACTTCCCTATGACTACGAGGCTCTGCAGCCCTACATGTCGAAGGAAACCCTCGAATACCATCACGACAAGCATCACAAGGCCTATGTCGACAATGGTAACAAGCTGGCAGCGGAAGCCGGCATGGACGGCCTGTCGGTCGAGGAGGTGGTCAAGCAGTCCTTCGGCAAGAACGCCGGTCTCTTCAACAACGCGGCCCAGCATTACAATCACATCCATTTCTGGAAATGGATGAAGAAGGGCGGCGGCGGCAACAAGCTGCCCGGAGCGCTTCAGTCTGCTGTAGACAGCGACCTTGGCGGCTACGACAAGTTCAAGGCCGATTTCATTGCCGCCGGGACCACGCAGTTCGGTTCGGGCTGGGCATGGCTGACGGTCAAGGACGGAAAGCTCGCCATCTCGAAGACGCCGAACGGTGAAAACCCGCTGGTTCACGGCGCTTCGCCGATCCTCGGCGTCGACGTGTGGGAGCATTCCTATTACATCGACTATCGCAATGCGCGACCGAAATACCTGGAAGCTTTCGTCGATCGCCTCATCAACTGGGACTACGTTCTGGAAATGTACGAGAAGGCCAAGGCCTGATCTGAAAAGCCCGCGCAAGCGGGCTTTTTTTTGGTCGGCGATCACGCAAGCG
>JBBSOT010000354.1:0-5587 GCA_038259455.1 Hyphomicrobiales bacterium | reverse complement strand
TCATTCCTGCCTAGCATTGGTGTCGATCGGATGTTTGAAAAATACGGACCGATTGGGCCGGCTTTTTTGCTTGTGGACCCTCCTGCTGGATGCCGTGTTTCCGAGACCGCTTGCCATGAGACACTCCCCCCAGGTTCGTCAAACCTATGGGCCACCAATCCTGATTGCGTGCCAGCCGAGTTCAATGACGATACCGTCACGCATTCGATTTTCCTGACGCGACGGCGGCTCAACCTCGCCCTATCTAGCGGAAAATGACCATCGACACTCACGATCAAGGTGATCGCTACGCAGCATTCAAGCATGGCGCATTCATGCGCTTCTGGCTTGCGCGGTTCCTGGCGACATTCTCTACCCAGATCGTCTCCGTTGCAGTCGGATGGCAGATATATGACCTGACCCGTGATCCACTCGACCTTGGGCTGGTCGGAATAATCCAGTTTCTGCCCGCCCTGTTGCTGGTTCTCGTGACTGGTGTCGTCGCAGACCGCTTCGGTCGACGTTTGATCATGGGACTGGCCTGCGCCGTCGAGGCGCTGTGCGCGGTGTCACTGGTGCTTCTTTCATGGCATGGTTTGGCCGGTCCGGGTCCCATCTTCATGGTCCTGGGGCTGTTCGGCATCGCTCGCGCCTTCTTTGGTCCTGCCGCTGCTTCCCTGGTGGCCAACCTCGTTCCCAGGGATGTGTTTGCAAATGCCGTTGCCTGGAATTCGTCGGCCTGGCAAACCGCAACGATTATCGGTCCGGTTGCAGGTGGACTGCTTTACGGACTGTCCGCTGAAGTCGCCTACGGCTTGTCGGCCATCCTCATGGTGGCTTCTTCGCTTCTGGTGTTCACGATTCCAAGGCCTTCGCAGCCTGGCTCCACGGACAGGCCGACCGTGGAAACGCTGTTTGCCGGCATCCGCTATATAATGGGTGAGAAGGTCGTGCTGGGCGCGATCTCGCTCGATCTCTTCGCCGTGCTCCTTTCCGGCGCAGTCGCATTGTTGCCCGTCTATGCGCGCGACATACTGGATCTCGGCCCGTGGGGGCTTGGCCTGCTTCGCGCTGCGCCCGGTGTCGGGGCGATCCTCGTCGCAATCTGGCTGGCTGGTCATCCCCTGCGAGACCATGCTGGCAGGCTGATGTTTGGATTTGTCGCGCTGTTCGGCGTCCTGACAGTGGTGTTCGGCGTGTCGACCGTGCCGTGGCTATCCATATCGGCGCTCGCGCTGCTCGGTGCCGCGGACATGATCAGCGTCTATGTCCGCGAGACACTGATCCAGCTTTGGACGCCAGATGCCGTGCGCGGACGCGTCAATGCAGTCAATATGGTGTTTGTCGGCGCCTCGAACGAGCTGGGTGAGTTTCGGGCCGGCACCATGGCGGCTGTGATCGGCACCGTGCCCGCGGTCGTCTTCGGCGGCGTGGGGGCGGTCGCCGTAGCGGGTATCTGGGCCTATCTGTTTCCCGAACTCAGGAAGATAAGGCATCTTCAAGGACGTGATCAAGCTGCCCGCCAAGCGAAATCGCCGGAGCGCCTGTAACCGCCGCTAGGCAGGATTGCCGAAGATCGTCTCCAGAAATTCATGCAACCAGCGTTTCAGGTGCATGTCCCAAATCAGCCTGCCACCCAGATGGTCGCGACCTGGCTGCGCCCCGGGAAGTTCGAAGCGATGCGCGCCGTGCACCACCCAACGCTGCATCATCATCCGTGTCAGTTCGGCGTGAAACTGAATGCCCCAGGCGTTGTTGCCGTAGCGGAAAGCCTGATTGGGATAGGTGTCCGCGGTGGCCAGAAGAGTGGCGCCAGACGGCAACGAGAAGCCCTCACGGTGGAACTGGTAGACCATTTCGGGCCATTGCATGATGGCATTGCCTTCGTCGGTCGGCTTCAGCGGATACCAGCCGATTTCGACGAGGCCGTCCTCGTGCCCCTCGATCTTGCCGCCGAGATGGTTGACCAACATCTGGGCGCCCAGACAGATACCCAGAAACGGTCGGTCTTCGCGCAGTGGAACGCGCAGCCATTCGGTCTCACGGCGAACGAACTCGTCTTCATCATTGGCACTCATCGGGCCACCAAAGACGACGGCGCCGGCATGGTCGTCGAGTGTTTCCGGCAATGGGTCGCCCAGGGGCGGTCGCCTTATATCGAGGTCGAAGCCGGACTCGAGCAGCACATGGCCGACACGACCGGCGCTCGACCGCTCCTGATGCAACACCACCAGGACTCTCGGACGCTGCTGCCTCTGCATTGGCATGAAAGCTCAGTCTTCTCCCTGGGACCCGTCGCCAGCGGAGCGTCGTGCCTTTTGCCGTTCCAGAACCCTGTCGCGAGTGTCGACGCCGATGAGTTCAGCGATCCGCCACAGAGTATTGTCTTCCAGCTCGTGCAATTCTCCGTCGGCAAAAACGAGGTCCCACATCACCCCGATGAACTCGACACGGGCGTCGGCGTCGAGGTGGCGCTTCAGGACACTGGTGAAAGTGTAGAGGTCAACGGCGTCTTCGTCAGCCTCCCCTCCGGCAGCGACAAGCTTGTCGAGTTCTTCGCCGGTTACCCCGTAGGACTCCGTCAGGAGCTGTTTCATTCGCTCCCATTCCGCATCCTCGCGGACACCATCGGCATCCATCACGTGGTACATCAACGCCGCAGCCGCGACGCGAGGATCGTCGACCGATGCGGAACCTTGCCTGTCATCACTTCCGGACGGCAGTTGCTTCAGAAAGGCTGCGATTCGATCAAACATGCTTCCCCCGGGTATGGAACATTGGAACGGGCGTCAGAAAAGGCGGAATCGGCTTTGAGACTTTTCCCGGCCTTCGTCCGTATCGACACCCGGATCGTCGGGCAATCTGACCACTTTGCCGTTGGTTCCGTCCGACTCATGGAGGTCGGATTTGCCATTAGTTTCGTCAGCACCGTCGGTCGTTTCGGGAGCCGATTGACTGGCTTCAACCGAACGCGGTGGGGTCAAGCCCTCAGGTTCCGGTTCGGCATGCTGCGGCTCTTCGATCACCACTACAGGAAGGTCGGCATCGTTTTGAACGTCTGCGTCGTCCGCTAAGACGCGCCTCGGTGCCGCGAGAGACGGACGAACACTGCTGGCGTCGTCTTCCTGGTCGATCAATTGGCCGATACGCTCCACGGGCACCCGCCACTCGAAGGCGTCGAGCTTGCCTGTTACAGGCGACACCGGCGCCCAATGCTCCGATACATAGCCATCGGCGACCCATGCAGGATCGCGTGGCGCGCGAACAGCCTTGGAAAGAAGTTGCCTGACACGGCCCTGATCGCCGGTTTCGAGTTCCTCGATATCGGCCAGCAACAGGTAGGCACCTTCGCGGGGTTCGAGCCGGATGGCGGCTTCGGCCGCGTCTCGCGCTTCCTTGAACTCTTTTGCATCGAGCGATGCACGCGCGACGACAAGCGCGGATTCCACGTGGTTCTGCTTCAGCGATTGCAGCTTTTTCGCCCGCTTCAGGCGGTCGTGCACCGCGTCACCATGTCGGGCATGTGTATAGAGATCGGCGATTTCGGGGTGCGGCTCGGCCTTCCACGCCGTCTCGAGGATCTTTGCACCCCGGCGCACATCATCTTGCCTGAAGAAAATCTTGGCGGCTGCAACGGCCGCTGGAGCAAATTCCGGACGCAGCCGGTTGGCTTCGATGGCAGCCGCCTTGGCAGCAGCCGGATCACTGTCCAGCAAGTCCTCTGCCTTGGCGGTTAGGAGAACGGCGCGCCGACGGTTGGCGGCATCACGCTCGATCTGCTTGGTGGTCGTCTGCGCGTCGATGAGCTTCAACGCGCCATCCCAGTCGCCGCGAGCCGTCTTTTCCTCAAGCGTCGATTCTGATGCCCAACCAAGCTGTGGCGCGACATCGGCGGCACGCGCCGCATAGTGCTGAGCGGCGGTGCGGTCGCCCAATCGCTCGGCCTCGAGATAGAGCCCGCGCAGGCCGAGCAGCCGCATCTCGGGATCATCGAGCATGCGCTCGAACTTCTCGCGCGCCGATTCATGATCGCCCTCAAGCAAAGATGCCTGGGCGTCCAGAAGGTTGATCAGCGGTTCGGTATCGGACCGAATCAGCTTGGCAGCCTGCTTGTTCATCTTGCGCGCGAGCGCCGCATCGCCGGCGCCGGCAGCTATCATGCCGGTCGACAATGCCTGGTAACCCCTGTCGCGCTGCCGGACACGGAAATAGCGCGCGATCGTGTAGGGACTGTTCCAAAGCGATTTGACCAGCCACCAGGAGATCATGACAGCGGCGATGACAGTCGTGACGGCCACCGCAGCGACCATCAGGCTGACGCGATACTGGTAGCCGCCGAAGGTTACGAGCATGTCGCCGGGTCGATCTGCAAGCCAGGCAAACCCGGCGGCGAGCGCCAGCACGAAGATAAGGAAGATGAGGATGCGGATCATGTCGGTCTCCTCACTCGGCCTTCATCGCTGACGCGATCGCCTCGTCGGCAAGTCTCTCGACCTCCATCCGGGCCCTGACCTTGTCGGCGAATGCTGCTCCGGCTGACTGCGAGGGCTCGGGCAGGCTGTCATACTCGGCAAGGGCCTGCTGGAAGTCCCCGGCCTGCAGGGCGACTTCCATGCGCGCGACGGTTTCGGGAACGCCCTGACCCTCGACAGCGCCGATCGGGCGCACCGTCACGAGCGACTCGGCGCTGTTCAGTAACCTGTCGAAGAAGCCGGCATTCTCGCTCGGCGGGACTGCCGCTGCGATCATGGCGTTGGCAGCCGCATCGGTTTCAGTCAGGATCTCGGCACGCGTCGAGACACCGGTTTCGGCATAGTTGCGGAGTTCTGCAATATCGGGCGAGTCCGGCGCGATGGCGGCCAGGGTCTCGATCTCCGATTGGAAAGGCACGCCCCGCTCGATGGCGGACTTCAAGGCTGCGGACGCAATTGCCAGCGCGATCTTCGGCTGTCCGGCCTGTGCCTCAACCTTGGCTGAGAGGCTGTCCAGGCGTTGTTCAATCACGCCAAGCCTGCCATCTGCGGTCGAGTTGGCGTCGCCAGCAGCCTTTGCAATCGCCTCAACGGCGGCAATGCGTTCGTTAATTGCCGCTACGTCGGCAGGTGCCGGGCCTTCAGGCGCTGCATTGGCCAGATCCGAAATCCTGCTTTCGATCCCGTCAATTCTTGTTCCCAGCGCCTCCAGCGCGGCACTGTCGCCAGCGCCTCCCGATTCAATCGCCTTCTGCAACGCTGCGACATCGGTGCGGACCTGATCCAGGGCATTGGAAAGGTCATCCACCCTCGCCGGCTCGACGCCAGTTGCGGTGCCCGAGCTCTCCTTCAAGGAAGCAATCTCGGCCTGAAGGTCGGAGATCCGCGTTTCGACTTGTCCCAGGGCTGCACCCGAACCATCCTGGTTTCCTGGCGCGCCGAGGATGCCCGAATATTGAAGGAGCCCGGCAACCGCGAGAGCAACGATGCCACCGACGATACCGGCGGTGAAGACAGGCAGACGCGAGGCGACAGGCCTGCCACTCGGCTCTCGCCGCGACACGGGTTCTGTGGTGTCGTTGTCCTTGCCTGGCGTAGCGCCCTCGGGTGCCGAAGAATGTCCCTGTCGCCCGAAC
>JBBSOT010000353.1:0-5607 GCA_038259455.1 Hyphomicrobiales bacterium | reverse complement strand
GGGGCGCCATGCAGTCGGCAACCAACATGGCGGAGCAAAGCGCGCGGCACCGGCAGATCCACCTGATGCTGTTCGGCCTGGTCGTCGCCTATGCCGCCCTTCTGCTGTCGACATTCTTCATGGGCATCTGGCTCTGCGACCGCGGCGGCCAACCCGTCGCGACCGATTTCATGGCATTCTGGGCCGCCGGCAAGCTCGTCCTGCAGGGCCACGCCGCCGACGCCTATGACTGGGCGATCCACAAGGAGGTGGCGATCCGCGAAGCCGGCACCGCCTTCTCCGGCCACTTCACCTTTCAATACCCGCCGAGCTTTCTTGTCGTCACCCCGCTGCTCGGCCTGCTGCCCTACGCCGTCGCGCTGGTTGCCTGGATGGCGTTCGGCATCGCGCTCTACCTCACAGCCGTGCGGCTGATCGACGGAACGTGGAACGCATCCATCGCCGCCCTCGCATGGCCGGTGGTGCTGTGGAACATGGTGGTCGGGCAGAACGGGTTTCTCACCGCCGGGCTGCTTGGCGCCGGCATCGCGCTGATCGAGAAGCGTCCGGCTCTTGCCGGCGTTCTCTTCGGCCTGCTCACCTTCAAGCCGCAGTTCGGCCTCTTGATCCCGGTCGCGCTGATTGCCGGCGGCCACTGGCGGGTCATCTTTTCGGCGGCGCTCTCGGCTGTCGCGCTGGCGGCGGCATCGGTTGCCATTCTGGGCACCGGGCCATGGGTGGCCTTCATCGATTCCGCGCTGCGCATCAACGACGCCATTCTGGTCGAGGGAGCGACCGATTTCTCCAAGCTGCAAAGCCTCTATGGCTATCTCCGTTCGCTTGGCGTCGACAGCCCGCTGGCGTGGAGCATGCAGGGCCTTTTCATCCTGCTGCTTGGCGCGTTCGTGGCCTGGCTTTGGCGCGGCGACACGCCCTTTTCGCTTCGCGCCGCAGCACTGGCCACGGCAACGCTTCTCGCCTCGCCTTACGCCTTCATCTACGATTTCGTGGCGCTTGCCCTGCCGCTGTTCTTTCTCGCCCGTGGCGGCTTTTGCAGAAACGAGATGGCCGTCATCCTCGCCGCCGGCCTGCTCGTCGGCTGGGGGCCGTCAGCGCAAATCGCTCCGGCGCTTATCGCCGCGCTTCTCGTCATGGGAATGGTGGTCAGCCGCGCCCTGTCGGCCAGGGCCGAGCCGGCCGCCGCCGGCTGAGCGCAAGCCTATTGGGCGCCGCCGTCGGTCTCTTCCGTCGAGATCGCATCCGTCGTGCGCATCGCCGGCTCGGGCGAACCGTCCAGCCGTTGTATCGAGATATTGATCGGCCCGGCCTCGATCTGGCCGAACGGTGACGCGAACGCTATCTCGGCGGCATCGCGCCCGACCCCGATTCGGATGAGACCGTCGAGATTGGCCTGGCGGGTGCCGTCGAACAGCCACCAGCGTCCATCGAGATAGGCCTCGAACACGGCATGGAAGTCACCCGGCTCGAGCCCGTGCGCATAACAGCTGACGAAGCGCGCCGGAATGTTGAGCGCGCGGCAGAAGGCGATCCCCATATGCGCGAAATCCCGGCATACGCCGGCGCGCATGATCAGGCTCTCGTCGGCCGTCGTCATCTGGTTCGACGCGCCGCGCTGGTAGTCGATGTTGTCGTAGAGCCAGTTGCAGATCTGCGTGACGCGCTGGTGGCCTTTGGGCAAGGCTCCGAATTCGCGTTGCGCGAAGGCGGCAAGCCTGTCCGACGAGACGAAGCGCGACGGCAGCAGAAAAGGCATGATGTCGAGCGGCAACTGGCCGAGCGGCATCTCGTTGACGGTTGCCGGGTCGGCGCGCAACACGTCGAGCGTCACCTCGGCCTCGTAGTGCACCTGGAGCGGTCCCGGTGCCGCCTCGACGCTGACCAGCCGGTTCTGCGCGCCTGGCACGGTGTGGCGGCGCAGCGCCAGGTCCGGCGTGAAGGTCAGCGTCTCGACGATGTCGCTTTGCCGCTGCAACCGCGCCACTTCGATATTGAAGATGAAAAGCGTCGGACCGACCACCTGGTAGGACAGGTCGCAGCCGAGCTTGTAGCGTGTGCTCATGATGTATTTCCCCTCGATATACGGGTTCCGGTGAAGGCGGCCGCCTCCTTCCGATGATGTCTGACTGTGGACGGGCAAACGGTCGGCGCGCAAGTCCGGCGCGCTTCGATGCAGGCGACACCCGACGCCTCGGCGCCGGGTGCTGCAGTAGGCTCGTTACTTTACCTTCGTCTCGCGCGCCCAAAGGCGCAGCTTGCGGCAGCTTTCGATGAAGCTTGCGACGCCGTCGACCGGGCCAAGGTCGATGAAGCCCTCGTCAGGTTCCACCGACGCCTTGTCAAACATCGGCTTTGCCGCCTCGACATGGCCGATGAACTTGCAATGGGCAAATGCGTCGGCGACGAAGTCGCGGACCGTTGCCTGGCCGGCCAGCTTCTCGCCGCCTTCCGGGCTGACGATGAGCGCCACCGCGTCATACAGCACTGACGGCCCGCCATCGATCATCTGCTTGCCGTCAATATGGGTGCCGTCCTTCGCCTCGACGCCGCCGACCTTGGGCGCGACGATCTCCATCGTGGCGCCCTCCTTCTTCAGCGCCGCCGCCAGCTTCTTGACCAGCGCGCCATCGCAGCCATCGCTGACCAGCACGCCGACCTTGCGCCCGGCGAAGCTGTCGGGACCGTTCTTGACGATCGACAGCGCGTCGGATGCCGGCAGATCGTCGCGCGGCTCGACCGCCGCATCGGCCCTGGCGGGCATCTTGTCGATGCCGAGCTTTTCGGCGACGGTCTCGGCCAGCCCCTCGTCGATGTTGATGAGGTGCGAGACCATCCGTTCGCGGATCACCGGCGTCTCAACCTTCGACAGCTCGAATGTCAGCGCCATGGCGATATGCTGTTGCTCGTGCACCGTCTGGCTGATGAAGAATTGCCGCGCCTGGCTGTAGTGGTCGGCGAAGCTTTCGGCGCGCAGGCGCACCTTCTGGCCCGATTCCGCCTCGGCAAAGGAATGGAAGCCGCGCTTGGCGTCCTCGCGTGGACCCATGCCCCACGAGTTCGGCTGGTAATTGGCGCGGCCGACCGGGTTACGCATGGCCATGTGGCCATCCTGCTGGAAATGGTTGAACGGGCATTTCGGCGCGTTGATCGGCAGGTGGCTGAAGTTGGTCGAGCCCAGGCGTTTGATCTGCGTATCGAGGTAGGAAAAATTGCGTCCCTGCAGCAGCGGGTCGTTGGAGAAGTCGATGCCGGGCGGCACGTTCTGCGTCATGAACGCCACCTGCTCGGTCTCGGCGAAGAAATTGTCGGGCATGCGGTCGAGCACCAGACGGCCGACCGGCATCGGCTTGATGATCTCCTCGGGAATGATCTTGGTGGCATCCAGAATGTCGAAGTCGAGGCTGTCGGCAAATTCCTGGTCGAAAAGCTGGACGCACAATTCCCATTCCGGGAAATCGCCGGACTGGATTGCCTCCCACAGATCGCGTCGATGGAAATCCGGATCGGCGCCGTTGATCTTGACGGCCTCGTTCCAGACCACCGACTGCAGGCCGAGCTTCGGCTTCCAGAAGAATTTCACGAAAGTCGATTCATCCTTGGCGTTGACGAGCCGGAACGTGTGCACGCCAAAGCCCTCCATGAAACGGAAGGAGCGTGGAATGGCGCGGTCCGACATCACCCACATGATCATGTGCATGGACTCGGGCGTCAGCGAAATGAAGTCCCAGAAATTGTCATGCGCCGACTGGGCCTGCGGAAATCCGCGGTCAGGCTCGGGCTTCACCGAATGGATCAGGTCCGGAAACTTGATGGCGTCCTGGATGAAGAACACCGGAATGTTGTTGCCGACCAGGTCCCAGTTGCCTTCCTTGCTGTAGATCTTGACGGCGAAACCGCGCACATCGCGCGCAACATCGAAGGAGCCTTTCGACCCGGCGACCGTCGAAAAGCGCACGAAGGCCGGGGTCTTTTCGCCGGGCCGCTGGAAAAGGTCGGCGCGGGTATAGTCGGCCAGAGTGTCATAGGTCTCGAAATAGCCGTGCGCGCCATAGCCGCGCGCATGCACCACGCGCTCGGGGATGCGCTCATGGTCGAAATGGAAAATCTTCTCGCGAAAATGGAAGTCCTCCATCAGCGCCGGGCCGCGCTCGCCGATCTTCAGCGTATTCTGGTCGTCGGAGACGGGTACGCCGTGAGCAGTCGTCATCGCCGGCGTGTCGCCACTGGCGGTCTGGTGCAACTCGCCACCGTTGCCGCGCGACAATGTCTGGTCGTGGACGGTCACATCCGGCATCCCGGGTGTCGTTGTATCGGCGTTCTTATCGGTCTTGGCGGACTTGCGGGCCATAGGACTACCTCAAATGATTACTGATGTTCATATGTCGGACGCAGGCAGTCCCCGCGCCTTGCGGCACGGCGGCGGTCACGGCCTTCGGGCGAACGAAAGACGGCCCGGCGAGCTGGCTCGCCGGGCCGTGTTGTTCAGGCAGCTTTCTTTGCCTTGTCGTTGACCGACGCATCGGCCAGCTTGGTCAGGTCGCCGTCGGTCTTGGTCTCTTCCTTCAGCGTTGCATCAAGCAGCGTGGCGGCATCGTTCATGCCGAGTTCGGTTGCCCAACGCTTGAGCGTGCCGTAGCGCGCGATTTCGTAGTGTTCGACCGCCTGGGCCGCCGAGATCAGGCCGGCGTCAAGGGCAACCGTGTCCTTGAACTCGTCCATGATCTCCTCGCCTTCGGCCAGGATGCCTTCGATCGCATCGCAGGTCTTGCCGCGCGCCGGCTTGCCGAGCAGCTCGAACACCTGCTGCAGGCGCTCGATCTGGCCCTCGGTTTCCTGGTGATGCTTGTCAAATGCCGCCTTCAGATCGTCCGACTGCGCGGCACGCTTCATCTTTGGCAGCGCCTTCAAAATCTTTCGCTCCGCGTAGTAGATGTCCTTCAGCGTGTCGTGAAAGAGGTCTTCGAGCGTCTTTTCCTTCGCCATGATTAAATTCCTTCCGCCCTGCGGGCTCTAATGGTGGGGTCCGTCGTTGTGAACCTCCGGGTAACTCGACATGACCGCACGTGTTCCAGCGCAGAAGTGGAATTTTTTTGACTTTTTTTGCGGAACGAAATCGCACTATATCAAATGATATCGGGCCGCTTCGCCCAGGACCCTTTTGACGGTTCCGCGGGTCACCGGAACTGTTTGCTGAGGTAGCGCGAGCCCTTCATGCCGAAGCGCCAGGGCAGCTCGACGGCGCGCGTCAATCCGATGCGCGGCCCCTGCAGGAGGGGCTGCGCGTCGCCGCTTGCAAACGCCAGGCTGAACGGCGCGCTGTCGAGCATCAGCCCGTCGTGCGATTTGTCGACGCCAAGCGCCTGGCAGAGCCGTCCGGGACCGGAGCACAGGAGCCTGGGCTCGCAACGGCCGCGCCGCTCGATCATGCGTTCCAGTCCTGCCAGCGGTTCGATGGCGCGGATCAGCACGGCGCTGCCGACCGTACAAACGACATTCAGGCACCAGTGAATGCCGTATGAGCGATAGACATAGGCGGTACCCGGCGCGCCGAACATCGAGGCGTTGCCCGGCCTCTTGCCCTTGAAGCTGTGCGAGGCAGGGTCATCTGGC
>JBBSOT010000352.1:0-5609 GCA_038259455.1 Hyphomicrobiales bacterium | reverse complement strand
TGACCGGCGCCACTTTGATCGAAGGCTATGGCCTGACCGAGACCTCGCCCACCGGCACGATCTGCCCGGTGGACAAGAGCGTGCGGCGCGTCGGTTCGTGTGGCGTACCGATGCCGGGCACGGTGGTCGAGATCCGCGACCTGGAAGATGCCAACAAATTGTTGCCGATGGGCAAGGCAAATGTCGGAGAGGTCTGCATCATCGGCCCGCAGGTGATGAAAGGCTATTGGAAGAAGCCGGAGGAGACCGCCCAAGTGCTGTTTTCCAGCGGCTTCAACAATTGGACTCGCCTGCACACCGGCGACACCGGTTACATGGACGAAGACGGCTGGCTTTACCTGGTCGACCGCAAGAAGGACCTGATCATCTCGTCGGGCTTCAACGTCTATCCGCGCGTGATCGAAGAAGCGTGCTACGAGCACCCCGCGGTCGACGAAGTGATCTGCATCGGCATTCCCGATCAGTACCGCGGCGAAGTGCCCAAGGTGTTCATCAAGCTGAACCCCGGCAAGAGCCTGACCTTCGACGAGCTGAAAAAGCATCTCGACGGCAAGCTCGGCAAGCACGAGATGCCGGTGGCGATGGAAATTCGCGCCGAGCTGCCCAAGACGCCGGTCGGCAAGCTGTCGAAGAAAGAGTTAAAGGCCGAAGAACAGGCCAAGGCGAAGGCCAAGACGGCGGTGCAGTAATCTCGTCACCCCGGCCAAGCCGTCATTCTTATGACGGCGCGAGTCGGGCCCCATTTCTCAACACATGACGGCAGTCGTTTGGATCGACATAGGCCCCGGATAGCGCTTCGCGCTTCCGGGGCGACGAATAAGGATGCTGCTGCGGCCTGCTGCACAATAAAAAAGGATGCCGATCGGCTCCCTTTTCAATTTCGCAACAACACCGACAACGCCTAGGCAGAATACGGCGCGCCATCCGCTCGGCGGAATTTTGTTGTACATTGACGGGAACTGACAAGTGGGCCACTTTTATGGTCCAGCAGCGACTAGCCTTGGAAATGCCAATCGGGTTTCCCAAGCCTGACCTGGGGCGGGATAGGTTTGATTTTGATCTCGTGCCGGAGCAGCACGCTGCCGCAGGGAGGCGGAAATCGAACACGTGCATCCAAACGATTCGATTTCCGGCGCCGACGATCAGAAACGGACGCTGCCAAAGCTCGCATTCGATCAGCAGATCATCGTCGGCGCATTGTTCGCAGTTATTTTCGTGGGATTTTCGCTTAGCCTTCCGGGATTCTTCACCATCGGCAATCTTTTCACGCTGATGCGGACAGTGGCCGTGCTCGGCATTCTCGGTCTCGGCATGGCGATTGTGGTCATCGGGCGCGGCATCGATCTGTCGATGATCGCCTCGCTAGCGGTGCCATCGGCCGTGGTACTCGGCGTTGCGGGCGCGGGTTACGGGGTCGGCATTTCCCTGGCGGCCGGCCTCGCCTTTGCCGTCGCGATCGGCGTGGTTAACGGCTTCCTCGTCGCATACGCGGAGATTCCGCCGCTGTTTACGACCCTGGCAGTCGGCATCGGCGTCGCAGGCATCGGCCAGAGCGGCCTGTTCGAATACGAAATCGTGCCATGGCCGGCCAGCCTCAACGATATCGCTTGGATCGGTCAAGGCACGGTTTGGGGTATTCCCTATTCGGTGATCGCCTTCGGTGCCGCAGCCGTCGTCGTCTGGATCTTGCTGCGCCGAACGCGGCTCGGCGTTTTCGTCTATTCGATCGGCGACAACCTCAATGCGGCGCGCATCGCGGGCATTCCCGTGCGCCCGATGGTGGAGCTACAGTATATATTGTCTTCCTGCATTGCCCTTTTCGCCGGACTGGTATTGTCGGCTTCGTCCTCGAATATGGACACCCGCATTTTCAACCTGACCTGGATCTACGACGTGATCCTCGTCGTGGTGCTGGGCGGCATCGGTCTTTCGGGCGGTCGCGGCGGCGTGCTCAACGTGGTGCTCGGAACATTGCTAATCGGCACCATCGTCAACGGCATGACCATTCTCGACATTTCTTTCGAGATGCAGAACTTCATCAAGGGAATGGTTCTTCTGGCCGCACTGTCCTTGGACAGCGTCATCAACCCGCGCAACGAAGAAACCGCCCAACAGGGAGACATCTGACCGGTGCGGTGCACTGGACGCCAAGCAATCGAAAAACCCAAAAACGAGGAGGGAAAAACATGAGAAAAATCAATATGATCGCCGTTGCGGCCCTGGCACTTAGCTGGATGGCAGCGGGAAGCATGGTGCACGCTCAGCAGAGCATGAATGATCCGGCCCGCGACGCCTACTACAGTAACTTCAAGGACAAAAAGGTCGTTTTCGTTCCCGTCTTCATGGGCCTCGATCTCACCGAGGGCTGGTCGAAAATGATGGCCAAGCAGGCTGCAGCGCTTGGCTACAAGTACGAAGTGCGCAACTCGAACTTCAACACAGCCGCTGGCGCCCAAACGCTGACCTCGCTGATCAGCGAGAAGCCCGACGTCATCGTCGTGCAGAACCCCGACGTCCAGTCTTATGCTCGTCTTCTCGATCAGGCACAGAAGGCCGGCATCCACGTTATCCAGCTCAACATGAAGACCAACACGCTCACTTACGGCTTCGTCGGCGCCGACGTCGTTCAGATCGGCGAGATGCAGGCGAAGGCCGTGGCCGCCAAATGCGGCGCCGGCACGTCGGGCAAAGTGCTTATTCTCACCGGCCCGTCCACCAGCCCATTCTCCGCCTATATGCTGAAGGGCTATCAGAACATTCTAGACAAGGACAAGAACATAAAGGTCGTGTCGGTCCAGTCGACCGGTGACTACGAATCGGCCAAGGCCAAATCGATCACCCAGGTGGTGCTGCAACAGAATCCAGACCTGTGTGGCGTGCTCGGCATTTGGGACAACACCGATGTTGGAACCGCGGCCGCCATCAAGGAGGCAGGCAAGAGCAGCCAGGTGTTCGTGTCGAGCTCCGGCGGCGGCGGCGAACTGGCCTGCAAGGGGATCCGTGAGGGCCTGTGGCAGCATTACGTCAGCTACGATGTACCCGGACAGGCACGTGACCTGGACAATCTTATCTCCGCCGCGCTGCAGGACAAGAACCCGATCGGCACCACCAAGAGCATTCTCTACACGCCGCTGGTCGAGTACACAAAAGACAACATCGATAAGCAGTTCTGCTGGACCTTGGATACCATCCGCTAGACGACGACTACTACCTTAGAGGGGTGCCGGGCAACCGGCGCCCCTTCCCTTAGATCAGACTGGCTTTGCAAAGTCCGTCGCCCCGGAGCGGCTCCATCAATGGCGAACACCTACACCAAGCTGCGATACAAATATTGGCCGGACCACATCTTCGGTGAATTGCTGCAGAAGCAGTGGATGGAGACGGCCGTTCCTCTTCTGGTACTCGTGATCACGGTGATCTATTTCAGTTCGCAGATCGACAATTTCGTCTCGATCTCGAACCTGTCGAATACGCTGCGCCAAGCGAGCGAGCTGGGCTTCGTCGTACTCGGCATGTCGCTAGTGCTGATTGTCGGCGGCATCGACCTCAGTGTCGGCTCCACCTTCGCGCTCTGCAATCTCCTGGTTCTCTACTGCATGAATGTGCTGGCACTGCCGGTCGGCGTCACGATCTTGCTCGGCCTTTTGCTAGGTGCATTTTTAGGCGCGATCAACGGGGTGCTTATCGGCTATATGCGGATGCGCGCATTCCTGACCACCATGGTCACCCTGATCGTCTACCAAGCCGTCCACCTGATGCTGAATTTCAAGCTGGCGGTGGCGATCTCCTCCGAGATTCCCGATTCCGCTGTATGGGACTTCATCGGCAATGGATCGTTCCTGTCTATCCCGTTCGTCGTATGGCTATTCGCGGTGATCGCGGTCGCCAGTCACGTTTTCCTGACGCGCCTGCGTGCCGGCTGGCGCGTTATGGCCGTCGGCGGCAATCGCCGCTCGGCATACAATGTCGGCCTTCCCGTCAACCGGATCGTGGCCCTCTCCTACGTCGCCTCGGGCGTGCTTGTCGCTATCTCCGCCATCTTCTACGCGTCCCGGCTGTCCAGCGCGGGCGCGGATACCGGCAAGGGCATGGAAATCATCGTGCTTACCGCCGCCATCCTGGGCGGTATCCGCCTCGGCGGCGGCAAGGGATCGGTAACCAAGGCGATTCTGGGCACCCTGATCATCCTGCTGATCACGAATGGCTTGTTGCGCCTCGCGGTGCCGGCCGGCGCCTCGCGCGTGATCCTTGCAACCATTTTGTTGCTTGGAGCCGCGCTCGATATCCGCTGGTTCAAGAACCGACACAAGGCCGTTGAAGAGTTCTACGTCAGTCCGTCCTATCTTGAGCTGCCTCCGCTTGCCGCAGATGTTACCGGGCAAGAATCGGTTTACGCCGTCAACGACCGGCTGCGGCACGTGGAAACGATCGGCCTCGGCGAAATAGAGGCCCCCGAAGACGTCATCCTCGACGAGGACGACAATCTCTACTGCGGCAGCCGGCACGGCGAGATCATTCGTTTCTTCGCACCCGACTACAAACGCCACGAAGTCTATGCCCGCATCGGCGGCCAACCGCTCGGCATGACCTTCGACGATAAGAAGAACCTCTATGTCTGCGTCGGCGGCATGGGCCTCTACCGTGTTACGGCCGAGCGCCAGGTCGAGAAAGTCACCGACGAGACCAACCGCACGCTCTGGTCGGTGGTTGACGACAGCCGGCTGCGCCTGGCCGACGATCTCGACATCGCGCCCGATGGCCGCATCTTCTTCTCCGAGGCGACCGTGCGCTACGAAATGCACGAGTGGCCGACCGACAGTCTGGAAGGCCGCGGCAACGGTCGCATCATTTGTTACGACCCACGCACCGACAAAACCACCACGGTGCTGCGGAACCTGATTTTCCCAAACGGCGTCATTGTCGCCTCCGACCAACAATCGATCCTGTTCGCCGAAAGCTGGAACTGCTCGATCAAACGCTTCTGGTTCGATGGCCCCAAGGCCGGCCAGGTGGAATTCGTCATCCGCGACCTTCCGGGCTATCCCGACAATATCAACAAGGCGTCCGACGGCAATTACTGGCTGGCGCTAATGGGCATGCGCTGCCCAGCCTTCGACCTGGCGATGCGCAAGCCCGCTTTCCGGCGCCGCATGTCGAAACAGCTTCCGGGCGACGAGTGGCTGGCTCCCAACATCAACACCGGCTGCATCGTCAAGTTCAACGAGCATGGGCAGATTCTCGACGTGATGTGGGACGAAGGTGGCGTGAATCACCCGATGATCACGTCGATGCGCGAGCATCGCGGCTATCTCTATATCGGCGGCATCTCCAACAATCGCATCGGCCGCCTCAAGCTGGAAGGTGCGGATCCCGGATTTGTTTCCAGCAGACGCGCCAATGTTTGATGCCCTCGCCTCTGCTGTCTCGTCGATCTTCAATCGCCGCGGCTCCAGCCTCTCGGTGCCAATTCTCGATGGCGCCTTGAAGCCGAACAATCTGCTCGACGAGGCTTCGATCGTGGTCGAGAAGGACGGCATCGAGGATATCGCGATCGGATCCGACGGTGAGATATACGTCGCTTGCGGCAACGCGGTGATGCGCCTGGCGGC
>JBBSOT010000351.1:0-5611 GCA_038259455.1 Hyphomicrobiales bacterium | reverse complement strand
CGGTGTTTTTTGCTTTCTCATGCTGTCGCCTTCGAGCCCGATGCGATGGGCATTGTGGATGATCCGGTCGAGAATGGCGTCGGCGATTGTGGGCTCTCCAATCATGGCGTGCCACTGGGCTGTGGGGAGTTGCGCGGTGATCATGGTGGATTTCCGGCGATAGCGTTCCTCGAAGATTTCCAGCAGATCGAGACGCTGCTGGTCGTTCAGTGTGTGGGTGCCCCAATCATCGAGTATCAGCAATTGAACCCTGGCCAGTTTGTCGACAAGCCGCGGGAAGCGGCCATCGAGGCGCGCCAGACCGAGATCCTCGAACAGACGCGGCATGCGTATATAGAGCACCGAATGGTCAAGCCTCGCCGCCTGCCGTCCGAAGGCGCGGGCCAGCCAGGTCTTTCCGGTGCCGGTCTGCCCGGTAATGATGAGGTTCTCGTGGGCCGTCAGCCATGCGCCCTGGGCCAGCGACATCGTGTTGCGCCGATCGAGACCGCGATGGGCGGCGAAGTCGATATTCTCGATGCAGGCATCCAAAAAACGCAACCTTGCGGCGGCGAGCCGATTGGTCAGACGCTTGTCAGCGCGGATGGCGGCTTCACGATCAAGCATCAGGCCGAGCCACTCATCGCGGCTGAGATCGTCGGTGCTATTCTGTTCAGCCAGTTCCCGGTAGGCGGTCGCCATTCCGCCCAGGCCGAGGGCCTGCATCTGGTCGAGGGTAGGATGTGTCAGCATCGATATGTTCCTTTCCTTTACTGATAGTAGGAGCTGCCGCGGATGTTGGTGTGCGGCGGCGCGGGTTTGACGGGCTCGGCGGTGGACCTTGCCCGGTCGAGGCCGGATTTGAGGATGGCGTTGACGGAGGAATAGGTGATCGCGTTGATTATCAGTGCCCGCTCGCAGGCCGCTTCCAGTCGATCTCGTTCATAGCGCCGGGCCAGCGAGAGAATGCCGAACGCGGAACGGAATCCCTGCTCGGGATGGGGTCTGTCGCGCATCAGCCGCTCGACCAGAATGGCCGTGTTGGCGCCGATCGTCATCACCTGCCGGATCAGGTTCGCCGGCGTCGTGTTTGCATAGCGCTGGTGTGCCTTGGGCATGTGCTCGTTGACGGTGACATGACCGGAGCGTTGTGAGCGGCGGACATGGCTGGCGATCCGCTTGTGGTCATGGAAGATCTCGACAACCCGGTGCGTGAGCCGCACGTCCACGCGGCGGCCGATCAGCGCGTGCGGCACGGAATAGAAGGTCCTGTCGACCTCGACGTGGTAGTCGGGATGGACCTTCGCCGATTTCCATTCCGCATATTCGAACGGCACCGCCGGCAATGGCGAGAGCGCCGAGCGCTCGATCTCCTCGAATATCTCCCGGCGGGATTTGCCGACATGGCGCATAGGCCGGTCGTTCAGGTCCTCCAGGAGAACGGCGATAGCGGCATTCAGATCGGCGAGGCTAAAGAAGCGCCTATTGCGCAGCCGGGCTAGAATCCAGCGTTCGACGATCAGCACTGCACCCTCGACCTTTCCTTTGTCCCTCGGCTTGCGGCTACGGGTCCGGCAGGATCGTCGTGTCGTAATGTTCGGCCATGGCGGCGAAGGTCTGGTTGAGCGTCGGCTCGAACCACAGCGCCTTGACGACGCCAGCCTTCAAATCGTCGCAGACAATTGCCTTTGGTACGCCGCCGAAGAAGCTCAGCGCCCGGCACTGGCCCTCGATCCAGTCGGGCAGTTTCTGGCTGAAGCTGGGCGAAAGTGAAAGACGACGCGCCCAGCACGGCCACGAAGATTTGCGCCTGGCGGATGACGCCGGTATCAGGGTCGACGACGGGCAATGTGTGGCCGGCAAGTCGGTCTGCATCACCGCCCCCGCCACGTGACGGTTGCGGAATGTCGCGCTCGTCCGGCGCTGGAACGCGCCAAACCGGTCGCAGAACCAGGTGTAGCCATAGCCGTCGGGATGGGAGGCGCGATATTCCTGCCGCAGCAGCGTCAGCGTTACGCCCTTGCGCTTCAGCTCACGCGAGATCATCGCCCAATCAGGCTCGCTCAGATCCTGCGGCGGACGACCCACCCTTCGGAACAGAAGCTGTTCAAGAGCCGCATCATCGTTGCAGCCCGGCGGCAGCGGCCAACCAGAAAGCCCCGCCTCTCGCGCCCGCAACAGATAGGTCGAAACCGAGGTCTTGCTGATCTTCAGCCGTTCCGACACCGCACGCACAGAAAGGCCGTGCTCGTGCGTCAGGCGCAGGATCGTTCGTATGTCCTTCACGCTCGTCCGTCTCGCTTGCTTCCGTCTTGGCATGGCCCCTCTCAACCCAATGATGAGAGGGCAAAATGCCAGAACGGCGCTTCCGAGAACCGACCGTCATATCCGCCCCGAAAACTGTCCGGGAATTAGCGGAATCACTGTCCCGTATTTACTGAAATAGCTGTCCGCGAATTACCGGAATCGGTGTCCGCGAATTAGTGAAACACGCACTGCAGCTTCGTCAGGATCAGCCCATGGGCGCTACCGTGTCAGCCATCGTGGCGCCACGCTTGCCAATTGGCTTGTCAGGTCCAGTGGTTGTGTCGACTGCGGTCTGGTGCTCAAGTTCAGCGTTGAGTTCCGCCCCCACCAGTAGGATCATGACCGAGATCCATGTCCACATCATGAAGCCGATCACTGCGCCCAGAGAACCGTAGGTTGCGTTGTAATCGGCGAAGTTCTCGAGATACCAAGAGAATGCGATCGACATGATCATCCATACGATTGTCGCAACTGCCGAACCAACTGTGACCCAGCGCCACTTCGCTTCTTCGCGGCTGGGCGCCCAGCGATAAACGATCGAAATCGCAATCGCGACGGCGACCAGCATCGCCGGCCACCGGAGATAGCGGATCAGAATTTCAGTGATCTCCTCAAGCCGCAACGCTGCGAGGACTGCCGGAACTACCCCGACCATTGTCAGAAACAATATGCCCACAGCGAGCAAACCCAGCGTGAAGGCAAGGGACATGAGGTTGTATTTTAAAAAGCCTCGTTTTTCTGTTTCATCATACACGACGTTCATCGCGTCGAAGATGGACTTCATCCCACTATTGGCGCTCCACAGCGCGATTATCAATCCAAGGATGAAACCGAAGCTCAACGCCTCCGCATCCTGCCGAACCAAGGCGTCCAATTGGCTCTCAATGAGTTCGACGCCGCCCGAGGGAAGCAGGCCTCCTAGAAATGAGATGTGGTCCGCGATTGTGGACGGGTCGGCCACCACACCATAGATTGACACAAATGCCGCAAGTGCTGGAAAGAGAGCCAGCAGGAGATAAAACGTCACCCCGGCTGCCGTGAGCATGACCCGATCTTCGCCAATCTCCTGATAGACGCGCCTGAGAACCGCCCACCACCCTTTGGCGGAAATTTTCAAAGGACCATCAGCAGCTCGCCCTTGGTCGTCGCTGCGGCTAGGGGACGGTCCACGCATGGCTGGCCTTCTGGAGTTTCGGTTTTCGATCGTCGGAGATCAACCACCTTCAGGCAAATTTGTTCCTCCGATAACAGCTTGGCGCCGGTGCGGCACGGCCGCCAAATTCGGCGGGCCCGGGTCTTCATTGAACACATATCGCTAGCAATACTTCAAATGCGTCCCTGTTAGCGTCAACGAATGCAGCGATAAAATCGTCTTCCCGAAATTCACGAGTGGGCCTTGGGGTTCATCGCTATCGCGTTTGAGAGCCGTGCAATGGCGTTAACGTGGCCCATAAAGGGCTACTAAAGAGGAAGAGGTAAACTCAACGACATCTAGACCGCCATAACTATCGAAACCAATTTGACCGTAAGAAGGGCCCAACACGGCCCCCTTCCAAAGTCCGATCAATTCCTCGGCTTGCCGAGTTTTTCTTTTTGAGCGGTCGTCTTTGCGACATCCGTCACGCGCTCTGCCGCCAATTTAGCCTTGTCGCCCAAGACTTGTGCCACCGATCTGTCACCAGGCGCACTGCTGTCGAGGTCGGATTTTGTCTCTGTTGCAATATCCTTAACCTCGTCCTTGACGGCTTTAACAACCGCCATTGCCTTGGACTTTTCTTCCTCGAATATGCGCTCGGCTTCCGCATAGAGCGCATCACTCTGACCGCCGATCAGATCATCTTCGGCCCTGGTGCGGGGCAATGCACCACCCAAAGCGGCGCCGACCGCAAGAGCGAGCGCACCAATGACCAAGGGCTGACGATCGTAGAAGTCGACAGCCGCATCGGCGCCTTGAGTGACCGACTGCGAGGTGTTGCGGCCCATCTCCATCGCCTTCTGGCGAGCTGCGATCACGCGCTGCCGAGCTTCCTCTGTCAGCTCCTCGGTCCCTTCAGCGACGCGATCACGCGCTGCGGCTAATCCACTTTTCACCGCCTTCGCGCCATCAGCGATGGTGGAGCCGGCCGACGATGCAGCGCCTGACAAGGACGATCCGGCGTCCGAAATAGTTTCTGAAACCGTTGATGCAACAGAAGATGCGCTCCCACCAATGCCTTCTTCGCCCCGTGAGCCACCATCGTTATGAGAGCCAGATCCAACGTCAGCCAACGATGGCTCAGCTTGATGATCAACACGCGCCCATGAAGGCCTGTGATCGTGATTCGACAACCGTGGGTCTGGCCGGGCATACGAGCGCCCCTGGTCAAGATGAGGACGCCGGGCATTTTCCTCCGCGCCGCTGAAGCCGCTCGATCCCGGTCTTTGTCCGCCACCAAACATCATCCAGGCCAGACCAATCCCGGTCAGCGCCAAGGGAATTGGATTAGCCTTTACCTGGTCGCTAATCGACCGGCCCACATCGCCGCCATGTTCACGAAATTGCTCGCCAATCTGGCGCACCAGTGTGTCGATTGTGAACTTGTCCTTCAACCCCTCAAGGTTAGACGTGAGTTCAGAACGCTGGGACTCAATCTCGCGCTCGATCTCTTCTGGGGTGCGGTGTTCAGTTGTCATCGTAAGCATCCTTCACGGCTACAGCATCGCGTTTTACGTTTTTTACAGTGCGGCTCGGCGCCAGACTGGAGAGTTTCAGATCGTGAACGCCTTTTTTGATCAGGACATAGGCAATCACGGCAAACACTACGCCAACGAGAAGCGCCGCCCACCCGGCGCTCAACCCAGCCTTCGTAAGGGCGGCAACCAGAGCTGCGGCGAGAACGTTCAGGGACACCAAGGCAATGATGGATGCGCCGGCGATCATACCCATAGCCACGCCTGCGCGTGCCACATTCTCGCTTATTTCGGCTCGCGCCAGATCAACCTCGATGCCCGCCAGTGTGGCCAGACGTGCAACCCGGTTCGGACAGCACGCCTCGCCCTGATCCAGCAGATCATCATGGAGCTTGCGATACCCATACACCCTGCCGCTTTCCCTCCAAGCCTTCCCGAGGAGCTCGGTCTGGCGAGCGTCCTCCTTCGTCCGTTTGCTCAGCGGGTTCTTCAGCCAGGCATAGAAGCCGCTGGGTTGGATGCGCAGGCAGCGACACTGTTCCCCGTCAGCACCTATGGCCCAGATTTGAGGTTGTGACTTAAGGAGAGTTTTGGTCTCGTCGCATTGACGAAGGAACGACGATGCGAACCAAAACGACGAATTCCAAGAGGCCTG
>JBBSOT010000350.1:0-5627 GCA_038259455.1 Hyphomicrobiales bacterium | reverse complement strand
TGGCCGAAGCGCTGTCGGTCTTCGGAATCACGCTTGAGGCGCAGAAATCAGCCTCGGATAGTAAAGACGAAACGGCAGATGATGCGTCCGAAAAGACATCGAAAGCAGCCAAAGCGGAAGCCGCCATCAAAGAGGCTGACAAGGTCGAGGACGCCGACGAGAGCGATGAGGACATCGTGCTGCGAGAACTCGCCATTCTGCCAGGCGCGACCATCGTCGGGCGTTCGGCGAGCGATCTGCGGTTGCGCACGCGCTACGGGCTCAACCTGCTTGCCGTGTCGCGCGAAGGACGTCAACCACAGGCGCGGCTTCGCAAGCTGAAGCTGAAATCCGGCGATCTGTTGCTGATGCAGGGTCCGGCCGAGATGATGGCCGAATTCATCAACGATACGGGCTGCGTGCCGCTGGGCGAGCGCGAGCTGCGCATCCCCGACAAACGTATGGCGATCATTGCGGGCGCGATCATGCTGGGTGCAATCGGCATTGTAACGCTGGGCTTGTTGCCTGCACCCGTGGGCTTTGCCCTTGGGGTACTGGCTTCGATGCTGTTGCGGACGGTCCCGCTGCGGAAAATCTATACGACGATTGATTGGCCGATCATCGTTCTGCTGGCAGCGCTGATCCCGGTTGCGGGCGCAATGCAGACGACCGGGGCCGCCGATCTGCTGGCGCGGTTTCTGGTCGACACCATAGCGCAAGGCAACCCCATCGGGGCATTGGCAGTGGTCTTGATCACCACAATGTTCCTGTCGGACGTGATGAACAACGCTGCAACGGCGGCCATCCTGTGCCCCATCGCCCTCGGCATTGCCGCCACGCTTGGCGTCAATCCCGACAGTTTTCTGATGGCTGTCGCGATTGGTGCGTCCTGCGCCTTTCTCACGCCAATCGGACATCAGAACAACACGCTGATCCTTGGCCCCGGTGGGTTCCGGTTCGGTGATTACTGGCGGTTGGGACTTCTGGTCGAAGTCTTGGTGGTCGTCGTTAGTCTGCCGCTGTTGTTGATCGTCTGGCCATTGTAGATCGGCACGGTGAGGTGCTCCCCGATGGTTGGACAGGAACTTTCGGAAGTTATCCGTTCTTCGGCAGCCACCGGATCGCAGCCTGTCTGAGCAGGGAAGGAACGATCGTCGGTCGCCATCGGGGGTACACCGTCTGAGGACAAAGATGGGTCTTGAGGCAATCGACAAGCATGGTTCGCCGGAGAACATGAATACGGCCGTCCAAGGCAGCCGGTCGCCCAGCCGACGGTTCCTAACGAACGCCCCATGCCCCCAATCATTCTAGATCATGAACAGGCGGATCAGGAGGGCTGAATTTCCCATCCCAATGGGCAACGCCAGCCAAACGTTGATCGACAGCGACAACCACGGCAGAACCCGAAGCGCGGCTCAAAAAACAAAGGTTCCTGTCAGCGCAAGAATGCTCCTGGAGAGGATCAGTTCTCGACACCTTGCCAAAATCCGTTCCATTCAGAAGGTGGCAATTGAGCTTCTTCCTTTCGAATGACTACGGCACCCCCGCCCCTTAAATTGTGGCAGTGTTTCGCATGAACCATGTGACCACCCTATGGGATGGCTTTGGCCGGTGGCTTATTGCGTACTTTGCTGGTTGAGGGCGCGACGACTTCGACAGCCGGGCTGGCCTCTCTCTCGAGACGTGCCTTGCGAAGACGCGCTGTCTTGACCTGACGGCGTTCCATCTCTCCGTCGAGGATTTCCCTCGCGGCGCGCGTGGTCTTGTCCATCGGCGTTTCCGCTCGGGGTGCGGATGGTTTGAATACACTCGACCTTGTCAGTTCCGTCATTAATCAACTCCTTGATGAAATTGGTGCTGGGCATGAACGCTCGCCAAGCAGGCCGCGGAGGGCTGGATGTTCCCGGCCTACGGAAGATTCACGGTTTGCCTCATTGCGATCATACCGGTCACAGGTCATTGCTTGGTTCCCGTTCGCTTCATCGCTCCGCCACAGTGTTTGCCCCAAGATCGGGAATAGTTTCAGTGTCATCTGACGTGCCAGCCTCCATTCCTCTAAGGAATTTGAAGAGATCACTGTCCGTTGTCAGAACAAGCGTTGTTTCACCGGAAATCATGTCACCGTAGGCCTGCATGGTTCGCGTAAATTCATAGAACTCGGCTGCTTTGGGACCACTCGTGTATGCGCCGGCATAAATCTGTGCCGCGGAGGCATCCGCAGCTCCGCGGATTTTCTCAACCGCCCGGTAGGCTTCGGACTGAATCTTGTTCAGATCCCGCTCGCGGTTGCCGCGAATACGCGCCGCTTCGCCGTTACCTTCCGAGAGGAAACGCTCAGCAATCTGACGTCGTTCTGAAATCATGCGGTCATAGATTTTCGGCCTGACGCTTTCATTATAATTGATCCGCTTGAACCGGATATCGAGAAGCTCGATGCCAAATACGCGGACCTTCTCAGCTGCCGCTTCGAATATCTCCCTTTCCACAAGGGCCCGCCCCTTCTGGATCGGAACCAGCGAACCGATATCCTGAGCAATTTCCTCGTCTGTCAAGAGCGTGTCCCTCAACGGAGTTCGACCCTTGGTCGTGCGGATGATCTCAATGAGTTCATGCTTGGCTACGGCATTGCGAGTCTCGCTGCCGAGAATGTCATCGAGTCGGGATTGGGCACTGCGTTCATCGCGCAGACGAAGAAAATACTGCAGTGGCTCCGTGATCTTCCACCGCGCGAACAAATCGACGGAGATGTAGAGCTTGTCCTTGGTGGGCATGTCGGAAGGGTTGCCATCCCACTCCAGAACCCGGCTATCAATTCTATTGACCGTTTGAACGAAGGGCAGCTTCACCTTCAACCCGGCCGATGTGATCGGTTCACCGACAGGTTTACCAAACTGGGTGATGATGGCCTGTTCAACTTCACCTACGGTGTAGACTGCGCTTGAAACCGTCACGACGGCGGCGACCACAATTCCTGCAAGAATTCCTAATCCGATCTTCATGGCCGATCCTCCTGTTGGCGATCAAGGTTCAAAAGCGGCAGAATACTGCTGGAGGGCCCATCGACGATGATCTTCGATCCAATACCGGGCAAAACTGCCTGAAGGGTCTCAATGTAAATCCGCCGCCTCGTAACCTCTGGCGCTTTCTCATATTCGGTAAAGAGCGCCGTGAACCGCGCGGCATCACCTTCCGCCTCGTTGACCCTTTTCAGCCGGTAACCGTCGGCCTCCCGGATACGCTGGTCCTTTTCGCCCTCGGCCAGCGGGATGACCTTGTTGTATTCCCGGCGCGCCTCGTTGATCAGGCGCTCCTTCTCCTGCTGTGCCTGGTTGACCTCGTTGAAGGACGATTGAACCGGGCCCGGCGGGTTGATGTTCTTCAGCTGCACCTGGTCGATGCTGATGCCCATCGCGTATTTCGTGGCCAGCGCCTGCATTTTCAACAGCGCTTCATTCTCGATCTCTTGACGACCGATCGTGATGACCTCGTCTACCGTCCGGTCGCCGACCACCTCACGCATCACGGATTCCGAGACGTAGCGCAGCGTCGCGCGCGGCTCACGCACCTCGAACAGGAACTTCAAAGGCTCGGATATCCGGTATTGCACAACCCATTCCACAAGGGCGGCGTTCAGGTCGCCTGTCACCATCTCGGTTTCACGACGTCCGTCAACCGGGCTTTGAAACGGCTCGGTCGCGCCCGGCGTCGAGAAGCCAAACTCCTGCTTCAGCTGGCGCTTCACCGGCACCAGCGTGGCGACGTCTACACCGAGCGGGACCTTGAAATGCAGACCGGGCGGAACCTCTGATTTGTACTTTCCAAAACGCTGAACAACGGCGACAGAGTCGCTCGGGACCGTATAATAGGATGTCCAGACCCCGATTGCTGCGAGAGCGATTGCTCCGACTACCATAAAGCCCTTCATCGACGGTCGCCCGCCAGGCACCAATCCGCCCAACCGTTCCCGACCTTTGCGAAGCAGCGCATCAATCTCCGGCGCGCGGCGTTTCTTTGTCGTATTCCAAGGACCCGGTTCTTCCGGGCCATCATTTTGCTCGGGCATATCGCGTCCTCTCTCGCTCGCGCGGGCAGCTGTTAATCTGTAATAGTGTCTGGGATTTCCCATTCCAGTAGATGGAAACCCGGCGGCGTCTTCGATGCCTTTGGCGTTCTTACTGAAATCAACGTCAGGGCGGCGCGGTTCAAAGCAGGATGTCGCGCCGCTCTTTAAAGCCTCGGCGCCAGCTGATAGTAGGCCCGCAGCTTGTCCAGCCATGAGCGATTGAGCATGTCAAAGTGCTCAAGCGGCGGCGCTTCGCGTAGCAGCTTCTCAGTCACGTTCATCACCACATGGCTGCCGCCCTTGGCCAGATGAAGCAGCCGATCATATGGCACGACCATCTGCTGTGCAGAAATCGCCCCTCCGGTGTCAATAACCAGATGCGACAGGGATCCGGTCTTAGGTTCGAACAAGATATCGATCAGGGTACCGACTTCGCCGTTCTGACCGAAAACCGGCAAGCCCAGCCAGTCACTAAGGTGCGAAAATCCGTCCACTTTCGGATTTCCGGAGGTCTCCCGATCGCCTTGCGCCTCATGCCGATCAAGATCGGTGAAACCAGCGAAGCCCCCGCCTAATGGACCAACCATGATCGGCGGCATCTCCGCCATCGCCATGTACCCGAAGACCTTTGGGTCGGACCATTCCGGCGCGGCTTTGATGCCGTCGGGACTGATTTCAACTGGCCATTCGCGGTTGCTTTCGTCAGGTTCGCCCATCAATCGCGTTGAAACCACCACCTCGAGATTATCGAACCACCCGCCGACGTCGAGAGCGACAAAGCGCACGAGGCCCTGCCCTGAATCAAAGAAAATTTCCTTGAGGGGGAAACGCACATCCTTGGTGGAGGCATTGTAACGCAGCATGTCGGTCAGCGCGTATAGAACCGGAGCCTCCGAGGCGTCTGCAGTGTTGTTTGCGGTTTTCGATGCGAATGCCGTCATTTTTCGATTTCCTTCTTTATTTGAGGCCAGGCGAGCTGTGTGAAGATAAGCGTGTCGCCTAAGATGTTTTCGGCCAAAGCGGGCGAGAACGACGTGCTGACGCCAACGACGACTGACCATATGTAACTCCGCACACAACGCCACTGGCTAGGCCGCAGTTTGAAGAGAGCCTCTTGCAGCGGCCAGAAGAACGCTCCGTCCCTGCCAATTGCTCAATAGATGGGGCGCGACAGCAAATTAGCGGTGGTTCTGACCTAGTACTAAACGTCTATATTCCGCGCGGCATTGAAACGGCTGTATTTGGTCAAGCCGCTTGCGGATCTTCCATCTGGGCAAGCATGTAAGTGGGCTCGCCCATCTTCTCGAGCAAACCCATCTGACGGGTCAGCCAATCAACGTGACCTTCTTCTTCGATCGCTACGTCCTCAAACAGGCGACTTGAACCGATGTCATTGTCTTTGGCCGCGTCTTGAGCTGCCTGCGTGTAGAACTGCACTGCGCCTCGTTCCTCGGCAAGATCAGCGCGAAACAGCGCGTTGATGCCTTGAGCCTGGACTGGAGCCTTGGCAGCTTCCACCTTGGGCATTCCTTCAAGATAGAGGATTCGATAAATAAAGCGACCGGCATGGCCTAATTCCTCGCTC
>JBBSOT010000349.1:0-5648 GCA_038259455.1 Hyphomicrobiales bacterium | reverse complement strand
GCCATTGCGAACAATCATGGCGCGCCCCTCGGGCGTGCGTTGGTCTTGGAATTGCGCGAGGAAGCCTTCGAGCTCGGCCTCTACCGCTGTTTGCAGCAACTGCCGTGCGCTCTTGCGCAGCAGGTCCGTCAGCGGATCAGAAACCGCCTCTCGACCCGCGGATTCGACAATGTTATCTTCTTCCATGGTGGTGCGTCCTCAATGGTTGGTGGTTGTGTTGCAACGACAATCCAACCAGATGCACCGCCAGCTTTCAAATTACCCAAACACATGGTGTGAGTGCGGCGGCCGCTCGGCAGCAACTCGTCGTGTTATGTAGGTTGATGGCATGGATGGCCACAAGGAGGATATGGTCGTGCCCCAGTTCCTCAAGGCCGCTGGCGATGTTGTTGGCGGCGATCGGATGCAACAAAAGATATCGTGACGTCGGCGTTTCCGCCCGCTCGGTCGCCAGGGCCAGTGCGACATAATCAGGTCGTGGTGTTCGACATCTCTTTCAATGTATAAGATATAACTCGATCAAATAATGGGGAAATTTCTTGGTATGCAAACACGCTTTTTTATCGTCGCCAGCGTCTGTGGGGCATTGCTATCCGCATGCACTGAAGGATCGAACGACACGTACACAACCGTCAAAAGGGGACAGGCCATTTATGCTAAAGAGTGTTCGAGATGCCACGGGCCACACGGAGAAGGTACTAAAAGAGTTTCATCTGGGCCGGGTGCGGTGCCGCCAGATTTGACGGCTCTGAAGCAACAGAACAATGGTTTTTTTCCTCGTATGGTTGTTAGACAGTTTGTCATGGGCGCGCCAGAAGATGATAGCCGCACTTCTGCGATGCCTAAGTTTGCTTATGTCGGATTACGACATGTCTACCCGAATGGTGGCGCAGATGGTGAGGTGCTTGAGGCCGACTTTGAGGATTTGCTGGACTATCTTGAAGCAATACAGAAGTAGTCTGAGCCCCATTTTGTATCGCAAATTTGGGGAGTGGGCAAAACTTGGGGGTGTCTGTGTATGTTGGTGGTTCATTGAGGAGGGAACTGCCATGGAAGTGCGGATTATTGTCGAGACGACCTTTGAGAACGGAACCACAAAGAGACATCGTCTCGGCCGTTTGTCCCGCCCGTTTCGACGCACGCAGCCTGAGGGGTTCGGGTTGTTGCTCGAAGATGCGAAGACGATCCTCGGGCAATTGCAGAAAGCGATGCTGCGCGACCAGATCGAGGAAATTTCTGAAGCCAGCAGGATCTGTCCGGATTGCGACGGGGTCCGGGCTATACATGACTATCGGTCGCGGGTGCTCGACACGCTCTTCGGCAGGTTCGAGGTCAAAGCGCCGCGCATTCGCCGATGCGCCTGCAATGCAAAATCCGATGTTGTCTTGGGCGGACCGCTTTCGCCTCTCGCTCACTTTTTTCCGGATCGATCGACCCCGGAACTGCGACGCCTTCAAGCCGAACTTGGGGCGCGTCATTCCTTCCGGGAAGCGGCGCGTATCCTGGAAACCTTTCTGCCTTGCGCGAAGCAGGTGAATACATCGGTTCGCAATCGACTGGGCAAAGTTGCCCGGGAGATCCGCGACAGCGAGCAGAATGAGCCGCTGGTTCCTTCAGCCGCCGAAGAGGCGCCTGCGCTGACGGTTTTCCTGGACGGTGCGCATATCCGATGCAGGCCGGAATATCAGAAGCGACACCTCGATGTTGTGGTCGTTAAAATTGAAGGCCACGATAGGTGCCGTCGCTTCGGCATGGTGCAACAGGCGGTCCTGTCACCTGCCAGTCAGCTTCGCCAGGACCTGAAGGCTCTCGGTTGGGATCACGAACAAACCGTCACGGTAATTTCGGACGGGGAACCAGCCCTGCCAAACCTCGTCCGCAATGCCGTCGATGGAAAGGTCCGCCATATCCTCGACTGGTGGCATATCTCGATGCGTATTCAGCACGTCGAGAACGCCGTAAAAGGCCTGCTGCAGAGCAGGGGGTTCTCCGGCATTCCAGTGCTGTTCAAACGTCCGGCCGAAACGCTGCGATGGTACCTTTGGCATGGAAAAGTTCTAACGGCCACGACCAGTCTGCAATGGTTGATGGTCGATTCCGCGCGGCTGGTTAAAGATGACCGCGTGGTGACTGAAGCGGCTCGGCGAGTGCAAGCTCGATGCCGAGACCTCTATTCATACCTTGCGAACAACATGGACAACCTGACGAACTACGGCAAGCGACATCGAAGAGGCCTTCCGGTCTCTTTATCCCGGGCAGAGGGCTGCGTGGACGACATCGGCAACACCCGCATGGGCAAGCGCCGCCGCATGAGATGGTCGCCCAATGGAGCCCACCGCGTGGCTGTTGTCCGCGCCGCCGTTCTCGACGGTCGGCTAACCGGAGCCTACCAAAGAGCAGCCGCATGACCCCCAAGTTTTGCCCACTCCCCCGCGATCCTGACGCTGGCGCGCCAGGCCCGGCGTGTCGGGCGTCAGAACCTGACGCTGGCCGTGATCTACAACGTCGGC
Source organism: Hyphomicrobiales bacterium (assembly GCA_038259455.1). Taxonomy (GTDB): domain Bacteria; phylum Pseudomonadota; class Alphaproteobacteria; order Rhizobiales; family Rhizobiaceae; genus CAMYMG01. The sequence goes on along the minus strand of JBBSOT010000349.1, from coordinate 3,138 downwards.
CTGCTGCCGCTGCTGGCCTTGGGGCATGTTGGTCCGGGTGCTGCGGCCGTAGCGATGGCGGCAAGTTCACTGTCGGTCACCGCCAATGCCGCGCGGTTGAGCGTGACCCCAATCGCCGCCCGCAGCAACAATATCGACTCAGTCCGATCACGGCAAACCCAGCAAAGGGGCGACGGCAGCTGGCAAAGGTCGGCTACGCGGCCTGTAACGCCCTAATGCGATACAGGGCGCAGACCGGGGATGCAGCATGACACGAGCACCTCGCAACCCTGCCGCGGTGAACCACAATCTCAGCAATCGTCACCGCAGGGCGAGCAGAAACATGATCGGAACATGCCATGACACCAACGGCCATAAGCACCTCACTTGCCATCGCACTTTGCTGCAGCGTTACGGCAGCACAGGCTGATATCGCAGTCTTCGGCCCCGGCGGACCCGCCGCACCGATGCGCGAGGTTGGGCAGGCCTTCGAGGCCGAGACTGGCATCGCGGTCACCGTAACCTCCGGCCCCACCCCGCAATGGATCGAGGCAGCCCGGACGGATGCTGATGCCATTTTCAGCGGATCGCAGAACATGATGGATGATTTCATCGGCGACCACGGCACAATCCTGCCGGACAGCGTGACACCCCTATATCTGCGTCCGTCGGCCATTCTGGTTAGTAAGGGAAACCCGAAAGGCATCGTCGGTATCTCTGACCTTGTCGAAAGTGATCTGGGTCTGATGGTGGTGGACGGCGCGGGTCAAGTCGGCATGTGGGAGGATATCGTCGGGCGCATGCGCGATATCACAGCCATGACCGCGTTCCGCCACAATATAGACGTGATTGCCCCCAACAGCGGGGCAGCCTTGAAAACTTGGACGACCGATGAAAGCCTCGATGCGTTCCTGATATGGAACCATTGGCAGATTGAAAATGCGGATGTGGCCGATCTCGTGCCGACCGAACCCGAACTGACGATCTATCGCGACACGTCGATCGCTGTGACCGAAAAAAGCAGCGATAACGATGAGGTCGCCCGCTTTGTCACCTTTCTGTCAGGCGATGCGACGAATGCAATTTTCGAGGCACATGGATGGAAAAAGAGTTTTGAGTGATTGCCGGGTCGGCCTGCGACCTTCAACGTAACTGACATACCTGTCGTAAGGTTGGGTTAAGAAAGTAGTGAAAGCACAACGGGCATGATGTGTAACACCACTTTCCCCACCGTCCCCCACGGCGCGACGTCCCGCACATGAGCGGGCTGTCCCTGGGTCCCTTCGTCTTCGGGGCGGACCGCCTTGCGGCCATTGGCGCTGTCATGGCCTTTCTGACCTGTCTGGCCCTGTGGGGCCGGTGGACACGGCGGACCGGCCAGACACTCAGTCTGCCTGATTTCGCCGTGATCGTCGGTTGGGTTCTTGCGGCACGGATCGGCTTCGTGCTGACGAACAGCGACATCTTTGTCAAACATCCGTTGGATATCCCTGCGATCTGGCAGGGCGGCTTTTCCCCCGTGGCGGGACTGATCGGCGCAACCGTGGTCGTCGCCATGGCGGTCCTGCGCGACGGTCGCACATTTGCGCCGCTGGTCACGGCTATGGCTTTGGCGGGCGTCGTGGCCGCAGCGGTCCCCGCCCTGCTGCCGCCCGCCGGGCCGGACAGCCTGCCGCCGATGGTATTCCACAAGGCGGACGGCAGGCCCGTCTCTCTGAACGACGGCGACTCCCGCCCGCTGGTCGTGAACCTCTGGGCCACTTGGTGCCCGCCCTGTCGCCGCGAACTGCCCATGATGATGGAGGTGGCCGCAGCGACACCCGATGCACGGATCGTCTTTGCCAATCAGGGTGAAACGCTGTCGCAGGTGCAGGATTTTTTGGCGGCCGAAGGCTTGTCGCAGGCCGACATCCTGCTGGACCCCAACAGCGACCTGATGCGGCATTTCGAAGCTTTGGGCCTGCCGACGACCCTGTTCTTCGACGCCCAGGGTAATCTGACCGATGCCGTGACGGGCGAAGTATCGCGCGCCGCTCTGATGGGTGGCATCGCGGGTTCCCGCTGATGATTTCACCCGGCAGCTGACGCCTGACAGGGGTGGGTTCGGTCGATCATTTGACGAGGTAGCTGCATCCCGGGAGCCGCAAGTTGAAATCAAGAAAGCGCTGGATGAAGCCGATATATCCTGCCACGGCCTTTTTGCCTTCAGCCTCGTTTAAGGCAAACAGAGCATAGTCGGAAGAACAGTCACAACAGTGGAATATTCCGATGACGAGACCGAACCGAAAACTCCCCGCTGACGCACCGACAGACGTGTCCTCGAGGGCGGCAAGTGCCCCGCTGCTGACCCGCCGTCACGCCGTGACCTTTGGCATGTCTGCTTTGGGCATGGGCCTCTGGTCGCGGCCGACCCTTGCGCAGGACACCCAGGTTCTGCCGATGGAGCCGAGGATCGTGCCGCTGGATGCGGAGGTTCCGCCTGGCGAAATCCATGTCGTGCCCGACAGGTTCGAGCTTTACTGGACGATGCCCGGTGCGCAGGCTTGGCTGTACAAGATCCGCGTCGGGCGCGCGGGTCTCTACGAAGCAGGGCGGTTCTACATCGGGGCTAAAAAGGAATGGCCGGCCTGGACCCCGACGCCGGACATGATCGCACGCGAGCCGGAAAAATACGCCCGTCACAAGGACGGGATGGAAGGCGGCCCGAACAATCCGCTGGGCGCGCGGGCGCTGTACCTGTTCCAGGAGGGACGGGGAGACACGTTCCTGCGCATCCATGGCACCAACGATCCCGCCAGCATCGGGCGCGCGGTGTCCAACGGGTGCGCCGGTCTGACCAACGATCATATCCGCCATTTGTATGACCGTGTCCCGATGGACACGACGGTTTTTCTGTATCCCAAGACGACGGCCGACACCTTCACCCGGAGCTGACGCGTCGCGCGGGGCTGCCTATTCCGCCGTTGCGCCGCGCGGGAGGGTCAGTACCACGGTCTGCCCGTCCGCATCGGCCGGAGGCAGGTCCAGGCGACCCTGCATGCGTTCTACTGCCACTGCCACAATGGACAAGCCGAGGCCACTGCCCGTGCTGCCGACCTTGCCGCGCACGAACCGCTGCGTGACCTGATCGCGGAGTTTTTCGGGGATCCCCGGCCCGGT
>JBBSOT010000348.1:0-5656 GCA_038259455.1 Hyphomicrobiales bacterium | reverse complement strand
TTCTGGCGGTCACGCCGACGCGATTGTCGCTGACGTCGAGGTCAAGGCCGCCGGTGATGGCTCTTGGACGGTCGAGCTCAATCCCGAAACGCTGCCTCGGGTTTTGGTGGATCATATTTATTTTGCGCAAGTCTCCGGCCTTGCCAAGGGACAGGCCGAAAAGGATTTTCTTGGGGAGTGCCTGCAAAATGCCAATTGGTTGACGCGCAGCCTTGATCAGCGTGCCAAAACGATCCTGAAGGTGACATCCGAAATCGTCCGTCAGCAGGACGCTTTTCTGCTTCACGGCGTACGCTACTTGAGGCCATTGAATCTGCGCACGGTCGCTGATGCAATCGGCATGCATGAATCCACGGTAAGCCGTGTCACAGCCAACAAATACATGCTGACGCCCCGCGGCGTTTTCGAACTGCGCTATTTTTTCACGGTTTCGATACCCGCCTCGGGTGGAGGGGATGCGCATTCATCGGAATCCGTTCGCGATCGTATCAAGCAGATGATCGAGGAAGAGAGGGTTGCCAGCGTGCTTTCCGATGACGCAATTGTGGATATGTTGAAGAAAAGTGGCGTCGATATCGCGAGGCGAACCGTCGCGAAATATCGTGAAGGCATGAGTATTCCTTCTTCAGTACAGCGCCGACGCGAAAAACGGGCTATGGTTACGGCAGGGCGCTGAAAGAACCTTCATTTTTCGGATCGCGTCGCTTCATTGACATTTCCGAGTGAAGTGACTAGAAGCCCGCCCGCATGGACTAGGCCGCAGGCCTGACTGCTGAAGGTGCCGTCTGGGACGGCTTGTGAACAATCGGAAAGTTCTGACCGGAAATCGGCCTTGGCGCCGCTCCAAAGCTTGTGCGCATCAGCCACGGGTATACACTCTGGGACATCCAGAGTCTGAACAGGGAAGGTCGTAAACGGAATGAGCCTGCGGATTTCGGGTAAGCACATGGACATTGGCGATGCGTTCCGCACACGCATTGAAGGCCGGATCGGTGATGCAATCGAGAAGTACTTCGACGGCGGCTATTCGGGGCACGTAACCGTTGAGAAGTCAGGCTCACGATTTTCGGCCGACTGCGTCATATTTCTGGACAGCGGAATGGGCCTGCAGGCAGGTGGGGAGGCCTACGACCCCCAGGCCGCTTTCGACGCTTCCGCGGAGCGCATCGAGAAGCGCCTCAGGCGCTACAAGCGCCGCCTGAAGTCTTACGACGCGGTCGGCAGTTCCGGTCGCAACGAGGACATGGCCTATACCGTCATGGCTCCCGTCGCCGAGGATGACGATGAGGTCCCGGAGGATTATTCGCCAGCCGTGGTCGCAGAGTCGACCATGTCGCTCAAGACCATGTCCGTTGCCAATGCCATCATTGAGCTCGACACCAAAGACAGCCCTGTTTTCGTGTTCCGCAATGCGGGCAACAATCAGGTCAATATCGTCTATCGCAGGGGCGACGGGAATATCGGCTGGATTGACCCATCTGCCGCGATGACCGCCTGACGATAACTGCATCTCTCGATCACCGCTTGCAAACTGTTGGTAGTGACAGGCAGAGCACAAGGATTTTTGGTAATGGATCTCAGTGATCTCATAGAAGTACCGGCTATCATGCCAACGCTGAAGGCCAACTCTAAAAAGCAACTGCTTCAGTTGCTGTCAGAGCGGGCCTCATCGATCGCGGGCATTCCCGAAAGGGAGATATTCGATACGATCCTGCAGCGTGAACGCCTCGGCTCCACTGGCGTAGGCAACGGGATCGCCATTCCGCACGGCAAACTCGCAGGGGTCAAACAGATCAGCGGCGTTTTCGCGCGTCTGGAAACACCGATCGACTTCGAGGCGCTTGATGATCAGCCCGTTGACCTGGTGTTTCTGTTGCTGGCACCAGAAGGCGCCGGTGCCGATCATCTGAAGGCTCTTTCCCGGATTGCACGCGTATTGCGTGATGCCGACACTGTCGCGAAGGTAAGGGGCACCGAGGACGCGACCGCAATTCACGCACTGCTTTCTCAGACCCAAGGCTCCAAGGCAGCCTGATTCACATCAGGCTGCAACGCAGAGCGGTGTTGCGGAGACCCTAGATCAATGAGTGCTGACTGGGGTCAGGTCGTTCTCAAAGGCGCCAGCGATTGCGCGCTCGCGGGCATCCGACAACAGAATCGGTTGGCCGTTCGCCGCGAACAGCGCCCAAAGTCGTGTGCCCGGGGCAATTTCTGGCAGTCCGGGAAACTTGCCCATCAACTCATCGCTGCCGATTTCTCGCAGATATGCGACAGAACCCTCGCCAAGATGGGCGAGGTCGGAATCGCTGAGCCGTTCATTGTCATGCTGGTGGGTCATAATAGCCTCCTGTTGGCGGGGCGTCTTTGCGACCGGCCCGCGGTAGAGCTGTTGTTCCGGCGCCGTGCTGGATCAGCCTTTCACCGAAATGTTTATTTTCTGTACGAGCCGCTCTGCTTCAGGACGATCCAGATCGATGGAGAGCAGGCCGTTCTTGAGCTCAGCTGCGGTCACGCGCATTCCATCGGCCATCACGAAACAGCGCTGAAACTGCCTGGCTGCAATGCCACGGTGCAGGAATTCACGCTCCGTGTCGTCGGACTGGCGCCCCCGAACAACCAACTGGTTCTCCTCAGTGGTGACTTCCAGGTCGCTTTCCGCGAAACCGGCGACCGCCAGCGTTATCCTCAACTGCTCACCCGAGCCGTCAGCGCCTTCGATGCGCTCGATATTATAGGGCGGATAGGAATCACCCGTCTTGGCAAGGCGCTCCAGCGTCTTCTCAACGGCGTCGAACCCAAGAAGAAGCGGGCTCGAGAAAGGGGTCATGCGACTCATTGTTACTGTGTCCTCTTAGAGCGACATAATGGGGAAAGACCCGCAAGGCATCTTCTCCACTGACAGTGATATGGTTCGCGCTCAGGACAACTTCAAGACTTTTCACAATGCCAGATTGCAAGGGAATAGCATGACCGCAGTTACCCCGATAATCATCGACACCGATCCAGGACAGGACGATGCCGTAGCCATCCTGCTTGCTCTTGCCAGCCCCGAGCTTGAGGTTCTGGGCATCACTGCCGTCGCCGGAAATGTTCCTCTCAAGCTTACAGAAAAAAATGCCCGCAAAATATGCGAACTGGCTGCGCGACCCGACATCAAGGTGTTTGCAGGCGCCACGCGGCCGATGGTCCGTCAACTAGTCACTGCCGAGGAAGTGCATGGCAAGACAGGTCTCAACGGACCGCAATTGCCGGAACCGAAAATGCCACTTCAAGAGCAGCACGCCGTCGACTTCATTGTTGAAACGTTGATGGACCGCGAACGTGGTTCTGTCACATTGTGCGCTCTAGGCCCGCTGACCAATATCGCGCTGGCACTGGTTCGCGAACCCATGATCGCTCCTCGCGTCAAGCAGATCGTGCTGATGGGCGGAGGGTTCTTCGAAGGTGGCAATGTCACCCCGACTGCTGAATTCAACATCTATGTCGACCCGCATGCCGCCGATGTCGTCCTCAAGTCGGGAGTACCCATCGTAATGATGCCGCTTGATTGCACGCACAAGGCCCTGACCACGGCGAGGCGGACAGCGGCCTTCCGCGCGCTCGGAACGCGGGTGGGGGTGGCTATTGCCGACATGCTTGAGTTCTTTGAACGGTTCGACGAGCAGAAGTACGGCACAGACGGCGGGCCACTGCATGATCCTTGCGTGATCGCCTGGTTGCTGAAGCCGGAACTGTTCGGCGGTCGACACTGCAACGTGACAGTTGAAACGGGATCCGAACTGACGATGGGCATGACCGTAGCCGATTGGTGGGGCGTTACCAAGCGCCCGAAAAATGCTACCTACATGCGCGATATCGACCATGTCGGTTTTTTCGATCTACTGACCGAGCGTGTCTCAACGCTCTGACGTTCTATCGCGCTTTAGCTGCAGCGATAGCTTTCAGGCATTCATCAAGTGGCTCACGTCGCAAACAGAACGACATCTCGTTCTGTGTGTATCAGCTAAAGCCCGGTCGTCATTCCGACAAACATGCTGCGTGCTGCTGCGACAAAGCATCCCATCATTCTGACAAAGTATTTCGTCTGGCCGAGAAACGTGTAGGTCAGTCACGGAACTGCCGGATGACCGCCGCATTTGATGCCTTGTTTCCCGCTAGGGACAGGCAGCAATTTTGACGGAGAGTTATCCAGGATGCCTTATATGAAAGCCGCAGCACTTGCGGCCGCTTTGACTACTGTACTTATTTCAGGTGCAGTCCCCGCTTCAGCCCAGTGCGGCAGTGCATCCTGGTATGCGCTCCAGTCGCAGACCGCATCTGGGGAGCAGATGAACCCTGCTGAATTGACAGCCGCGCACCGGACATTGCCTTTCGGCACCAAGCTGAAAGTGACCAATCGCCTCAACGGCAAGTCGGTCGTGGTCCGTATCAACGATCGTGGACCTTTCATAAAGGGGCGAATGATCGATCTGTCCAAGGCAGCCGCCAAGAAACTGGGCTTTATCAAGAAGGGTGTCGCTGACATCTGTCTGGCTAAGGCCTGATCGGCGTCTCCATTAGGCCTGGAATCGGTTTGCAGCCGCAGCAGCCATGGCCTCGGCGAGATCCAGGCCCCAGACAGTCCGGCAGTAATGTCTGAAATCGAAGCATGGAAGCCCGGGACAGACCTCAAACTCGATCAGATGCACGCTATCGTCTGCTTCAACCCTGAAATCTGCTGAAAAGACATCATGCAGGCCGAGGGTGGACATCATGCGTGACACCATCTCGCGGATTCTGTCGGCGGCGATTGGCTGGCTATCCTCAAGCGGAGAAAGGTTAGGCTCAACGTAACGTCCTTGTGCCGAGGCGGTCGCTCCTGTTGCACCGTAGAGGGCCATGCTGTCAGCCATGGTCTGAAAATCGCTTCCCGAATCGACAAAGAACACCCCGAGCTTCTCGATTCCGGCTTCCTGATCAACCGCGAGAAAGCTCGCGCGAACGTTGCGGCCGCGCACATAGGGTTGGACCACAAGGCTGTCGCGATAGGCCGTATATGCGCGACGGCTGAGTTGCATCGCGTGCTCGCGCGTATCGCAGCGAGAATCAGGCCAGATACCGATCTTGGCGCCGAGTCTGTTGGGTTTCGTGAAGTAGCCGTCTGGTGAGAATGGCGCTTCGACCAACCATTGCCCGTCGCACGCCAGCCCCGCAGCCGGGACAGGCAGACCGAGTGCCGACAGCACGGCTCCTGAGCGGAACTTGTCCTGACAAAGGGAAAACAGAGAATCGTCGGCCCCGAACCTCCGAAGTCCGTTGAGCCGGGCCAACATCGGGCCTGCACTGCCGCGGAAATAAGATATGCCGTCGGTCAATGTCCAAACGAGCGTCTTGTCAGGATCCAGACCGGATAGCCGCAAGTGCGCGTCGTCGAGCTCAACGGGCTCGAACTCCAGCCCACGATGCTCGCACGCAGAGCCAATCAAGCCAAATTCGTGAGCGAGATCTGTCGATTGCGCGAGGTAAGAGGATATCTCCTCAGCGTGATGTCCACTGAACCCCTCACCCACCAGAATTTTGCGGCAGGTCTCCTCGGTCTCGTAGATCAGAATTAGCTTCGGCATCTTCACGGCGGGGCCATCCGTTCAGATGACGAGGCGAGGGTCGAAGCGGCCCT